>WALL01000020.1 GCA_015522845.1 Nanobdellati archaeon
CATCTTGACCACAAGTAGGATATGGCACCTAGCTTTTTAATATTTTCAGAAGAAGTCAGCCAGATTGTACTGCTTGCTCTTGTCGTTCACAAACACCGAGTTGATGTTTCCCTCGACAATCTTTAGCCTTTGGCGTATGTAGTCGTCAAGCCCGTACTTGTCCGCAATCTCCTTGCTTATCTCAAGGTACTTCCGCACCGAGCCTTCGGCAATTGTTAATATGATCTTCCCCCCACATTTTGTGCACTTCCCAACAAGCGGCACGCGCCGGTATTTTGCATTGCAGTCAACACACCTGAACTTTTGCTCGCCAAACGCGCGCAAGTTCCCGTATATGTCCCTGAAGAAGTGTGAGTTTAGCAAACGCGTGGCCTCATCCTTCTCGTCAACCGCCCTTATCTTCCGCCCAAGCTCCAGCTGGGCGTGCACTTTCTCAAGCATGGACCCTAGCTTGGTGTATGATGACTGGACGATCCCCCTGCTTATGCTGCTTGTCCCGTGCGTATACCCAAAGCCAGAGTATTGGGTGTCTTTGCCAAGCCGCGACTTAACAAGCTCTATCTTATAGCTGCTTGGCTTCTTCAGCTCATGTGAGGTCCTATAGAACTCAAGAGGGTATCCCCAGGCAATATCCATCTCATGCACTTGGTCGTCTACCTGCGACGGGTTAAGGGCAAGCGTCAGCACAAGCGGGGCGTCCATCGAGCCGCCACGTGTTGATGGGAGGTACCATTTTGAAAAGTTCAGCAGCGCATCCATCAAAAGCATCACCGCGTCCTCGTCCCCGTCGCAGTCACGGCGGCAGGCGGCGTGGAAATACGGGTGCGCATAGCAGGCCTGTGCCTTTGAAAACCCTATGATGCGGCCAAGCACGCCCGCGCTTGTGTGGGGCGCAAGCCCTATAACAAGCTTTCCGACAAGGTCCTTCGGGCCGCGGCACAGGTAATACGGCTTCTGGCCGTAAAGCCCCTCAAGCAAGTCATCAATGAACTGGCTTACCCTAAACAAGTATTCCCCACCCCGCTCTGAAAGGATTATATCTTGGGGGAACAGCTCCACAATCTGCTCATCACGGAGCAGCTCATCCCCATTTATGTCCTTGCGGTAGCCAAGCTCCTTTAGCTTCTCAACAGGGGTGCCAATCTCCTTTGGCATGAAATGCGTTAGCGGGAGGTTTGTGGAATCAAAGCGTATTGTCCCGTCCTTAAACAAGTAAACCTGGTGCCTTGACCGTAATATCCCCTTCTCAAGGGGCTCCGCAATCTTATGCTCGCTCATTACCCCCTTAACGCCCTTTATCTTTGGGTCTGGCTTGCCTACTTTCATGATTGCACGGTCCATCATCTCCTTAATGTTGATTACGCGGCTGTCGTAGTCCACACCATCAACATTGCAGACTGGGCAGTGCTTCCCCTTCCTTCCACAGCGTGGGCATATGTAGTCTGGCTCAGTGCGGGCACCGCACTTTTCGCAGATCCTGCTTGCAGTCAGCTCCCCGCATTTTGGGCACCGGTATCGCGCCAGCTGCACGGTGATTGTGCCGCGCTCATAGGCTTTCATTATGGAGCGCGTTGCCCCCCCGTAGTTCCCAACGGGGAATAGCACATGTGGTGCGGGGGTCATTAGCCTCTCCCTTGCCTTTTCCGGGCGCCCCATCCTAGCGCCAACGTATAGGGGGGCCTTCTTCATTATCCTCACTGGAGATAGGGAATTCACAAGCTCCATGGGGTCTTCGGTTTCAGCTGCTGTTGCGCTTCCATGCAGCCCAAGCGTTGTTGTGAGTGCCTTTGCAACCTCTGGCTCCATGTAGACGTAGTCGCCCTTTAGCTTGTGCGGGACAAGCAGCTTCTCAAGAGTCCGCTTTTCCGGCCCCTTCTCCATTGCAGTGCCAAGCCACCTTATCAGCGACTTCAGCTCGCTTACGCTTACATCATGGTAGTTGTAAGTGAACTTTGGGTGCAGGGGCACGCCATACCTCTTGCTTATCTCAAGCGCCTCGTCAAAGGTAAGGTCCGCAGGCGCATCTGCGCCCTTTTCCCTTAGCTCAAGCGCCCACCATTCCTCAACCCATGGCGACGGCACAATTGGGTGGTTGCTTTTTTGGAAGTCCCCAAACGAGACCAGCATGTCGCCGTTAAAGAGTATTTCCTCAATCTCGCCGTTTATGTCCCTTGCCTGCTCGGCGCTCCCAACGCGCAGCACCTCCCCGCTCTTTAGCCTTACCACGGGGGGCTCTATTGTGTCAACAGGGACAACGGTCATGCCCTTTCCCGGCCTCTCAACCTTAAGCTGCGTCCCTATTGCAGGGAACCCGCCAAGCACAACCATTGTCGCAGGGTGCAGGCCCTTGCTCATCAGCCCGCTGTTCCTTGCCCGGCCATACCTTAGCCTGAAGCCGCCGGTTCGTGAGGGGTATGCGAGTATTGGCCTCCCTGCAACTATGTCCTTTATGAACGTCTCAATTGGCTTTAGCTCAGTCTCGCCCTTGTCGCTGTCCCCTCCCTTTATAACTGCCTTTAGCCACTCCCAGTCAAGCCCAAACACCTTTGCGTATTTCACCACCTTCCTTGCCTTTTGCGCCACTCCCTCGCTTATGACAAGGCACATCCCCCCCCTTACGCGGTTGGAAGGTATCCGCTCTAAGTCTTTGTAGACATCAACCTCCACATCTGCCGTTGGGTCCCCGTTTATGCATACAGGGCAGTTGCGCACTATCAGCCGGACCTCGTCGTCAGTTGCCTTGTATTGCAGGCGGCTTATTGCATTGTGGTAAAGGTTCACTTCCTCAACATACCTTTCCACTTCGCTTTCGGTTGGCCGGTAGCCTTCGAGCCCAAGCAGGTTGCTTGTATAGTTCGCTACCAGCACTGCAAGCGCCTGTGCTGTCCCGCCTGCGCTCCTTATTGGCCCGGCAAAGTAAACATCCAGATATTCGCTGCCATCAGGGTTTTTTTCAACGGCGGCATGGGCTATCCCATCTATTGGCGCGGCCACAACGCCTTCTGTTAGGAGTGCAAGCGCGCTCCTTATGCATTGCTCTGCCTTCTCATTCCGGCTGCCTTCCCCAAACTTGCCCCCAACTATCCAGTCGCATATCTTAAGTGCCGTTTCCTCGCGGCTGTGCCCAGCAAGGAATGCCCTCATGTCTTTGGCAATCCCCTTTGGCCCCACAAGCCCCTCAACGCGGTCGCATATGTCCGCTGCCAGCGGGATCTCAACCTTGGTCTCGGGGTCATATCCCTTTGCCCGTGAGGCGCCTGCTATCTCATAAGCCATTGCTGCCCTTTTTTCCATTAGGGCATAGTATCTTTCCACATCTTCTGTGGCATTCATTTTGCACCCCCCCTAAAGTTGAGTATGGTGATCCTCCCAGAGCGCAAGCTCACAAGCGGCAGCAAGCAAGGGGTCGGGTGGTGGCCCTGCTTTACTTGGTAGGGCGTAATGCTTTGCCAGCAGCCACTGTTGATGCCAATAACGCCATGGTATGTGGTATAGCCGTTCCTATGGACATCGCCAACATGGACAAGGTCAGGAACGCGCCGTATCACAAGGTAGTCTTTCTTTTCCGGGACAATTGGCGGCTTCTCCCCATAGACCGGGTGCAGGTGCCGGCGCTTTAGCCACTCGTTAATTACAGCTTCCGGGTGCTCATAGCTGATATTATTTGTATGGGGGACCATGCCATGTATTGATGCGCCATGGTACATCATTATCTCAAACCCGTGCACCGATATGTAGCCAGGCGACCCAATCATATGGAAGTTCTTCATGCCCGCCAGTAGCCCGAGCACCTCCTTTGGCAGCGCTGGCTGGGGCTCTGCAACCCTTACGGCGTCATGGTTTCCGGGAATTGCAACCATTTCAATGTATTTAGGTATCTGCTCAAGGTAATAGCCAAGCTGCTCGTACTGCTTGAATATGTCGTTTGTTTGCAGCCCCTCCTCCTGGTTTGGGTATATGCCAACGCCATCCACAAGGTCGCCAGCAATTGTAATGTATTTCACCTTTCCAGCAAGCTCCCTTTGCCCACCATTCCCGTTTATCCACTCGAGGAACTTGTTGAACTGCTTCTCCATAAAGAAATTAGACCCAACATGGGTATCAGACAGCAGGGCAACATATATATCCTCCTTTGTCCTGTTTGGCTTCCGCATAGGGACGTCAGGCCGGAGGATTTGCTTTGCAATGAAAAGCTCCTTGCTAAGCTTGCCCTCTACGCCAATTACCTCATCTGGGATTATGTTTTGGGACTCCTCAAGAAGCGCCTTGTCGCTCTTTGGGAACAGCACTTTCAGCGACCCGGCCTCATCCTCAATTTCCATCAGGCGATGCCCATTCTTAGTTGTTGCTATGGAGTCAACAATGCCTGCAACCCTTACCTCCTCATAGCTGTGCCGCTTCTTAAGCACCTCAATGTCGCGCACGAACCCGCCGCGCTCGTGGAGCATTTTTCCAAGTGTCTCAAACCTATCCCTAAACAGCGCAACGAAGTCCTCAACTTTCCCCTCGCTCGTGCTTTTCCCAGTTATGTCATATTCGTCAAATATCTCTAGCTTGGCGGGGATGTCCCTTGCTTCAGGCTCAAACTTTTTCCTTAAGCTGATTACTGGCTTTGGCTCGGCCTTCTTTTCCCCAATGTCCTCCAGCCTTACCCAGGGGCCGCTAGCCCGGTTGGCAATTTCCCCTGCAAGCCTAATTGGGTCATCGCTCTCCATTATCTTGTCAAGCGCATCAGGCGCAACGAACAGCCCCTTTTCACTAAAAATAGCAAGCACTTCTTCCTTTATGGCAAACACCCCCGCGCAGCTAGCGACCGGGCTTAA
>WALL01000021.1 GCA_015522845.1 Nanobdellati archaeon
CTCACAAACTCCTCTTTCTTGCACTTGCCGGAGGTGCGGGAAGGCTTAAGGCAGTTTGATATGATACAAGCAAAGCTTGATGCCCCCAGTGAGGAGCTATTTAGGAAGATAAACCGGCCTGCGGAGGGGATAAGCTTCGATGATATTATTGGCGGGATCAAGGCAATGAAGCGGGAGTTTAAGGGGGAGCTTTCGCTGCAAATGATGTTCGTGGAATTGAACAAGGGATATGCAGGCGAGATGGCAGCAATTGCAAGGGAGATAAGGCCGCATAGCGTCTTCCTTGGCACGCCACTTAGGCCGGGTGCTAGCAAGCCCCTTACGAAAGAAGAAATGGATAGGATAAAGTCCGAGTTTGCTGGCTTAAACGTGTTCATGGTTTATGATAGGGAAAGGCCAAAAGCCGTGCCGCTTAATTTGCATGAGACAAGGATGCGGAGGCCAGAATAGTGAAGCTAAATGTCCTTTCTGGCAAAGGAGGGGTTGGAAAGAGCAGCATCACTGCATCGCTTGCGGTCCTGCTCTCACGGGAGCATAGGGTTGTTGCTGTTGACTGTGATGTGGATGCATCGAATTTGGCATTGGTGCTGGGGGTCAGGGAGATTTCCAGCAAGAAGAAGCTCTCACTTAGCGAGAAGGCGCGCCTTGCCCCTAACAAGTGCACAGGCTGTGGCAAGTGCGTGGAGGCCTGCGCCTTCGGGGCGATAAAAATGGAATCAGGGAAGCCAGTGATCAACAGCGCCCTCTGCGAAGGGTGTGGTTCGTGTGCCCTTGCCTGCCCCTTGGATGCTATTGAGCTATACCCTATTGAGGATGCAACCATTGGGTCTGCAAATACCAAATATGGCTTTCCAGTTGTTTCTGCCCAGCTTGAGATGGGGGAAGCCGGCTCCGGGAAAGTTGTTTATGAGGTAAAGAAGCTTGCCGCGGCATTTCCCGCGGATATAACCATAATTGACTCTGCTGCGGGAATTGGCTGCCCGGTCGTGGCGTCAGTCCAAGGGAGCGACTATGTAATAGCCGTTACCGAGCCCACCCCCGCGGCACTCTGGGACCTGAAGCGCGCGCTGAAAGTAGTGTCGCACTTCAACATCCCAGCGGGCATAGTTATAAACAAGGCGGATTTAAATCCGGAACAGGCGGAAGCCATCAGGCGGTTTGCATCCAAGAATGGCCTAAGAATCCTTGCCGAGATACCCTACGACAAGGCGTTTGTTGAGGCGCTTGTCCGCATGGAGCCGCCTGTGGCTTACAAGCCGGAGCTTGAGCCAATTTTCAAAAAGATAGCTGATGCGGCGCTTCTTGGCAGCGGGTGATCATATGCCGTTTGTGAATGCCATGATTTGGGAGGCATTTGCGGGGACCATGAAGATCCTTACAATTGTCTTTGTCCTCATGGTAATTGTTGAATATCTTATGCTCCGCTACAAGAAGGCCATAACTTCCCATGTCACTGGAAAGCCATTTACCCAATATGTGTTTGCTTCTATGCTGGGCGCAATTCCTGGCTGCATTGACGCGTTTTTTATTGTCTCACTCTACATTAGTGGCATAGTTGGGTTTGGTGCGCTGGTGGCAGTTATGCTTTCCACCGCTGGGGATGAGGCCTTTGTGATGCTGGCTATGTTTCCTGACACGGCACTTTTGATTTTTGGGATATGTATTATCCTAGGCATTATTGGTGGGTTCCTTGCAGATAAGCTTGCAAAGGCACTAAATTTGCACCTTTCAAAGAAGTGCCAGGTAGTGCCACATAAGGGAGAAATGTCGCTGGGGCTTAGCCATTTTATCCACAAGCATGTATGGGAGCATATAGTAAAAAAACATATGCTCCAGCTGTTCCTTTGGCTTTTTTTCACTTTGCTTGCAATGAACTGGCTGACAGCAAACTTTGACTTGCAGGCGGTGATCCCCCAAAACCGCCTTCTCATGCTCCTGTTTGCTGCGCTAATAGGCGTTATCCCAGAGTCTGGCCCGCACCTGATATTTGTGGTAATGTTTGCGCAAGGGCTGATCCCCTTTTCTGTCCTGTTGGTGAGCACATTGAGCCAGGATGGCCATGGCCTTCTTCCGCTTTTGTCTTATTCTGTGGAAGATACAATTTATGTGCAGATATTTACAACGCTGTTTGCTGTGGCAGTAGGGCTTGTCCTGTTTGCGCTAGGATTCTAAAGCAATCAGGGCTGTGTGAGCCCAGGGTAGCAAAGCTTTTTTGCCTTTGCCACATCATCAACAACAAAGCCCATCATACTCCCGTTTCTTTCCTTGCCTACTATGTAAGCGGACTTGATGTTGATGTTATCCTTTGCAAAGTCCTCTATGCATTTCAGCAGCTGGCCCGGCTTGTCTTCCAGCCGCATTGTCACTACTTCATTCTCCGCGAACTTAAATCCCCCCTTTTTAAGGGTCTCGCGTGTCTTATCATGGTCATTTGTGATGACCCTAATCTGCCCTTCCTTGCCACAAACATCAGTTGAGACAGCTTTGATGTTTATGCCTGTGCTTGCGATCGCCTTAAATACATCACGCACCGCACCAATCCTGTCACTTGTTGAAACAATAAACTCTTTCATAAGCCCACCATATTATTCTTATGCCTTGCTCATAAAAAGCTTGCCGGTAGAGGAATTAGTGGGCTTTTTATTGTAAGATGTGTATATCCCCCCGGGTGCTTAAATGCTAAGCGAAATTGCTGATGAGATACGGGCCTGCAGGAAATGCAGCTTGTGGAAAACGCGGAACAGCGCCGTCCCAGGAAGCGGGAACATGAATGCAGCGGTCATGCTCATTGGCGAGGCGCCCGGCCGCAATGAGGACATGCAGGGGAAGCCATTTGTCGGTAGGGCCGGGGAAATACTAAATAGCCTCCTGGCTTCTGCCGGGCTAAGCCGTGAGGAGATATTCATTACCAACGTGGTGAAGTGCCGCCCGCCCCAGAACCGGAACCCATTGCCCGGCGAGATAAAAGCATGCTCCCCCTACCTGGACAGGCAGATCGACGCCATCCGGCCCAAAGTGATCGGCACGCTTGGGAACTTTGCCACCACTTACGTAATGCAAAAGTTTGGGCTTGAGCCACGGCCAATAGGCCAGGTGCACGGCCAGGCGTTTGCGGTAAACACGCTGGTGCACCACCTTGTAGTTGTCCCGCTTTACCACCCCGCGGCGGCGATTTACGATCCCACGAAGATGCCAATCTTGGAAAAGGACTTCATGCTCCTAAAGCCAAAAAGGCTTTAAAGGCGGCTGGCTGGCCTGCCAGGTTATTTTTTGGGCTGGAGCTCATGCTTGGGATAAAGGCTGCCTTCGAGGGCTAGAGCAGCTCTATCGACAGCCGCACCTTCCGCCTGTCGCCGATGTTCGGCGCTATCGAAAGGAGCATCTTCTCGAACTCCCCTGTCCCGCCATCATCGAACCCGAGGTGGTTCACCTTCTTTCCGCCAATTACCTCGATGCGGTTATAAACAGTCCCTTCCACATAGTCCCCCATAAACCCTTTTATTTGCGGGGCAATTATTTTAACCTATGCCCCGGCGCGTGGTTTATGTGATGAAGGAGTCACTTAACTGGAACATCGTGCTGTTTCCTGGTGTTGTCTTCCACGAGCTTAGCCACTTTATTATGAGCATACTTATGGGCTCACGCGTAACCAAAGAGCGGTTTTGGGGGGAAAGGGACGCGGCGATAACGCACGAGGAGGTTCCGGGGATACGCGGCTACCTCATATCGTCAGCGCCGTTTTTGTTCGGGACCGCGACGGCGGTGGCGCTGCTCTGGCTGGCAGAGATGGCCGCAGTTGGGCTCACACTTTATTCACCCTGGCAGGCTATATTCCAGGTGTTCCTCCTTTATTATCTCGCACTTTCAATAGCAGTGCACTGCTTTCCCTCGTCAAAGGATGCAAGCAATGCAATGCACAGCTTATCATCATTTTATGCACGCAAGGCATCAATGGCTGATGGCATTTTGCAAGGCATCTTTTGGCTGCTCACTGTCCCGTTTGTCTTTTTCCCATTGTATCTTGGTGCCATTATCATGGGCGTGTTTTCCACCATCCGCAACCTAGGGTTCTTGTGGTTTGCCATTTTGTTTTGGCTCGTGGCAGTTTATTTGTAATCTTTATATACCTCCTATTGGATAATGCTTAGCATGACCGTAAAGATATACAAGATAAATCCAGCTAAAGTGGCAGCCATACGCCAAGTGTTGGCAGCAGACCACTGGGCTAGGAAGGGGTATACCCTGCGCTCTGGAAAGGGTATGGGCTTTGACATAGCAGAGTATTTCCTTTATGTAGACGCTCCAGACAAGTTTTTTGACCAGTATGAGGGAGAAGTGCTCATTGATGGGGTAGTAGCTATAAAGGGCAACGAATATGATAATGTCAAGAAAGCCTTCGATGCTGAAGAGGACAATGTTGCCAGTGGCATAGCGCTTTTCGGCTGATTATCTATAACATTTAAATACAATGTCGCTGTTAATATCGGTGTCGATATAAGAGGTAGTTAGGTGAGCCTATTTACGCATGGCCTGTTAAAAGTGTACCTATTGCATATGGCCAAGCAAAGCCCCATCTCCGGGAAAATGGCCGTTAATGAGATTGCTGCTGCCACTCTCGGTAAGTGGAAGCCAAGCCCTGGTTCGGTTTACCCCCTCCTGAAGAAGCTTGAGCAGGATGGCTTGCTCCGGCGTGAGGAAGCCATTGCAAAGGCAGGGCGGCAGCTGTTTTATTCAATAACAGCAAAGGGGCTACAAGAGCTTAAGAAGCAAAGAAAAGAGTATATGGCAAAATACAGCGAGTACCTTAATTCGCTTTTGCCGCTTGTTTTCCAGCTGGATGCTGGCAAGGAGCTGGACGGCATTGCCCGTGGATTAAGCAAGGCACTTGCCATTTGTAAGGAGCATTCGCTAAGTTATACTAGCTAATAGAAGTGAGAAAAATGGCCGAGGAAAAGTTATTGAGGGAAACGTTCTCCGTATGCCCGGAATGTGGCAAGAAAATACCTGCAAAGATCGTTGAAAGCGATGGGAAAGTCCTTATGCGGAAGCACTGTGACGAGCATGGGGACTTTGAGGATATATACTGGGGCAGTGCCAAGACATATGCAGAATACATGAAATGGTTTTATACAGGGGATGGTGTCTCCAACCCAAATACAAAGTCCACAGGGAGCTGCCCTTATGACTGCGGGCTTTGCAGCAACCACAAGTCCCAGACAATTCTCTCGATTATAGATGTCACAAACCGGTGCAACTTTAACTGCCCAATTTGCTTTGCAAATGCGAACAAGGCAGGCTATGTCTATGAGCCATCAAAGGAGCAGATAGAAGAGATGCTGGATATGCTTGCTTCGCAGAAGCCAAGCAGGAATTGGGTAGTCATGTTTTCTGGTGGGGAGCCAACTGTCAGGGATGACCTCCCCGAGCTGATAAAGATGGCCCGTGATAAGGAGTTCTTTGTCCTTATAGCAACCAATGGGAAGCGTATGGCAGAAGACAAGGCATTCTGCAAGAAAGTGGTGGATGCTGGGCTTGATATTGCTTACCTGCAGTTTGATGGCGTAACACCCGAGCCGTACATTGTAGCGCGCGGCTTTAATGCATTTCCGCTAAAGACCAAGCTTCTCCAAAACTTCCGTGAGATTGGGTTTAAGGGGACAGTGCTTGTGCCAACTGTTGTTAAAGGTGTGAATGATGGGCAGGTTGGTGACATCATCCGGTTTGCATTCGACAACATAGATGTTGTGCGGGGGGTTAACTTCCAGCCCGTGTCCTTTGCTGGCAGGACAGACAAGAGCAAGCTTAAGGAGCGGAGAATAACAATACCTGACTTGATAGACAGGATTTCAGAGCAGACCAACGGCGACCTTTCGCAGGATGACTTTTACCCCATTCCTGTTTCCATCCCGCTAAGCAAGTTCCTTATGAAAAAAGGGCAGCCTTGGGAGCTTAGCGCACACCCAATGTGCGGCGCATCCAGCTACATTATAAAGACAAAAGAAGGGAAGCTCAAGTCCATACCCCAAATGGTCGACATTAAGAAGCTTATGGGCCTTTTGAAAGAAGCTAATGAGGGGAAGATAGGCAGGGCGCGGCTTGCAATGCAGCTGCCTGGGATAATGAAGCCTGGAAGCATGAGGTGGGGCGGTGCAAAGCTACTAAGCTGGATTAAGGGGGTTTTCTTTGGCGATGAAAATGTGAGGAACTTCCAGACGCCAGACATGCTTTTTATAGGCATGATGCATTTCCAGGACAAGTACAATTTAGACTTGGAGCGCCTTGAAAGGTGCATTGTGCATTATGCAACGCCTGATAAAAGGATAATCCCGTTCTGCACATACAATAATTTCCACCGTGTTGGTGTGGAAAAGGACTTTTCAAGGCCGCTTAGCTCACCGCCCAAAGTGTGAAGCTTTTATATCCCCCCACTAAACAATTAGTGCTCGTGCGGGGGTTCCAGAGTGGCCAAATGGGATGGACTCAAGGGGTAAGGCAGCATAGCCCGTCTTTCCGGTGAAATCCATTGGCTTAGTGCCTTCGGGAGTTCGAATCTCCCCCCCCGCACTGGGCTTTGTGCCCCAGAGGTTCTAGTTTCCGCCAGCTGGCAAATTGCGAAGCAATTGCCGGGGCACCTGGCAAATTGCGAAGCAATTGCCGGGGCACTGCTTTTCTCACAGCTTTTCACGGAAAACTCTCCCTGCTGCAACCGTAATTCTTTTATTTTTTAGATGCACAAATAAGGGGGAGGTGGTTTTATGTATTGGGATCCTTTTGATGAAATGCAGCAGGAGATGAATAGGATTTTCTCTTCGTACAAAAGCAAGCTTCCAGAGCGCGCTGCCTCGCAGCCTGCAATGGACATGATGGACAACGGCAAAGAGATTGTTGTTATTTTAGATTTGCCTGGTGTTGACAAGCGCAACATACAGATAGACTGTGACGGGAAGTTCCTGCAGATAAGTGCAAAGTCGTCTGCCGGCACTGAGGAAAAGAAAGAAGGCTATTATTTTGCTGAGAGGAGCGCTTCCTCGTTTAGCAGGGGCGTATCTCTCCCTACAGAAGTAATCCCCGAGAAAGCAAAGAGCACCTTTAAGAATGGGGTTCTTGAGATCCGCCTTCCAAAGAGAGAGGCAAAGGCGGGAAAGAGAGGGCATAGGATACGGGTTGATTGAGGGGGCATTTGCCCCCTAACTTTTTATAAGTAAGCTATGCTTATTTAGCACTATGCCTGCTAGGAAAGAGTTTGTTGTTGCCGCTTATGTTATAAAGGGCAATAAAGTTCTGCTTGTCCACCACAAAAAGCTTGGCATGTGGCTGCCACCTGGTGGGCATATAGAGCAGTACGAGACACCGGAAGAAGCGGTTGTCCGTGAGGTAAAGGAGGAAACTGGCCTTAATGTTGAAGTAGTGCGGGAGGCGGGCGGGCATCCACGGACGAACGTTGAGATTCTTGCCCAGCCAAAGCATATACAGCTTGAGAACATTAAGGGCACCCATGAGCATATAGATCTGGTGTATGTCTGCAGGGTTACTGGGGGGAAGCTCTCCATAAACCACGAGGTGCATAGCGCACAGTTTTTTAGAATTGGGGAGATAGCTGTATTAGAGGGTGTGCCAGCCGATGTAAAGCACTATGCTCGGGTGTTCTTGCACAAGGAGACAGACAGGACAGCTTATGACCTACCGGTGTTTAGGGAGCTGGTCAGGGAAAACAAAGTTGACTTTTCAGGCATTTCGCTGTTGGTTATACAGCATCTTAAAAAGAATACGGTACAATTTATCAAGTTGCTAGGTGAGGCTGGCTTTAATGGCATTACAGTTATTGGGAAGCCTTACTCAATAGACAGAAGCGCAATGGCAGATATAAAAAGGTATGCCACTGTGCTTACCCCCTCTTTTCGGCAGATGGAAAGCTTAGAGGCAGTGGAGAAAGCGGTAAAGGCCACCAGCGGGAAATTTATATGCCTTGACCTTGGCGGCTATTTTACAAGGTACTTTGATAAGCAGGGCACCCCTCCCGGGCTATTGGGGGTTGTTGAAGATACAAAGAATGGGATTTGGTTTGATAGGCAAAAGAAGTTTAGCTACCCTTTTTTTTCAGTTGCAAACTCAGAGCTGAAGAGCCATGCAGAAAGCTTTTTTGTGGCAAAGGCAATTGTGCGCAATATCGAGAATGTACTCATAAGCAGCTTTCAGGAAACTTTAGCTGGGAAGTACGTGCTTGTGGTGGGCTATGGCACAATAGGAACGCACGTGGCAAGGATACTCCAGGCAAGCTCTAATGTTTGGGTTTATGACATTGATCCAATTAGGCTGCTGCGCGCAAAAGTGAGTGGCTATGGGATTATCAGCGATTTGCTTGGCATCCATAAGTTTGATGTAATAATTGGGATCACTGGAAAAATTGCCATTAAGGAGGGGTTGAAGTATGCAAAAAATGGTGTGGTTCTTGTTAACGGCTCAACCCGGCAAATGGAATTTGACCGCAGCTCAATTAGGCAGCTGTCACGGAAGGCAATTAAAAAGAGGCAATTCACAAAATATGAGCTTTGGAACGGAAAAAATATTTACCTGCTTGCCGATGGCTACCCCATAAACTTTATGGGAACCGAGTCTGTCCCTGAGTTCATTTTGGACATGATATTCTCGGAAATGTTCCTTCTCTGCAAGATTCTGAAAGAGAGGGAAGTTAAGCCGGGGTTTTATCCAGTAGAAACAGCACATCCAGAGGTTGAGCAGGGGGTTGCAGAGAGGTGGCTGGATTATTGGGCATGATCCCTTGCTAGCAGGCGATAATATGATTTGGGAATGGGATGGCAAGAGGAAGGAGTTTCGCTTTTCTAAGGAGCTGATCACTCCAGATGTGCGCACATATGAGCAGATGAAGCCAGTCCTTTATGACCCTCTGGCAGATGCGCCTAGCGTGTTTTATTATATGTACCGTGGCCTAAGCCTTCCTGAAGATAAGGGGCTCTTTGCAAGCCAAAAAATACGATATGATATAACTGTTATGCCTGCTGCAGCAATTGGCGGGGAATACATCAAGACAAAAGGGCATTTCCACCCAGTGAAAGGCGAACACAGTTACCCCGAGATTTATGAGGTGCTTGCTGGTGAGGCTTATTACCTCCTCCAAAGCCGCAAGGAGCTGTTGGCAGCTCATGCAATCGCAGGCGATAAGGTAATTATCCCCCCAGACTATGGGCATGTTACAATTAATCCGGGGGAGGGAACACTCGTCATGGGCAATTTGGTATCATCAGAGTTCAAGTCAGACTATGCCCCTTTCCTGAAGGGGCATGGTGCTGCATTTTACCTGTTGGAGAGTGGCTGGGTTAAGAACCCTAACTACAAAGGGGTTTCCCTGCATGTGGGGCCATTGCATACCAAAAAGGTTTTCCTAAGGGGGGAGGGGGGCCTGTATTATCTCTTTAGGGAGAATCCAAAACGCTTTGCATTCTTGAATAACCCTAATTTTTACTTTGAAAAATAGAAAAGTTTAAATACGGTTGATAGGTAATTCGTTTTATAATCTTCATAGGAGGTAAGTGAATGCCGGCAAAGAAGAAAAAGACGACAAAGAAGAAGGTTGTGAAGAAGGCAACTAAGAAAAAGACAACCAAGAAAAAAGTCGTGAAGAAAAAGACCACAAAAAAGAAGACAACAAAGAAGAAAACCACTCGTAAAAAGAAGTAAATTGTTCTTTGTAGACTGGTCTTTTTGAACCCTTCTCTTTCTGTTTCTTAAAGCCCCTCAGGGGGGCATTCTTTAAAGCCCGAGAAGCTCATCGATTTTTGCTTTGTCGAATCCAACAACAATGTTTCCATCGATGTCAACTACAGGCACGCCACGCTGGTGGCTCTTTTCAATCATTTCCATTGCCCTATCAAAGTCTACTGACACATCGTAGTTATCAAAAGGTATCCCCTTGTCAGTAAGGTAGCCCTTTACCCGTGCACACCACGGGCAGTTTGGCGTTGAATATACAATGACTTTAGCCATGGCCTACATTATAGCCACCACTTATATAAATCTCTAACCCCTAACTAAGGGTATGAGGGCAATAGCCGCCATGCAAGGTGCCTGGCATGCATACAAAGCAAGCTTTGCTAGGCTTATTATAGGGACAGCTGTCCTTCTGATTGCCTACGTGCTGTTAGTCATGTTTTCTTTTCTCCCACTTCTGCTAACAGCGGTATCAGCAAGCAGAGGTATGCTCTTCTTTTCACTGTCGCTCTTTTCCCTGTTTGCTCTTGTTGCCATTGGCGTTGCGGGATTGTTCTTTCACGGGTATCTAAAATTCTTATCAAGGGCTTCTACCCGGCCGTCTTTCATAACAATCTTAAAAGATGCAGCTAGCGGCAAGCGTATGGCGGCCTTAGCATATGCTTTTGTGGCTAGCCTTGTAGTCATCTTTGCCATCCCCTACTTTTACACATCATCCAGCTTGTCCCTCCTGCTTGCAGCGCCTTTTGCAGCAGCTTTCCTATTTTTTACTGCGCTTTCCCCATGTGTGGTGATATTTGGAAAGCTCCAGCCGCTTGAGGCTTGGGGGAAATCATTTGAGCTTGTCGTGGCGAGCTTCTGGCAGTTCCTGTGGCTGTCTGTTATCCTTTGCGTCATTGGCATAGCGGTCTTAGTGATCCCTGCTGTTGGGCCTGCGCTGCTTTTTGTAATTTTCCCGTGGATGGTCCTCTCATATGAGCGGTTTTATGAGGGGTGCAAATAGCTAGGGCAGGCGGCCAGATGAGGCTTGGGATAATTGTTGCTGACGAGGCTTTCTTGGCCATTCGCCTTCGGCTCATTAAGAAAGCCCCGCCGGCAAAGAACCTGTTCGCTTTGCTCACAAGGGTGGTTGCATGAGGCTTGGGATAATTGTTGCTGACTTCAATAAGGAGATGACTGAGAAGATGCTTGCCAGGGCAGAAGAGGTTGCATCATCTCTTGGCATAGATGTGGTTGTCAAGCATGTGCCGGGTGTCTATGACATGCCGCTTCAAATAAAAAAGATGCTCCCATCGGTGGATGCTGTTGCACTTCTCGGCGTTGTGAAGAAAGGCAAAACCGCTCATGACCGCATTGTTGCTGAAAATGCAGCACGCCTTGCAGCGGACTTGAGCTTGGTGTTCAATAAGCCAGTGGCACTTGGCGTGATTGGGCCGGATGCCCCATTAGATGTTGCTAGGGAGCGCTTGGATGGCTATGCTGAGCGTGCAGTCCTGGCTGCGTACAAGCTGGTGAAGGAATGAATATCCCAAAGTCACATCCAAGATATAAGTCATTGCTTTACCGTGAGAAGATAGTTGAGGGCATTAATCGTGGCTATACTTCCCAGGTGGGGCTTGTTGCCCATGGCCGGGGTGAGGCATTTGACTACCTCCTTGGCGAGAAGACCAGCAGTTATGCCCATGCTGCCTGTGAAGCGGCAGTGGCAAAGCTTATGTCAACCCGTTCAGTCCTTTCTGCCAATGGGAACGTTGCCGCACTATGTGCGGAGGAATATGTCACACTAAGCAAGGTGCTTAACGCCCCAATTGAGGTGAACCTGTTCTACCGCACGCCGGAAAGGATGAAGGCTATGGAAAAGCGCTTCCTTGAGGCTGGTGCGGAAGAGGTCCTTGGCTTGGCGGAGGATGCGGAGATACAAATCGAAAGCGAGCGCCGCAAGGTGGATTCGCGCGGCATTTACTCTAGGGAGACGGTGCTTGTTCCTCTTGAGGATGGGGACCGCACTGAGGCACTCAAGCGCATGGGGAAATTTGTTATTGCGATTGACCTTAACCCGCTTTCGAGGACTGCGAAAAAGGCAGACATAACTATTGTCGACAACATAGTGCGTGCTGTCCCGCTTATGGTTGAGCTAGCCAAGAAGAAGCCGCGATGGAGGGGATTTGACAATGCTGCAAACCTTGCTGGCTCTATGGCAATTATGCAGCAGAACCTTTCCAATTCCCAATGAGCTGACTGCCAGCTCCCTAGCAGGAGGCCACCACCAGCAAGCGGTATTGCCAGGCTTGGCTTGAGCATGCTTGCACGGATATGCGAGAATCCGTTGCCGTCGCCCCATTTCTGGCCGTAGTGGTAGCTGCCCTTTGGGATAAGGCGCCCCACTGCTTCCATAAAGCCTGCTTGGAGCTGTGGCCTATATTCGGTTCTCGTCACTGCCCCGGTGCCTCCGGGACAAACACAAGGGCTTGCCCATCCTTCAGGCTGGATGCATCCAAGATAGACTGTACATCCTTAGTTATGCCCATCATCTTTGGCTCTGCTGTTGGGCTAAGCCGTATCTTCTCTTTATTACGTGCATCAGCTTTATAATGCAAGCCGGGCTAATTAATATTATGCTCGGAGAAGGTGGCAAAGGATGCTTGGCATAGCGCTTGTCTCGGGCGGGATTGACTCTCCAGTTGCAGCGCATATGATTGCAAAGCGGGGCGAGGCACTCCTGCCAGTCTATTTTGATAATTTCCCCCACGCAGGCGAAGCCGCAAAGCAGCGCGCCCTTAAGGTGATACACAAGCTGCAGTTAGCCCACCGGAGCATCCTTGACCCGGTGATCCTCCAGCACGGGCATTCGCTGGAAACATATGCCAAGGAATGCAACCGCAGGTACCAGTGCATCTTCTGCAAGCGGATGATGGTGCGTGTTGCCTCTGTACTTGGGAGGAGGGAGGGTGCGGGCTATATAATAATGGGCGACTCGCTTGCGCAGGTTGCATCCCAGACTCTTCAGAACCTGTACGTTGTTGAGCAGGCCGCATCGCTGCCAATTGTTAGGCCGCTAATCGCACTGGACAAGGTGGAGATAGAGAAGGCTGCAAAGGAAATTGGGACGTTTGGCATTTCAACGGCAGAGCAGCCCCCCTGCCCGTTTGTCCCTGAAAGGCCAAGCACCAATGCGCAGCTTGATGCCATCCTTGCTGAGGAGGCGAAGCTGGACATAAGCGGGCTTGTTGAAAGCCATTTCCAGTAAGACTTTTAAACTCCAATGGCTTATTCCTGCATATGGAAAAGGTGCAGATTGCTTTGATTGGCGGCGCGGCAGTTGTTTTGGTCGTGCTAATTATCCTTGTAGGGATGCTAGGGCTAATTGGCTATATGTATTTCAAGTCGCACCCAAACGCCGGAAATTACAACTATAGCACTTATAACGGCTCGGTAACCGTGACTCCCAGCCCAAGCGCAACGCTGGTTCCATCGGCAACTCCAACGCCGGCGCCAAATGCAACTGTGACGCCCACGCCAACCCCTACGCCAACGCCAAGCCCTTGCCCGGCATATGAGGGGAAGACAGCAGCCGGCTCGCGAGTATGTGGCGGCAAGGATGCGGACCCGACGAAGAAGTATGTATGGGAATGCCAGGACGGAAGCTGGACTTTCATTGAGGCTTGCTCGTCTGCATCCGCCTGCTCGGACGGCATCTGCAGCAGTTAGCTTTAAATATAATTGCGAGAAAAGGATAGCGATGCGTAAAATGGCCTGTTGCTGTTGCTGCTGAGAAAGCATCCAACTACTTCTTGCAATGGGCCTGGCAATTGCTTTAGAAGGCTTACACCTTGTGCTGCCGCCTGTTGCATGAACCCAAAAAACAACAGGCGATTGGCGTGATATACAAAAGCGTGCTGGACATGATTGGAAAAACCCCGATGGTGGAGCTCTCCCTGAACCGCAACCCCCGGGCAAAGCTATTCGCAAAGCTGGAGAAATTCAACCCCGGCGGCTCTGTAAAGGACAGGATAGCGCTCTCAATGATAGGGGATGCCGAGCAAAAGGGGATCCTGAAGCCAGGGTCCGTTATTGTCGAGCCAACCAGTGGCAATACGGGCATTGGCCTCGCACTTGTTGGTAGGCGAAAGGGATACCGCGTGAAGATAGTCATGCCTGCGGATGCAAGCAGCGAAAGGAAAGTAATGATTCGGGCGTTGGGCGGCGAGCTGGTGCTGACCCCTGCTTCCAAAGGTGTCGATGGGGCAAGGGAGCGTGCTGCGGAGCTGGCTGCAAACCCAAACCATGTCATGCTTGACCAGTATTCCAATGATGCCAACTGGCTTGCGCATTACAGCACAACGGCAAATGAGATATGGGGGGACACGGGCGGCAAGGTTACGCATTTTGTTGCCGGCATGGGAACGGGCGGCACGCTTATGGGAGTCTCGCGCCGGCTGAAGGAATTGAACCCAAGCATCAAGATAATTGGCGTGGAGCCAACCAAGCACCATCACTTGGCCGGGCTGAAAAACATGCGCTCGCAGGAAAGGCCAGCCATATATGACGAGTCATTGATTGATGAAGTAATCACTGTTACCGACGAGCAGGCTTCTCACATGGCCCGTGCCCTCGCCGAAAAAGAAGGGCTTCTCGTGGGCATGTCCAGCGGGGCTGCTGCTTATGCGGCACTGGCACTCACAAGGCACCTGGATGGGGGGGTTGTCGTCGCCCTTTTTGCGGATGGTGGCGAGAGGTATCTGAGCACACGGCTCTTTGACAGTAAGGGTTTTAAACGGGTTGGTGCTTAAAATGCCGTTAGGGCATGCAAAGCATGCCCCGAGAGGCTGGTCCATGCTCCTATGGACGCAGAGGTGGCAGAGCGGCTATGCACCCGGCTGCAGACCGGGAGACTCGGGTTCAAATCCCGACCTCTGCTCCAGTTACCCACCCTTACTGGAGGGTGAGGATCCCCAGGGTATCCAGGGGGGCTGTGCCCCCCTATGGACGCTGTTTTGATCCCGACCTCTGCTCCAGTTACCCACCCTTACTGGAGGGTGAGGATCCCCAGGGTATCCAGGGGGGCTGTGCCCCCCTATGGACGCTGTTTTGATCCCGACCTCTGCTTTTTATGAGAATAGAGAAAAAGGTCTGGCCCGAATATTTCCAAAAAATCCTTAATGGCGACAAAACGTTTGAGTTGCGCCTAGCGGATTTTGAATGTGCTCCTGGTGACACGCTGCTGTTGGGGGAGTGGGATCCAGCAACGCGGGATTATACCGGTAGGGAAACCGAAAAGACGGTCAGCTATGTTATAAAAACAAAAGGCCAGAAGTTTTGGCCGCAGAGAGATGTGGACAAATACGGGTTTCAGGTAATCGCGTTCAGCTGATGCCTGCTTATTTCCAAAGTGACTTCTTTAAGTGCCTCTTTGGCTCGTAGTAGTATAACCCCATCCATGAGCGGATGGCGGGCTTGGCGGGAACAAGCGTTTCCTGGTAGCCCTCCTCCCATTCATCCACAAGCTTTTTTACCTGTGGCTGGCCTAAGCCGGTCTCGTCGGCTATGCGCTTGCTAGCCTGCTCCTTGAATTTATTTGGCAGCATTGCTAACGGGCTTATACCTTCCCAAAACTGAATGTAGCGAGGGCTGTCCCCCCACTGTTCCTGCATGCTCTTATCCCTTTTGGCGGCTTCCTCAAGGAATATCTTGTGTATGGTGGCAACATGCTCTTCTTTTATTTTGCCTTTCTTTGCAAGGTGTTCCAGATGGGCTTTCCATTCCCTTTTAACCTTGCTGATTTTCCTCTCATAATATGGCTCTTTTGGCATACAGCATCCCTTAGTTATACTCTCTTACACTTAAAATGTTTTCGCAATGGAAAGCACACCCAGTGCGTAAGCAGCCGCCTGCGAGGCGCGCATCGGCTCGCTCGAGCGCGGTCCGAGGTGCACGACGGCCTTGCACTGCCTCTGTGTGGAGAGCTTCAGCCCGCGCTCCTCGTTGCCAAAGACAAGTGCCTGTGCACCGCTTTTGGAAAGCCATTTCTCGCCCTTGTCACCCCAAAGCGAAAGTGCAACAGCGTCGAGGCCAGCGATAGCATCTGCTGTGTGCTTATAAGTCATAACTTTAGTTTTTTCATGGCCCTTAATGATTGACTTGGCTTCCTCAAGTGCGTGCAGCGTGCGCAGGTCGCCCTCCATCGAGATGCGGAGTTGTGCCTTAAAGGCGATTGCCAGCCGGAGGAAGTCGGCGATTTCGTGTGGTGTCTTTGGTGACTCAAGGACAAGGACAACAGGTGTTTTAGCTTCTGTATGGAATTGGATTGGCAGGCCAACACGGATGTAGACACCACCGCCCTTCTTGTGTGCCTCCACATATAAGGTGCGCCCGGCTGGATGCTTAATCTTTTTCTTCACACGGTCGCGCAGTGCCCGCTCGTGGAAGGGCACATCCCCAAAAAGCTTCGCCCGGATGGTAAAAGACGATAGCTTCTGCTTTCTAGCAGCATTTATAATTAGCTTTGCAGCCTCAGATAATGTTTTTGTCTGCCCCTCCATGACAATGGGGATAACTTGGGAAACGCCCTCCACTTCAAACAGCTTGCCGTCTGCCTTGCCTTCCACAATTAGCCGCCGCTGGGGGGCAAAGGGGTCTGAATGCACATGGTACTCCATCTCAGAGATGCGGCCGGCTACTTCCTTTTGTTCGCTTGGGGAAACAAAACGGGCAAGAGTAATTAGTGTTTTCACAGCTATTTCTATGCGCCATTAAAATAAAAAGGGGGGGGCTAAAAGCCCCCTCAAGCCAGCCGTGCCATCCTCACAAAGACACCTGCCAGGATCCCCGCCTGCATAAAGACAAAATACTGCTGCAGCACCTGCTCGATGAACCCAACGGCTGCAGACAGCACCACGGCGTATTTCGTGAGGCCTGTTGAATATGCCCCCAAGGCAAAGCCAAGCACGAAGAGCCAGTATTTCCAGCCTTGCACTATGAGGGCTGAAGCCATAAAAGCCAGCCAGTCATTCCAACCACCCCCGCAAATCGGAATGAGCCAAGCTTTCGAACACCTCGCTCGATGCCTTACTCACTAGGCACTTTTATCTTGTGTAAGCATATAGATTAAATTATCGATAAAAAAGTATACATTGTGTTAATCTAATTTGTTAGGATAGAATATATGTAAACTTTATATATAAATATCTTTATAATATTTTTACGGGTGTCATTATGCGCAAGCTTAGCAAATCCGAGAAAAAGGTCTTGGAAAGCCTAATGGCAGATGGGAGGCGGCCTCTTTCCAAGATAGCCAAAGACAATAAGCTGACAAGGCAGACTGTCCACAATGTTGTTAGGAGGCTTTATGACTCCGGCATCATCCAAAAGTTTAGCCTGAGGGTTGACATGGAAAAAGTGGGGCTGGACATAAAGGTCTACAGCCTGATATCGCTGAAGAAGAGGGACAACATCCGCAAGGTTGAGAAGACACTTAGCTATATGAAGGAGATATCCCAGATCCACCGCATCCTTGGCCATCAAGACTACATACTTGAGATAAGCGTGCCGAGCAGGTCAGCGCTGACCAAGCTGTTTGAGAGGATTGGGGAGATCCCTGACATTGAAAAGATGGAAACCATGCTGGTATTCCAGACAGTCAAGTATGCGCCAAATGACCCTGTTAGAAAGCTGCTTAGCTAAGCGGGTATATGACAAGCCCGCTTAGCAGCTTTGGGTCGAACCACGTTGATTTTGGGGGCATGTCCATTCCCTTGTCTGCAATCTCCTCTATCTCTCCAGTTGTTGTAGGATAAAGGCTAAAGACAAGTGCATTTCCCATTTCAGTGACATAGCTCTCCAGATCCTCTTTTCCCATCTCGCCACCAATGAAGAATATGTTAGGGTCAGTCCGTGGATTGGCTATCCCAAGCACAGGCGACAGCAGCTTGTCCTGTAACATGGCAACGTCCAGCTTCCCGATGGGGCCTTTTCCCGCTTCGCGTGGGACAAGCTTGTACCATTTCCCATTGAACATGCATATCTCCCCCCTCTGCGGGCTTGAGCCCCCCTCAGTCACTTCAAAGTGCTCTGAAACCTTTTTAAGGAAGCCATCAAAGCCCATCGGCAGCTTCCGTATGACTCGGTTGTAGGGCAGCACCCGGACCTCGTCGTCGTTGGCCATGTATGCCATCACATAGTCCCACGGGCCATGCTCATTTTTTGTTTTCATATACTCATAGGCCGATGCAATGCGATGGTGTCCATCTGCAATATAAAGCTCATTCCCGCCGGCTATCTTGATTATTTCCCTTTCGGTTTCTGGGGGGATTTTCCACATCTTATTTTCCCACCCATATTTGCTAAAGCTAAACAGCGGCTTGCCTTTTTCAACTTCACTAAGCAATCCCTTTAGCCGGCTGTTTGACCTTATCATTAGCCAAACAAGCCCGCAGTCTGCTTTTGTTGCAGTGATGTGGGCAATCCTGTCACGGAGCGGCTTTTCCCGTGTTTTCTCATGGCGCTTTATATTGCCCCTAGCATAATCCTTGAGGCTAAACCCGCCTATCACACCCCGCTGGCGGAAGCTGCCGCGGCTTTGGCTGTATAAGTAAAGTGCTGGCCCCTCCATACTAAGCACCCCACTGGAAAGGTATTTTTGGAGCGTTTCCCTTGCCTTTTGGTAGTCCCCACCTTCTGGCAGGAGTATATGTATCATGCTTTTTGGCAGCTCCCTAAGCTTTGCTAGCTCACTGCTGGAGATAACATCATAGGGGTTTGTTGTGAATTCTGCTGGGTTAGACGGCAAGGCTGCGCGTATTGGCACCAACTTAACCATTTGCAGCACCTTATCTTATCAGCTGGGAGATTATGTCATCTGCAAAGAGCAGCCCAGCAAGCTTCCCGTTTTCCATGACAGGCAGCACGCCTGCCTTTGCCATATACATCTTTTTTGAGGCGCTACGCAGCGTGTCGTCAGGCGATAGGAATGCATTGTGCTTGCGCATAACATCCTTCACGCTTTTTGGGAAGAAGCTCATCCCAAGCAGTGGCTCCATAACTATCTGCTGTGTTGACATATCGCGTGGGTCAATGACTATCTTAAGCAGGTCCTCTTCAAAGACTTCGCCGAGGTAATTCCCACCATCCATCACAGGGAGCATGCTAAGCTCGTGGGAGCTGAGCCACCGTATTGCTGTTGCTACAGAGTCAGTTGGCTTAAGCTTTTTAATTTTCTTTTTTCTCATAATGTCTTTTACTAGTGTATTCCGAATTTCTTCCATGTCTACCGCCATTAGGTTCCCTCCTTTTTTATGAATATCTTTAGTAGGATTGCTGTGATGATTGCCCCAAGCAGGACAATCAGCATAGTTGTTGAGAACATTAGGTTCCCAATTTTTGGCGTTACTATAAGCGAGCCGGATGCGCCCACCATAGTCGTGGCAATCGAGACAAGTATTAGGTTTATGTCGCCGCGCGGGAGCATGCTTATGCTCATAAGCAGGCAATCATCCTTGGAAAAGTGGTTCAGCTTCCCGGAGAAATAAGCCGCGAGGGCGTTTGCAATTAGCACGGCGCCAACAACAACAAAAGAAACCAGCTCGAGTGAGCTAAGGTTCAGCAGCAGGCCTGTCCAAACAAAGAACAGGGGCACAAAGATTGCATATGAAATGCTGGATATCTTCTCTATGAAATTAGTCCCCGCAATTGGCGAGCGCGCAAGCACGGCGCCAGCAAGGAAAGCCCCAATTATGCCGTGCATGCCAAATACTTCTGCCAGCCATGCAACCAGTATCATGAAGATAAATGCGAAGCTAAACTCCGCTTGCTCCACCGTTAGGTGCTCAATGCTATCAATTAGCATTGGGATGAAGCGCTGTATGAGCAGGAACACCAGGAGGAAAATGATTATTGAGACAACCACCGACCCAAGCTCAAAGAAGTCAAGGTGCCCAACTGACAGGTAAGTCATGATTGCTGTGAAGATGATTAGCCCGGTTGTCCCGTCCATCACTGTTACGCCAAGCATTGTCTTGCCAGCACGGGTGCCAAGCTTGCCAACGCTGTTAATGCTCTTTAGTGTTATGCCGGAGTCTGTTGCAGCCATTATCATACCAAGCAAGAGCGCTTGGTTCATGGTAAAGCCAAAGCCCAGGGCAACTGCCATCGCGGCCCCGTAAGGCACGAAATACCCAATCCACGAGACACTTGCAATTGCCTTGATGTTGTGCAGCAGCTCCTCTATGTTCCCCTGCTCAAACCCAGTTACAAAAAGCATAAGGATTATCCCAAGCTGGGCAAATGCTGAGACGTCATCCGCAGTGCTTATCCCAAGGAACATTGGGCCTGCGATTACCCCTGCAAATATGTACCCAATCACGCTTGGCAGCCCTATGCGCTCGGCTAGTTCCCCAAGCAGCTTCGCCCCCACCAGGAGCACAACAAGGCCAATGATGATTTCTGCCATTGCAGTGGAAAGAGGATAAGGGGATTTTTAAAGGTTAGTCTTTGCTCCAGAAATTGCCCAGGAGGGGGAACAATGCAAGGAGGGAGAGCGGCAATACCACCATCCAGTCCCCTATCCCCAGCGGTGCCGTCTTGAGTAACCGTTGCAATACGGGCACGTATATGACCGCAAGCTGAAGTACAAGGCTAAGCCCGACCGATGCCAGGAGTGCCCTGTTTTTGAACATGCCGTTGAAGACGGACTGGCGGGGCGACCGGCAGTTGTAGACGAAAAAAAGCTCGAAGAGAACTGCGGTGGTGAATGCCATTGTGCGGGCTTTTTCGACACAGCTCCCCAATCCAACAACAAACGCGACGGAGGTGGCGGCAGCTGCAATTGCCCCGGCCATGATTATCTGGTCGCTTATCCCGTGGAATATGTGCTCATCCCTTCGGCGCGGCTTCTGTTCCATCACAGACGGATTAGGCGGGTCAAGCCCGAGGGCAAGTGTGGGGAACCCGCCGGTAACCAAGTTAATCCAGAGTATCTGGGCGGGCAGGAACGGCAGGGCATCCTCATCAATGCCGCCCCGCCAACAACAATTATCTCATCGAAATTAGGTGCCAAAAGGCCTCTGGGAAAAGTAGCGCATTCACGCAATTAAACCCAACACATATATATTAGAGTAGCCCGTTAATCTGTTTGTGATCGGGCAATTTGTTGTATTTATTATAAGCTTGCTTGTGGTTGTCTTCTTCAGCAATATAGTAATCCGCGCCGTCATGAAACTCGCGGAGTACCTGAAGATAGCGGAGTTTGCAATCGGCTTCGTGGTAATTTCCATTTTCACCAGCCTGCCTGAGTTTATTATCTCGACAACAGCTGCCTATTCAGGCGAGCCGGGGATAGCTGTTGGGAATGTGCTTGGCTCAAACATAACTAACATACTGCTTGTGCTTGGCCTTGCAATTGTTTTGCGCGGCGTGGTTGTCCGCAGGAAGGAGCTTGAGGAGAACTCTGAGATACTTCTGTTAATAACCCTTGCACCGCTTATTTTCTTCCTGAGGGGGACGCTTGGCTTCTTTGAGGGCTTGTTGCTGGTGCTCCTGTTTGCAATTTACGTATTCTTTGTCATTAAGCGCGATTATAGGTTCGAATTCCCTGACCATGTCCTTGCAAAGGATTGGATAGCAACCAACCTGCAATTTTGGTTTGGCATGGTGGTTGTGATAGTGTCGGCAAGGTTTGTCATCAGCTCTGCAGCAGCGCTGGCAGCCATGCTTTCATTGCCTGAGTCGGCCATAGGCGTTACCATAGTTGCATTTGGCACATCGCTGCCGGAGCTTGCGATAGCAGTTGGTGCTGTTAAGAAAGGCCATACAGGCCTTGCACTTGGGGAAGTGCTTGGGAGCAACGTCGTAAATTTAACGCTGGTGCTTGGCGCTGCGGCAATCATTCATCCGCTTAGTGCAGACTACAGCACCTTTGCGTCAACAATTGCATTTCTTGTGGCCATATGCATACTGCTGTGGTACCTTCTTGTAAAGCACAACCGGCTTAGCCGCCGCCATGGCATGCTGTTTGTGTTGCTTTACATACTATTCATAATGTCAGAGATGCTTATCCAAGCAGTCTAAAAAAACCGGTAAACCCGCTCCGCGCGGGCGATTGAGTCTTTTGTTAGCTCAATGAAATCGTGATATTCCCGTGTGGATATCTTTCCCTTCTTCCATTTCATATGCATATCCTTTAGGTTATGCACCGTCTCCGGATTCGTAAGCAGCCGCATAAGCCCAGCTATGCAAGCTTAGTTTATAAAGGTAGCCCCACCAGCCATTATTTCTTCTCAGCAGCCGCGGCTTCTGGCGCTTCTGGCTTGCCTGCAGTTATGTCTATGACTCTCTGCTGCCCATCGGGGGTGAAATAAATTACATGCACTACCCCAAACGCCTTTCCACCATCTACCCACTGCTGCAGTGATGCCAGCGATGCAGTATCCTTAACGCTAACTCCCCCCTCAAATATTATCTCTGCCACCTTAAAGCTATTATCTTTTAGCATGCGATAAGTGGTCTTAACCTCATCTTCCATAGTCATGCGAACACCCTTAGTTACAAAATCAGTTGTTATTTAAAAAGCTTTAGTGGCCGCGCGGCTTTAAGCCCCTCACAATCTTTGATGCTTTTCCAATTAGGTTATTGCTAACTTTTCCCCACTGCTTTCCCCACTCCATAACATTGATTGCCTGCTGTGTGAGGTTGCTAACGCCATTTGCAGTGCCTCCCCTAGCTATCCCCGTGGCCTTCATCGCTGTCGATTCCCTTAAGGCTGCCCCATTCAGCCTACTTACCAGCCTCCCGGTTATGGGCGACTTGCTGGCAGTGCGCACTACCATTTCCTCCGTACGGGTGGCAACTGCCTCCATCCTAAAGGTGCGGGTTATAACTGCAAGCCCGCCAAAGAATGGCAGCAGCTCGCTAAGGAGTATCAGCCCGTCAATGCCATCTGCATGTATGTGGCTTCCCTTTGCGAAGTCTATAGACCTTTGCATCAAGTAGGCATAGCCTGATGCGGCCATGGTTATCCCACTGACATCCATAAGGATTGCATCGTGCTGCACATAGGCAATTGCTGCAAGTATGGCCCCATAAACTGCAAGCACGGTCATTGCTTTGTATGGCTCATATGGCGACTCGGCAAGGAAAGTTATTATGCTTTTTGGCTTTGTAAGCACTGAAAGTGAGCCAACCACAAGCTCAAAGACCTTCAGCGCAAACATCAGCGGGTGCCGGATTGCCCAAGCGCTTTCCCTAAAGAATTCTATTACAGAGAGCCACCAGCCGAGGAGCATATGCCTTATGCGCATATAATAATTATTGCAGGGGAAGTTTATAAAAGCTTCCCTTCTTATTATTGCCCCATGGAAATGGTTTCAACATCTAAGGCACCGGCTGCGGTTGGCCCATATTCGCAGGCCATTGTGGCCAGTGGATTTGTTTTTACAGCGGGGCAGATTGCGCTTCGGCCAGATGGCACGCTTGTTGGGGGCGGCATCGCCGCACAGACAGAGCAGGTGATAAGGAATTTGGCTGCAGTGCTTGGGGCTGCTGGCTCATCGCTTGCCAAAGCCGTAAAGGTAACAGTTTACCTTGCAGACATTGGTGACTTTGCAGCAATGAACAAGGTGTATTCCAAATACTTCACCGCCAAGCCTGCGCGCTCCACGGTTGCAGTGAAGGCGCTGCCGAGGGGTGCCCTTGTTGAAATTGATGCAGTTGCGGTGGTGGGATGAGGATATTCAACACGATGGGCAGGAAGCTCCAGGAGTTTATTCCAGTGCACAAGGGGGAGGTGCGCATCTACTCGTGCGGCCCTACAGTGTATGCAATGCCGCACATAGGTAACTTCAGGACGTTCTTCCTCACCGACATAATCCACCGCTACTTTGAGTATAAGGGATACAAGGTCACACTTGTCATGAACATTACTGACATCGATGACAAAACCATCCGTGGCTCCGAGGCGGCGGGCATGACGCTGAAGGAGTTCACCGACAAGTACACGAAGGTGTTCTTCGACGGCCTCGACGCGCTGAACATACTCCGCGCAGACCATTACCCGCGTGCCACCGAGACGGTGCCGGAAATGCTTGATATTATCCAGCACCTGCTTGAGAATGGAGTTGCATACATAGCGAATGGCTCTGTCTATTTCTCCATACACAAGTTCCCAGCCTATGGCAAGCTTTCTGGGATGGACTTGGATGCCTTAGACCACGGGCACCGCGTTGACAGCGACGAGTACGAGAAGGATGCCCCCGGTGACTTTGCACTCTGGAAGGCGGCTACGCCAGACGAGCTCAGGCGCGGCATATTCTTTGAGGCGCCATGGGGCAAGGGCCGGCCGGGATGGCACATCGAGTGCTCGGCGATGGGCCCAAAATACCTTGGCTCTCCCCTGGACATCCATATTGGGGGGGTTGACCTGATATTCCCGCACCACGAGAATGAGATTGCACAGTTCGAGGCAGCTTATGGCAAGAAGTTTGTAAACTATTGGGTGCATGGCGAGCACCTTGTAGTTAATGGCAGGAAGATGAGCAAGTCAAAGGGCAACTATTTCACGCTAAACGACCTGCTGAAGAAATACACTTACAACGAAATACGCTACCTATTCCTCTCGACACATTACCGCGACAAGCTTAACTATACTGAAAAGGCGATGCAGAATGCTGCAAAGGGCGCGGCAAAGCTAGAGCTAGCGCTGCAGAACTTGGATTTCTTCATTGCAAATGCAAAAGAGGGGGAAAGCGACAGCGGCTTCCTAGCAACTGCCAAGCAGCGGAGGAGGGAATTTGAGGAGGCAATGGACGGCGACTTCAATACCCCCAAGGCCCTTCGTGTTATCCATGAGCTTGTTTCAGATATTTACAAGTATGCTGGCAAGGAAAAGGGAACCCTGGAAACGGCCCGCAGTACCCTCCTGCTGATGCTCCATACCTTCGGGCTCTTTGAGAAGGAGGGTGAAAGCTCACAGCTGCCAGCGGAGCTTATTAAGGAGATCCATGAGCGCGAAGCAGCAAGGGCAGCTAAGGACTGGGCGAAAGCGGACGCTATCCGCAGCAAACTAAAAGAAAAAGGGATACTCCTTGATGACTTCCCTGAAGGAACACGCTGGAGAAGGGCTTAGTGCCTATTGGATTGCAGATACTGGGCATGCCTTTTTTGCTGCTTCAACGCAGTCTGCATTCCCGTCCTTGACGTGCGACTTGCCGTTGCTTCCCATCTCAAACCCTGCTGGGCAGATGCTAACGCAAGCGCCGCAGCCAATGCATAAGTTCTCATTTACCTTAACCATAAAAGCACCTGTTGTTGGATTTACTTATTCCCCTTTTTATTCTTTATCCCTGATTGCTACATTGATACGCCTAACCGTTTCCTCAGGGTCAAGGCCGTGTGCAAGGCATCCCTGCTCCAATGTCTCGAATTGGGCGGCAATGCATCCGATGCAGTGCATTCCCATCTCCAGGAGTAATGGAATGCTCTCAGGATATCTTTCAGCAAGCTCTGTTATGCTAATCTCCTTCGTTATGGATGCCATATTGGCGTTCTAATAATGGCACTATTTAAGGGTTAGTATTAAATATGCCACTAGCTTAATTTTTCCAACGGTGAAAACAATGCTTTCCCCTAAACAGCTATTTTTCATACTAGCGTTCAGCCTGCTTGTCCTTGTTGGCTCGCAGCTGAACTTCTCGCCGATTATCGGTGCCGACAACCAGTTCTTCACGATGTTCCAGTTCTTTGGCCCAACTGCGGGCGCTTTCCTTGGCCCGATTGTTGGTGCAGCAACCGTGCTGCTTGCTGAGCTAATTAATTTCGTGTTTGCTGGAAAGGCATTCACGCTTATAAACTTGGCTTGGCTGGCGCCGATGCTGTTTGCAGCAGCCTATTTCAATGGCAAGGGCAAGCGGCTAGTTGCAGCAGTGCCGCTGCTTGCGATGGTACTCTTTTGGATGCATCCCATTGGCAGACAGGCATGGTTCTACGCGCTTTACTGGCTGATTCCAATTTTGGCAACGCTTAAGCCGAATCTGATAAGCCGCTCCCTTGGCGCGACATTTACCGCACATGCCATTGGAAGTGTTGCATTCCTCTATGCAGTGCCAACTACCCCTGCCCTTTGGATCGGGCTTATCCCGATAGTTGCATTTGAGCGTGGCCTGTTCTCGCTAGGGATTGCTGCCAGCTATGTCGTGCTAAATACCGTGATGGCAAAGCTACACCTGCCAGTCTTTGATGTTGACCCGCGCTATGTCATCTCGAAGCGGCTTTTGCTGGGATGATTAAATGGCCCCCTCAAAGAAGAAGGCAGCGGCTAAAAAGCCATTGGGGCAGAAAGCAAAAAAGCCAACTAAAGGTGGCACTGCTGGGCCACGGCGTATTGCCTACCATGAGCGCCTCGGCCTCTCTAAAGACCAAGCTTATTTTCTTGGCATTACTGCAGCCTTAGTTTTTGCGGTTGCAGTTTATTTTGCCTTCAGCTCTGCCCATCAAATCCCTGCTGCGCCCCCTGCCATTGAAGCGCCGCAGCAAGAGGTAGGGACAGTCCTTACGGTGGTGGATGACCCAAGCTGCACCTTCTGCAATAAGTTCATCAAGCCAGTTGAAAGCCAAATCATGGAGGCAGCCTTTAGCGGGCTGTCGATAAGGCAGGTATCGGCAAGCTCAAAGGAAGGCAAGTTGCTGATATCTAGCTTGGGCATTAAAGCTCTTCCGGCATACGTCTTCAACAGCCATGTAGCTGCAGAGGAAAACTATTCGGTTTTCAAGCCATTCCTCCACAAGGCAAATGGCAGCTACTTGCTTGATGAGAAAACTATAAGAGGCGTGGCGGTCCGCTACTTCTCCCCTCCCCCCACGGGGGGCGAGCCATCCCTTGGGGCACCAGATGCAGCAGTTACAATTATAGTTTTTTCGGACCCTGCCTGCAAGGCATGCAAAGTGTTTGGCTTAAAGACGCTCCCATTTTTAGAGAGTGCTTATAACAGCACAGTTCGTGTGGTATTTAAGGCGCTTCCGCTTTCACCGAGCACCCTTAACGCATCGATTGCAATGGAATGCGCTGCAGGGCAAGGGAAGTTTTGGGAGTATGCGCATGCTGGCTATGAGAGTGGCATTGGCAATCTAACTCGCCTGGCTGATGAAGCAGGGCTTAATACAACGGAGTTTAATGCTTGCCTCTCCTCACAAAAGTATAAGGATAAGGTAATGCACAACCGCGTAGAGGCATTTAACTATGGCGTTAGCGGTGTGCCAACTTTATTCATCAATGGGATTAAGATAGTTGGCGTTCCAACTGATGCAGCCATAAGGCAAATTATTGGTTCGGAGCTGGCGCGATGAACATTGCCATAATTGGTGCCTCCAAGGATAGGAGCAAATATGGGAACAAGGCCGTGCGTGCCTATGCCATGATGGGGCATACTGTCTTCCCGGTCAACCCGCATGAAACAGAAATCGAAGGGCATGCCTGCTATAAGGCAGTCACTGCAATCCCCTACAAGATAGACCGGGTGTCGCTGTATGTTCCCCCGGAGGTAGGCATAAAGCTTGTGAGCCAAATAAAGAAGGTCAATCCAAAAGAGGTTTACATAAACCCTGGTGCGGAGTCAGATGAGCTCATTGAGGCATTTAGGAAGGTGGGCATAAACCCCCTTTTGGTGTGTGCGATAAACGCCATCGGAGTAGACCCTGGCAAGATATGACAGAAGGTTTAAATAGCTTTTTCTGCCATAATTATGCGGTGTGATTATCGGATAAGCTCGTGCTCTTTTTGCCGGAAAACCTGAGAGAACAAAGCTTAAAAACCGAAGCATCGTAGTCTACCTATGCGCATTGTTATTGTCTTATTGGCACTTCTCCTGTTGGGTTGTGTCGGGACAGCGCCCCAGCCTACGCCTGCGGCGGCGCCTGCCCCCACTGTAGCCCCAAGTGTAATACCCACACCCGCCCCGTCATACGGCCCGGCAGTAGTTAATGAGACTGTCGAGCGCGGCGACTTTCTCGTAAAGATAATCTCTGTTGGGAAATACAGCTATGTTTCTCCTTTTGGGAAGAACCGGACCGACTACCGCGTTGACATGGGGATTACAAACACCGCACGCCAGCCAGAGGAATACCGTTTTGCATACCTGCTCTTTAACGACGACAGGCACTTCCCACTGCGCTGGTACTCAACACTTGATGACCAGGGGCTTTTGCCGGCAGGCGGAGAAACTGAGGGCTACCTCCTTTTTGATGTTGGCAACTCCACGGGGCCGTTCAAACTAGTAGTCGCTACACTCCCGCTATCTAGTTTCGACTACGTTGATGTAATTGGCAAAAACGAGCTTGGGAAGCCGGTGGCGGGAAACCGAATGTATGGAAACACTTGCGGCACGAGCACATTGGGCGAAAAATATCTTGGCTCGCTGCTTGGTGGGGAGCCATGCAAAAGCATATCCGCTGCCCGCGACCTATATGTATACCCATCTTGGCATGACGACCACGTCGTCATAGTGCGCCTCAAGCTCAAGAACTCGGCGGAGCATGGCGCTAATGTGCTGGTTGTTGATGAGATACCAAAAGGATTTGGTGTTACAGCGCACAACATCAGCTACAGCAAGCAGCCAATATTCCTTGACAGCTACCACCCGGCATGGCTAATCCACCTATCGCGCAATGAGATATGGAAGACAGACATGAACTACAGCATTTTCCTTGATGGCAACCAGGTTGGGAACATGCCTGCGCCCGTGGTGCTGGGCATCAGCCTGTAAACCGCATATCCATCAAACCGGTGTATTTATATATAAATTCGTACAAAATGGATATCCACCAATTTGGTGCTAATCTTAATACGATTAAAGGAAGTGATATAAAATGACACAACAGTTAGCAGGACAATTGGCAGGACAGCCAATACTTGTATTGCCTGAGGGCGCCCAAAGGCTCTTGGGCAGGGATGCGCAGCGGTCGAACATCGCCGTTGCCAAGGCAATAGCGAATGCAATAAGAACCACACTTGGCCCGAAGGGAATGGACAAGATGCTCGTTGATGACCTAGGGGACATAGTCATAACAAACGATGGTGCAACAATCCTTGAAGAAATGACTGTCGAGCATCCCGCCGGGAAAATGATGGTTGAGGTTGCAAAGACGCAGGATGAGGAAGTGGGGGATGGCACAACAACAGCTGTAGTCCTTGCAGGTGAGCTCCTTAAGAATGCAGAGGACCTGCTTGAGAAAAAGATACACCCCAGCGTGATAATCCGTGGATATGGCATGGCATCTGCTAAAGCCCTTGAATTCCTTAGGGAGAAGTCAGCAGACGTAAGCTTTGATGACGATAAGCTCCTTAAGCAAATGGCAATGGTTGCTATGACAGGGAAGGGTGCGCAGCGCGCAGGTGACCATTTTGCTGGCATTGCAGTGCAGGCCGTAAAGCAGGTTGCAGACCGCAGCAAAGGCTCTGTCTCAATAGACAGCGACTACATTAAAATTGAGAAAAAGCAGGGCGGCGACCTTATTGACACTGAGCTTATCAATGGGATTGTCATAGACAAGGAGCGCGTCCACTCAGGGATGCCTAAGAAAGTTGAGAATGCAAAGGTGGCCCTCCTTGATTCTGCACTTGAGGTTAAAAATACCGAGACGGATGCTGAAATCCGCATTACAGCACCAGACCAGCTCCAAGCGTTCCTAGCACAGGAGGAGAACATGCTCAAGGAGATGGTTGATGATATCCAAAAGAGCGGTGCAAATGTGCTTTTCTGCCAGAAAGGGATTGATGACATGGCACAGCATTTCTTATCAAAGGCAGGCATTCTTGCTGTGCGCCGTGTTAAGAAGAGCGACATGGAAAAGCTCTCCCGGGCAACAGGGGCCACAATTGTCACAAGGATACAGGACCTTTCAGCAGGGGATCTGGGCGATGCTGGCCTTGTTGAGGAGCGCAAAATAGCTGGCGAGGACATGGTCTTTGTTGAGAAGTGCAGAGACCCCAAGGCCGTCACTATACTTGTCCGCGGCGGGACAGAGCACGTTGTTGATGAGGCAGAGCGTGCCCTTACTGATGCAATTGGGGTAATCTCTTCTGCACTTGAGGACAAGAAGGTTGTTGTCGGCGGCGGAAGCATCGAGATTGAGCTGGCGCTCGCGCTGAACAACTACGCAAAGACGGTAGGCGGCAGGGAGCAGCTTGCAATATCTTCATTTGCAAGCGCCCTTGAGATCATACCACGCACGCTTGCCGAGTCTGCAGGCATGGACTCCATTGACACGCTTGTTGAGCTCCGTGCAAAGCATGAGAAAGGCGACAAGTTTGCTGGTGTTGATGTGATGGGCGGCAAGGTCTCCGATATGGAAAAGATACATGTCTTTGAGCCAGCAAAAATCAAGAAGCAGGCAATAACAAGCGCGAGCGAAGCAACCGAGATGATACTTCGCATAGATGATATAATTGCCTCTTCTGGAAAGGGATCCAATACGCCACCTGAAATGCCGCCTGGAGGCGGCATGGGTGGCGGAATGCCCGGCATGATGTGAGCCAATAAGAACCCCGCGGGCATCATGCCCGCGGCTTGCTATTTTTTTATGCAAACGTGCCCGTAATTGGCATCGGCAGCACCCAAAACCCTTGCTTTTTATATATTCGTTGGTATAATTTTTACATATGCCCCTGGAAAGATTGCACGAGTTCAGCAGGCGCTTTCACGAGTTCGAGCCAGTCAGCAGGCTGGAAACAAAAAGGAAAGATCTTGTTGTCTCATCAATGGAAAGGTATGCCAAAGCGTTCGAAAGCAGGCAGAACTTACTCAAGGCAGGCAAAAGGCTCGAAGCTGAAAAGGCGCTTGGGGTGATGATGGAGCATGCCGACAAAATAAAAAGCACTTTCGAGAAAAACGAACTGCACTCAATTCTCCACGATGCAGTGGACAAGGGAATCATCCACTACAGCGACCTGAAGTCATTCACGGGGCTTGTTGACAAGCAGGCGCTGGAAAGCGTTTCACAGCGGCTGAAGCAAGGCATTCAGATAAGGCAGGCAACAACGGGGGATCTTGCGGGCATAATGCAGGTGGAAAAAAGGTTCCCGGGGGACCTGCAAACAGAAGAAAGCACATACAAGGAGATTATCGGGCTGCACCCGGAAGGCAACCTTGTTGCGGAAAAGGGCGGCAAAATACTTGCTTACCTATCCTCAATCCGGCTAAAGGACAGGGAACTTTCATGGGGCCCCGATGTGGAGCCAAGCGACCACGACCCAAAAGGGAAGCACACGTTCATATGGTCACTTGCCGTACTGCCGAGCCATGAGGGCCTTGGCATTGAGTCCGAGCTGATGAAAAAGCTCGTTAAGGGGGAACACGGCAGGGAGATTATCTCCATCACTCCCGATGCCAAGAGGTTTTATGAAACGATGGGGTTCAAGCAGGAAGACGTTGTGGGAGACTATTACAATGAGGGGGAAGATGCCCCCCTCATGGTGAAAATCCCTGAGAAAGCAAGTGTGGAAAGCAAAGAAACTGCCCCTGTGGAAATCCCCGAGAAAGTTCCCACGGAAAGCAAGAAGGCCTCCGTGGAAGGTAAAGAGAGCAGGAAAGCAGTGCCTTCCGCACCAGGCCCTCCAACTCCAATTAAGCCGAAGGGGGAGGAACACCCAATCACCGAAACAGTGAGGGCAATTTCAAAAGTGCTGGAGACGCACACCGCCAGGGACTTAAGCCGCATTGAAGAAGCAGTTAGCTCTGGAAAAGCGGAGGAGGTTGAGAAGGAGCTGCAAAGGCTCCATGGCTATGCCCTCCCGCTTGCCATTAAGGAGGCGATGGTCGAGTCCAAAAGCCCGGAAGAGCTTGAGAGGAAGCTCATGGAAAAGCTGCAGCCGAAATCAAAATTAACGGAGCTGCTGGCGGATTATCCCGACCTTCTCAGGGAGGGGGTGGATCACAAAAAAATTGTGGGGATGGCAAGGGAAAAGCTGACGGGGGAGGAAACAACAGGCGGCGGCCTGAGCCACACGGAAACGGCTATCCTTGCGTCACTTACCCATGACACTGTTTTGGCGTTGCACGAAAAGAAGCCGTTCGGCGACAGGGAAACAAACAAAAAAATTATGGAGCGGGTAAAGGAGATTGAGGAAAAGCAGGGCTTAATCCCCAATGCGGAGCAGCTGCTAAAGCCATTTGCGAAATACCGGCTGGAGGCATTGGAGGCTATAGCAGAGGCTGAGCCGGAGAAGGATGCCGGGGAGTTTTATAACAAGGATGTGCCTGCCATGATGGGGGCACTCACAGCCATTCCGGATGGGGAGAGGATGGAAGCATTGAAGGTTATGGCAGAGGCTGCGCCGAAGGGGTATGCCTGGGCGTCTTGGATATTTTATAAAGAGAATGTGCCAACCGTAATGAAAGCACTCACGGCCATTCCGGAGGGGGAGAGGATGGAGGCTTTGAAAGTTATAACAGGGGCTGCGCCGAAGGGGTATGCCTGGGCGTTTTATGAGAAGATTGTGCCTGCGGTGGTTGGGGCATTCAAAGACATCGGGCAAATCAAGGAGGCTTTGAAGGTTATAACGGAGGCTGAGCCGGAGGAGGATGCCAAAGAGTTTTATGGGGATAGTGTGCCTGTGGTGGTTGGGGCATTCAAAGACATCGGGCAAATCAAGGAGGCGCTGAAGGTTATAACGGAGGCTGAGCCGGAGAGGCATGCCTGGAGGTTTTATGGGGGGAGTGTGCCAACCGTAATGAAAGCACTCACGGCCATTCCGGAAGGGGAGAGGATGGAGGCTTTGAAGGTTATAACGGAGGCTGAGCCGAAGGAAGATGCCTGGGCGTTTTATGTTAAAACTGTGCCAACTGTAATGAAAGCACTCACGGCCATTCCGGAAGGGGAGAAGGGTGGCATACTAAAAGTTGTGCTGAAAGAGATTTCGCACCATGGCTCTGCAGTGATACAGGAGGGGGAATATTGGGGGGATATCCTCAAAACGCTCCCCTTGCTTTCGGAGGGGTATGGCAAAGAGGTGGAATTGCAAAGGAAAAGCCTTGAGGAGTCGCTGAAAAAGGCTCCTGAAGCGGCAAAGCCAAGGATAGCCGCCAAAATAAAAGGGCTAACCGCGGCCAGGTTTGCCTTGAACGACATAGTGCGGCTTATCCATCAGAGCGGCGGGAGCGCGAAATACGCCGCCACGGCCCTGGAATACATCGATGCCAGCACACTGAAAAAGGGGAAAATTTCCGAAGTTGACAGCAGGCTCATGCGCGCGCTGGAAAAGCGCGTTGGGCTAAGCCTGTTTGGGGGGAAAATTACGGACTTTGGCTGGAGCCGGCCGAAGATCGTTGACTTTGAGAGGAATGTGGATGATTTCGTGGAGCATAAGGCCATACTCCAGCACATCAACAATTACAGGGAGTGGTTTGAGGCGCAGCACAAGGGGGAATACCAGAGCCTGCGGAAAGCAGGTTACAACACGGATGTCCTGCTGGGGGACTGGAGCGACTCAAAAAAGGTAGAGGCCAGAGCCGAGGTGCCGAAGCTGCCAAAGGATGAGGAGGATGAGCTTGTCAGGCGGTCGGCGGAGATTATGCGCGAGGCCGTGGAAACAAAGGGGGAGCTGGCTGAGCTGGCTGGGAACGTGCTGGCCAAGGCAAAGGAGATAAGCATACCTAACAAGAGAAAGCAGGAGCTGGTTTCCATATTGGAGAGGGCGCTTGAGCATCCCTCCCAGGAAAGCATTGAGGGCGCGCTAAGGAAGATTGAAAAGCCGCCACTGATGAGCCTCGTGCTTAGGCCAATGCTGAAAAAAGGGCTCTTGGAGCCATACGCCCTGCTGACTAGCCAGCTAACCGCCCGGAGGATGGGGCACTACCTCTCGCACTTTAAGGTTGAAGGGCTTGCATCCGCAAAGCAGGCAATGAATGCGATATCGGAATTTTTCAGGGACGAGGATGCCTATGGGTTCAAAAGCGCCATTGACGCAAAGTCGCACAGCAGGATAATAGCAAAAAGCCGCGAGCTGGCAAATAAAATCCCGGAAACAACCGAGAGGGGGGCGACAATAACCGCAGTGCAATGGGACAGGGACCCCAAGTCGGACACTTTCAACGGCAGGTTCTCCGGTGACTGCACCTCGCCACCGGGGGAAGGGGACTATGGCGGGAACAAGTTCTGGGCGAACTTCACTTATTTGCAGGATGCCGGGACGGCCATCCTGAACCTCTATGCAAACAAGAAGCCCATCGGCAGGGCATACATAATGCTTTCGGACAAGGGCCCCGTCCTGGACAGTGTGGAGGTAAGCACGGATTACTTCACGCGATATGGCTCAACAAAGGCGCATAAGAAAGTGTTTTTCGGCCTTGTTGACAGCTATTGCAAAGAGCTGTATGGGAAAGGGGCGATGCTTTCAGAGAGGGTTTCAAACAGGAATGAGCTGAAAGGTTACGCGAAAAAGGAATACGCTTTGAAAAATATGGTGCTCAAGAAACTGGGGGTGAGGAAAAACATTTACACCGATACGTGGGATACTGATGATGAGGATGATATCAGCAGTAACAAGACAGAGGTTAGGGTGAGGAAGCCCCCCAAGTCAAGGTAGACGATGGCGCCACAAGGGTGCCCGGCGGCATCACGCAAACCACCTATGCTTTTTTCCATCAATGCTTTTACTGATTTTTGGCTTCGTGCCGAAGGCACTGATTTCCCCAGGCTTTGCCTACAGGGGAAAGGCTGCTGTAATGCTTAGCCAAAGCCAAAAATCCTTAACAGAAAAGGATTGTTTTCCATCAATGCTTTCCCACGCACCCTTTTCTGTTAAGCATTAGCGAAAAAAGCGTGCACGGAAAACGGCGGGCAAGCGAGCGTGGCTCTAACAGAAAAAGGATTGCTTTAGATTTGATACAGCTGCCCCTTGAACCACTGGTAGATGAAGGCAAATGCAATTAGGTTTGCAAACAAGAAGACAACTAAATTACTTCTGAAGGCGCCATATAGTATCTTGAATACAGTAAAATAATATACGATTGCTATAATTAAAATCATTATAACCCGTTTCATCAGCTATCTGACAGCACGCATATATAAATTTATATTGGGGAATGCCCTTATCAACCCAATGAGACGGCTATTGTTCCTGCTCCTGCTTTTTACCCTTGCACTTGGGCAAATAAGTGAGCCAAAGCTAGTCCAGCAGGTAAATGCCACGGTGCTTCAAAAGGGGTCAATCCAAGCTAGTGGGGGGGATATATACCTGCTTGGCTTAAACTTAACTGTGCCTCAGACAACCGGCTACCAGCACGCCAGCACAGAAAGCACTACTGTCACGGACAGCGAGGGGAATGAGCTGGCCCACCTGTCTGCTTCTGCCCCTGGGCAGTCATACTCATATGCTATCCGTTCGAACGTTACAACCAATGAGCGGATAACGGCGTCGCTTCCAGAGTCATACTCAATCCCGCAGGAGCTTATGAGGTACACGCTGCCTTCTGCAAAGGTCCAAAGCAACAGCCCAGAAATCCGCCAGTTTGCGAAGTGGATTACAGCAAATTCTACAACCGACTTTGAAAGGGTATGCCGCCTTGCTGGCTGGGTACATAATCATGTAAAATACAATTTAGGGCTGGTAGGGCAGCGGGAAGATGCGCTTTGGGTGCTTAACAACGGGGAAGGGGTCTGTGTGGAATATGCGACCTTGTTTGCGGCCTTCGCCCGCTCGCTTGGCTATCCAACACGCTTTGTCCTCGGCCAGGCCTATGGCGACTATGGCTGGCTAGGGCATGCCTGGAATGAGGTATACATTGGGAAGTGGGTTCCGGTTGATGCAACTTGGCTGGAGGTGGGGCACTTAGATGCTACCCATATTGAGTTTTCAAAAGGTGCTGAGCCAAATTCAAGCAATACTGTTGTTGCTAAGGTAAGCAGTGCTGCATCAATACACTGGCAAAAGCCGGAGTTTGCAGGTGAGAGCAGCAGTGGGGTACAGGTAAAAGTAGCATCTGCCAGGAGTGCGTCACCCCCGGATAGCTATTCCCTTTCAATAGCATCGCCCATCCTTGGGTTTGGGGACCAGACATTAGTTACTTTTTCAATGCGCGGAAGCGATTATCGCCTCATTGACTTGCGGCTTGTTCCCTGCTTGTCTGATACCCCCATTATAAGCGTATCAAGCCCAATCCGCTCAGTAGTTCTTGAGCCAGGGAAGGAGGCGCATGTTAGCTGGATTGTTTCAACATCAAATAAGCTTAATCCATCTATTGTATACACCTGCCCCCTTACATTGAATTCACGCTATCTTAAAGAGAAAAGCATCCCAGTTACCGTAAGCAAGGCAGCTTCCAGAAGCGGCTTTACAGCGTTCTTATCTGATACATCGGTGGCACTTGGGGGGATGTTATCTGTTTATGTGCGGGCCACACCTGGAGAGCGTATCACCGTTTATAGCGATGGGCACTTAGAGACACGCATGGCAACTGCTGGCACGACAAAGTTTGGCTTTGTGCCAGCCCATGCTGGTGCCCATACTGTGTATGTGGCTTCTGAGACAGGGGGGGTGGCAACACTTGCCTTCACAGTAAGGAGTTCCCCAGGCATCTACATAAAGCATATAAGCTTGCCAAAGCAGGCGTTTGTTGGTGAGCCAGCCAGCTTTGATGTTACCATTGAGGGCCCGAAGGCTGCACATACCCTCTCTGTAAGTGCTGCTACAAATGGCAGCGAATACCATAGCCGCCTAGTGGTATCCGGTGAAACACAGCTTAACTTTACACTCCTCCCGCATGAGCCGGGCGAGCAGGCACTTACAGTATCAATAGATGGCGATAGTGCCCATAACACCAAGAGTGTTCCATTTTTTGCTTATGAAGCCCCGTCCCTGTCGGTCGGCAAGCCTATCTTTAGTGAGTACAATGGGAAAGTAGTGGTGTCGGCCCCAATTACCAAATCCAATTCAGTCACTAATGTGCTGGTGTCGCTTGGCAGCCAAAGCCAGACCTTAAACGGGAGCAAGGCTAGCTTCCTTGTTAAGCAAGGGAGTTACAAGCTTTCTGTTAGGTGGTACGATATAAGTGGTGCAGAGCACATAACTACAACCACAATAAACGCCGTTAAGCCATACAAGGGGGCGGACATAGCAGGGAGCTATCCCTTCTTGTTTGCAACAATGGTTGCATTTGCCTTATTCCTAGGGTTTTATGCATTCTCTAAAATAATAAGAAAAATAAGGGGCTAGCCTTTCAGCAGCTCTGCCCCTTGCTTTGGGTTGTCGAGGGAAAACACGAGGCTTATCCTGTCTTTGCCCTTGCCAGCCAAATAAAGCGATTCAATGTTTACACCAGCGGAACCGAGCCGCTTCGCTACATCTGTTAATGCATTTGGCTTGTTAGGGAGTGACTTGACAACAACTTCATTTTTGGCATATACAATGTCGTTGCTATCGAGCACATCTTCCATCTCCTTTTCCCTATCAACAACCATCCGCACGAATACTTGCTTTCCCGTGCGCTCTGTGGCTATTGCATTTAGGTTAATGCCGTTCTGCCCGATAAGCTCGCATATCCTTGCAAGCTCGCCTGGGTTGTTATCAAGCTCAATGACAAACTCGTTTGTCCTCATTTTAACACCTCAACCATATTGCTCATCCCAGCTATAAATCACTTTTGTCATAGCCCTTTGGCTATTGCATCAGCGATTTTAGCCACCTCCTCATCGCTAAGCCTGCCAAATTCCCCTTTTTTAACCTTCCCCATCACTTGGGAAATAACGTGCTTTGCTGTCTCCTTTTGTATTCTCTCCAGCATTTTTGGGTGGATGCTTTTGCCGATGCGCTCCTGAAGTGCGGCTACCACCTGCCTTGTGGCTATATGCGTCATTGCTAGCGAATGTGCGCGCCTCTCAAGCCTTTCCTTTTCTGCTGGCGTGAAAATGATTTTTTTCACACCCGTTCCATGCATCTCCTCAAGCTCCAGCTTCCTACTCTTGTTCCACACCTTGCCTATTTCCCCGATAGCGTGCCCGTCGAGGCCATATTGCTCAAGAACGCGGTTTTTTATTTTCTTTGCAGCTACAAGATACTGCTTTGGTGTCATGGCTTCTGCTTTGCTGTAATCCCCTGCCAGCCCCCGCGCCTTATCGGCTATTTCCCTGCTCCTCTTAATGAGCCCCTCCTCGCCAAGGCTGCTGAGCCCTTCTTCCTCTATCCATTCTGCAAGTGCACGGCCGAATGCATTTCTTTGGGGTTCCCCCATTGCTTCTGCCAGCATTCCAACTTCCGCGCCAATCGGTTCCAGCCAGCCTGAGAACACAATCCCATTATCATGCACCTTTATGGCAGTTGGCTCGCTGCCTATTCCCTTGGCTTCCCTGTCCAGCTGGGATATGTCTGTGTAGTATTCCCACTTGTCCTTGGGCACATGCAGCAGCTTGAGCAGGTGCTCCCTTATCTGTGTTTGGTGGCCCTCTTCGAGCATTGAAAAAAGCTTTGCAGGCGACAGCTTCTTTAGCGCCCTTTCGGGCAGCGAAACGCCCCTCTCTTCCAGCCTGGAAATGAGCTTGTCCCTTAGCTTTCCAGGCCGTGCAATCTCCCTTTCCTCCCTGATTCTTGCCAGCTCTTCTGCAATCGCATTGTGGTGCCGTGTGGGGGCTGCCTTTTTAAGCCAGTTTGGCAGTTCTACCCCCTTTTTGCTTTCTTGGTGCCACTCCTCTGGGGCCTTAAACCCAGGAATCTCCTTCTCCATTATGCGCAGCAGCTGGCCAGCCGTTCTTGGCCTTCTTTTCCTTATGATTCCTGATATTGCTTGTGCATGCTCAGGAAATCTCTTTTTTATCTCATCAAGTGACTCATGTAGCAGGCTCTCAGGGTGGAATTCTGGCATAGCTAATGCTATGCCTTTCTAAAAATAAAAAGGGGGAGGGGCTAGTCGTCAGCCATCGTTGAAAGGTCGCCAGTTGGGAGCCCAAGCTCCTTTGCCTTTAGGACGCGCCGCATTATCTTACCAGAGCGTGTCTTTGGCAGGTGGTCAACAACCTCTATCTCCCGCGGTGCCGCATGTGCTGCAAGGCCCTTCTTCACGAATTGCCTTATGTCCTCAAGCAGCTCAGGGGTGTTCTTATAGCCCGGCTTTAAGGTTATAAACGCCTTTATAATATTCCCCCTAATTGGGTCCGGCTTGCCTATGACGCCAGCCTCTGCAACGGCAGGGTGCTCAACGAGCTTTGACTCCACTTCAAAGGGGCCAACGCGCTCGCCACTGGTCTTAATTACATCATCTATCCTCCCTTGGAACCAGAAGTACCCTTCGTCATCCATGTATGCTGAGTCACCCGATACATACCATTTTGTCCCGTCGTCGCCCTTCACAAAATAGCTCTTATACTTCTCATCATTGCCCCATATCTTTCTCATCATTGAGGGCCAGCCGGACTTTATTGCCAGGTTGCCAATTGTATATGGCGGGACAACGTGCCCATTGTCATCAATGATTGCTGCGGTCACACCCGGCACAGGCTTCCCCATTGACCCCGGCTTAAGTGCCAGCGCAGGGTAGTTTGCAATAAGCTGCATGCCAGTTTCAGTCATCCACCAGTTCTCATATATTGGAAGGTGGAACACCTTCAGCCCCCACCTAATTACCTCTGGATTCAGCGGCTCACCAACTGAGTATATAAGCCTAAGCGAGCTTAGGTCATATTTCCTGACAAGATCGTCTCCCTTTGCCATCAGCAGCCTGAATGCTGTTGGTGCTGAGTACCAAACTGTTACTTTGTAGTCCTCTATTGTCTTATACCATTCCTCTGCGCTGAACCTGCCCCCCTTTATTAGCGATGACACACCATGTAGCCACGGGCCGTAAATGCCATAGCTTGTCCCAGTCACCCAGCCAGGGTCGGCTGTGCACCAGTAAACATCCTCCTCGTGCAGGTCAAGCACCTTCTCAGCGGTGTGGTAGTGCCCAATCATTGCGTTTTGGACGTGGAGGACGCCTTTTGGCTTTCCTGTTGAGCCGCTGGTATAGTGCAATATTAGCCCATCCTCAAGCCCAAGCCACTCAATGTCAAATTTGTCACTTGCTTGGCTCATCTCGCGGTGGTAGCTTACCTCCCCACCTTTTATCATGCCCTCCTCCCCAACCATTATGACATTCTTAAGCGCTGGCAGCTCTTCCTGAGGAATGCGGCTTCGCATGGGCGGGGTGGTAATTATTGTGCTTGCCCCGGAATCCTTCATCCGGTCCCTCACTGCCTCCTCCATGAATGCCTCAAACAAGGGCATTGCAATTGCCCCAATCTTTGCAATGCCAATGAATGATATGTAAAGCTCCGGTGAGCGCGGCATAAACACAGCAACGCGGTCGCCCTTCTTCACACCAAGCTTCTTTAGGACGTTAGCAAACTTGTTGGAGAGCAGCTTCATTTCCTGAAACGTGTATTTTTCTTTCCTTTCCCCATTATCATAGTAAAGTGCAACCTTATTCCTCCTCCACCCTTCTGCATGGCGGTCTATTGCCTCATAGGCCATGTTCACCTTCCCTGTTGTGTGCCAGGAGAAGTTCTCTTTCACATCATCCCACTTGAATTCCTGATAAGCCTTATCGTAGTCCTCCATGTTTGGCTTAAGCTTGTGCGCTTCTATGGGCGTATTTATAACTTCCTGTTCCATTAGCTTCTGGCCCTCCATTTTCTCACCTTCTCAATTTAGCAATGATGCTTTAGCAGTAAAGAATACGCTTATTGTGCTTTTTTTTGTCTCTTTTAGTATATAAATACGTCGATTATTTAATTATCTTATATATCTTTGACTGGTGGTAAATCCCAAATATTATGACAAGGTAAGCTATAATCTGTATCCCGATTATTGGGAAGTCACCAACCAGCTTTCCCACGCTAAGTATTGTAGCTAGGTGGACTACAGCAAAGAAAGCAAACGCATCTGCCAGGAACATAAATATCCTGTCACTAGTGGTTTTGTATTCCACATACGCCATTGCAGTGACTACAAGTGCTAGGAAAAAGCTGACGACCATTAGCAGCAATCCCATGCCTTCGCCTACTCCATTTTTGTTAATAAGCCTTTAGGTGTTCCAAAATTTGGCATGCCTTGCATATCTCTCCACTCGACGGCTCGCCGCAAATCTTGCACCTGTTTGGTGTGCCTTTTGGCTTTTTTCCGCCATACTCATGCAAGTAAAAGGCGATTATATTGTCTTTCACATTTGGGTGCTTCTTTTCAAGCGTATCTAAAAAGTCCCTAAAGCTCTTGCGGTAAGCCCCCACTGAATAGGGGCACCTGCTGTAATTTACAGGAAAGCCCATTGCCTTTGAGTATGCTGTAGTCTCCCTTTCCTTCAGCAGGTAAAGCGGCTTCACGCGTGTGGCAAGCCCACTTCCCTTGCTCTTTGGCCCTCCACGCAAGGCTTGTGCGCTATCATTCCGGGATATGTTCATCAAAAATGCCTGGGCCTCATCATCCATGGTGTGCCCGGTTGCCACAGCATCAAAGCCTTTTGCTGCACGGCTTATCAGCTGCCTCCTAAGGACCCCGCATACTGCGCATGCGCTCATTGGCGTATGCCTTTCTTTAAGCACGTCAAGCATCTCCTTAAGCGTATAGCCGTATTCCCCCTTAAATGAGGCCACCTTCAGCGGGATGCCATACTTGCTGCAGATGCTTTGCAGCGCACTCAAATTCTTGTCTGTATAGCCAGCAATCCCCGGCTCTACCATCACCGCCTCAACGCCATAGCCAAACTTATGGAGCATGTAAAGCAGCACAGTTGAGTCTTTTCCTCCCGATGCTGCAACCAGCACCTTATCGCCCTTTTTCAGCAGTGAGAACTTCCGGATTGTGTATCTCACTTTTTTTTCAAGGTATTCCATGAAGTGCTCCTTGCAAAACCCGCTTTCGTACACTTTCTTGCCGCACTTCCTGCACCTCATGTGCATATTCTTCCCTCATTGTTTTTATTGGTTGTGTGCCTATTGCCTTGCATGAAGCGTGTCCGCCTTGTCATATCCGGCCGTGTGCAGGGCGTCTTTTATCGTGCTGCCATCCGCAGTGTCGCTGCCAAATATCCTATTACTGGCTTTGTGCGCAACCTGCCTGACGGCACGGTAGAGGTAGTCGCCGAAGGCCCCGAGCCTGAGCTGCGCAGCTTTGCTGCTGAATGCAAGATTAATGATGGGGTCCGCAAGGCAGAAAAAGCGGATGCAACGTGGTTTGATGCCCCGTCGCGCGAGTTTAAATACTTCTCAATACGCTATTAGTGGTAGGATGAAATTGCCGTTTGGAATGCGCCCGTCCTCACTTGAGGAAAGAAAACGATTTTACGAGTCATTTGACCTTAAGCGATCGCGCAACTGGGTAGGAAGGAAGCTTGTTTATGCGGCAATCATCGGGCGCCACTCCGGAGTTTATCCGCCGGAATACAAAGAAGACAAAAACGTCCCGCTTGTTATTGACAATTACACGTCCCTTAAGGAAGTCATGCGCTACATACTGCACTTCCTGCCAGAGGGCGTTTACTATGACCGCAATTACTACCACAACTTCTCACTCTGCCATTCGCATGACCTAAGGGATTGCTGGAATTGGGGCAACTTTGCAGGGCAGCAGCTGGCTTTTGACCTTGATCCAGAAAATGTAGACTGCCCAATCCATGGCCCCCTTAGCAGGCGCTTGCACAAGCAAGGGCTTTCGTTTTGCAAAACAGCTTTTGAGATTGCCCGCCAAAACACGGTTTCCCTTTTTGATGAGCTATCCAGCCAATACAGCGATGTCCGTGCGGTTTTTTCTGGCCGTGGCTTTCACATCCATGTATTTGATAGTGATGCAATCTCCCTAACCCGCCGTGAGCGTGCCAAGATTGCAGAGCAATACTCGCACTTTGGCATTGACAAATGGGTTACTGAAGGGGAGATGCGGCTGATGCGCCTCCCTTACACACTCAATGGGATCTCTTCCCGCATAGTAACTCCCCTCAAGAAATCAGAAATAGCTTCGTTCGATCCGGCAATCCAGGCGCTTCCACCTTTCCTCTAGGCCTTCTTTTCCCCTTCTTTGTAGTAGTACTTCTTTTTTGCCTCTTCGGCCTTCTTTTCCCCTTCTTTGTAGTAATACGCCTTTTTCTCGCCTTCTTTGTAGTAATACTTCTTCTTTTCTCCCATGCTGTTCAATTTCTTTTTGACCTTAATAAGCTTTATCTATGTCCTCTGCATTATTAAGCTGTGGAAAAATTGTTGCTTGTACTAGCCATCCTCTTGGCTGGCTGCACGCAATCCGAGGTGCATAACATGAATTTAACAAGCCCTGCATTTGAGGACAAAGGGACGATCCCTATTAAGTATACCTGTGATGGTGAGGATATCTCCCCACCCCTTATGATTTCAGGCATTCCCAATGGGACAGATTCGCTTGCACTTATCCTTGACGACCCGGATGCGCCCATGGGCACCTGGGACCACTGGCTGCTTTGGGATTTTGACCCCGTTGACCGCATAGATGCCAATACAACTCCCCAAGGCGCAGTGTTGGGGATGAACAGCTTCAAGCGCCTTTCATATGGCGGGCCTTGCCCTCCAGACCGCGAGCACAGGTACTTTTTCCACCTCTATGCGCTTGACATGAAGATCCAGCTTCCAGAGGGCTCATCCAAGGGGGCGCTCCTAAAGGCAATGCGCGGGCACATCCTTGCTGAGGCGGAGCTAATGGGCAGGTATGACCGGAAGCGCTAAGCCCTTTTCTTCAGCCTTGCTAGCTCGTATTCTAAGTTGGACCTTTTCACCTTATCCATTATGGGCAGCTTAAGCTCGTTTTCTATCTCTGCAATCCTGTCCTTTATTCCCTTGGCCCGTGCATGGGCCTGCTTCTTGCTGATTGGCATGGGTTAGTAGTGGCTGCGGAACAATAAAAACCCCAGTTATGCTTATAAGTGCCAATCCCATTTTACCATCATGGCACTCAAAGCAATAAAATCGGTCGATGTGATGTCCGCTGCGAAGATGTACGCCGTGATGATGGGGGCGGTGGGATTCTTCTTAGGGGCATTCGTTGCGGTGATTTACGGCATTTTCCTTGGCGGAGTGGGCATGCTCGGGCTGATGGCTGGAGGCAATTTTGCAGGCATGAGCATAGTGGCAGTAATCGTAGGCATAATCATGCTGATTGTTCTTGTCGTCGTTGCCACCATAAGCCAAGCAATAATAGGCTTCATCAGCGGCGCAATCGGGGCATTCATCTACAACTTCTTCGCCAAGCGCGTTGGCGGAATTAAGATAGAGCTGGAATAAGCTGGGATGCCAAAGGGCGAACCCCCATCCCCAACAGCCGCTGAGCGGCTTATGGTGGTTCCGCCACTCACGCGTTAAAAGGACTGATTAATACGCCTTGTCGTGATGGTCTATCGAGATTATTTTCACTATGCCGTCTCTTATTGTATAAACCAACACAAAACTCCCGAAATGAACTCGCCTGTAACCAGCCAAGTCGTGTTTGAGCGGCTTGTATCTTTCCGGAGCCCCGACAATTTCAATCAATTTTCTTTGTATTTGCTTGAAAAGAACGGAATCCTTTTTCTTCATCTTCTTCATTGATTTCTCAAACTGCTTGCTGAATTTAATCTTGTAATCCATTAAAGCCCTTCCAAAAAGGCAATGGCCTCCTTCTTTCCCATGGCTTTCGCCTCCCTGTCCATTTCAGCCTCTATCTGCTCATACCTCGCAATCCTCTTTGCCATCACTTTCTTCCGTATCTCGTCCAGTATGAATTCCTGTATGTTTTTGTAACCGTACTCTTCAGAATAGTCTTTAGATGCTTTGAACAGGTTCGCGGGCATCGTCACGCTTATTTGCTTCAAACTCATTGAATTCACCAACGTATTTATGCGTACGTCTAAGTATTTAAAGTTATTTGCTTTTTACGTAGCGGCACAGCTGGTTTCCCGGCGCCACCGCCACACGGGCATTAAAGCCGCTGAGCTACTTATAAGGGCTCAGCAGCTACTCCTACGCCACACAACAGGCGTTCCACGGTGCCGAAACCAGCCTCCTGTACGGTTCTTAGGATGGCGATGTTTTTAATGGTCTCCATCAGCAACTGTTATCCTTCTTTCCCGAATAGTTCCATATGGAACGCCAAGTGGAATATCAAGAAACAAGGCGGGGGGATAAGAGCGGATTGATGAGGTGTTCTTATTTGGTTTCCTCTCAGATAAGTGATGGTGCCCCGGAGGCATAACCTCACTGGAGTTTATTGAAAAGAGGGTATAAATCAAACGATGCCCCCGTTTTCAACTTGAGGAATTCCTTTCTCCGGATTGCCTTGGTGGCATAACTCTCACAAATATCCAAGAACTCTTTTGCCCTTTCCCCAGAGATGGAGCCGGTTCCATGTGCAAATATCGAGTCGTTCCTCAAGCTCATGCTGCTCTCCAATTCCAGATCGTTCAGCATTTCCTCGGATAAGCGGTTTCCCAGTTCCTGCAAGAGGTATAATTTGCGTCTATATCCCAATCGTAGAGGCAGCTCAAGGCGATTTTCCAGTTTAAACTCATCGACCACTTTTTGGGTATCCTCTGTCACATCAGCCAATCGCAAGCCATTATGCTCGTCATATATCCCATAGTTGGACAAAAGTAGCTGGGCAATCATCTCCATAGCCCGATATGTGGTTGCAACGGCCGCATTGTAACGACCCTGTTTAATCCGGCGACTTGAGTTGTTTATCAGGTCTGGCAACAACATACGCAGCTGCCCCGGGTAATCTTTTCCCTTCTTCAGTTTTGCAAGGTTCTGGAGATACGACCAATTCTCTTTGCTTAAGAGCGCGCCATCCCCATTTTTGATGGCCGAGCCATGGTTGAAGTTGTCCCATTCGTAAAATAAGTCCAATGTGTCTATTATACTGCCCTTATTCATGTTTGTAAGAAGCTTTTCCGCCCTTTTTTTTGCCGCGGAAAAGTAGTAGAGTTCCGAAAATTTCCTAATCATATACTCGTTTATCCTGTCCGAAGAGGTGTGGTTCTCAAATGCCATTATCTTTTCCGTATTGTCAATTGGCTTCCCCTTTTTGCCCCTATCCGGGACAATATACTCCAAGGTTATGTCCCTGCCATCAACAGCCACCAACTCCGCCGCCGCGACAATCGCGGAAACGATGGGCTTTGTGCCGCCCGTGAAATTCAGTGTAATCATGTCCTCCGGCGGAATCCCCTTAAGGAATTCAAATACGGTCGTCTCTATGTCGGGCAAGTTTGTTGGCGATTGAAGCTTAAGAGGCAGGTGCGCGATTCCCGCGGCGGATAGCTCCTCGGAAAAACGCAGATAAAGGTGTTCTGATGCATCAGTATGTATAAAAACCACCGTGGAGCTTTTCTTGCGCCCGTTTGTCTTCTTGGTTATATCATTGCTCACAAACCGTATCAGACCGGACTTTCCTGCCGCCTCCCAGTTTCCCAAAGAGTAAACGACCCACAGTCCCATGATGTTATTAATAAGTTCCAGCTTAATAACATTATCATGCGCTTAAAGATTGTGTTACGCGCCTTGAACGAGGGCACCGTCCCCTACAATAAAAAGCGTGCGCTAAATGCGTGGATATACAACATGATAAAATCCGCTGAAGTTGAATTGGCGGAAAAAATGCACGACAGCAGGCAGATAAAATTCTTCACATTCAGTGATGTCTTTCTCCAAAAGCCCTATTCGCTAACTAATGACGGGATAGCGGTGAGGAAATGGAGTCATCTAACCGTGGTGTTTTCGGCGTGGGATGACAATCTGCCAAAAGCCATATCAAAAGCGATGATAAAAATAGCCAACAAGAACCTGCGGCAACTGGTATTGGGCACTGTGACATATGACATATTGTTCATAGAGGGGATTGCTGAACCAGAAATAACGGAAGAAATGGAATTTGGGCCGGTCTCGCCAATATCCGTATCCACAGAAAAGAATGAAAAGATTGTGAGTGTTGAGCCTGTCTCTTATA
>WALL01000022.1 GCA_015522845.1 Nanobdellati archaeon
GGTGCAGCTCGAGTGTGGCGGTGTCGCCCGCGAAGTCGATGCCCGAATTGACGACGAACGCGAGCGCCTTCTTGTTCCGCGCGATTACCTCCTCGCGGTCGTCGTCGAACCGCTTGTCCTCAAGGTGGCAGTGGCAGTCAACGAGTGGCATGGCTGAAGAAAAGCAGCCAACAAATTAAAAGGTTGGCATCAAGCCCATATCCTCCAGCTGGTGCTTGAAGCCACATAAATCTCATCGGCACCTGGGCCGCTGTCCGTATAAGCAATGATGTACTTCCCGTTGCTGTCCTGCATAATTGAGGGGTCCCTTGCAGTCCCGCTGCTGGTTACAAGATATGGCCCGTCCCATGTGGAGAAGTCTTTGGTGCCTATGGTGTGTATATTGCCCCCATAGTCGTAGGCAACAACCCATTCCCCTTTCTGGTTTATCAGGAGAGAAGGGTGTATCTCAATCTTTGTGCTACCTACTTTGTAGCCAGGACCGTCGCCTCCTCCGCCCCAGTTCTTCTCAAGGGATATCCCATTCCACGAGGGCCCATACCCCCATTTCGCACAATAATAATCACCCTTAAGGTGTGACATTGATGGCCATCCACCATCCAGCCAAAACCTTGATGTTGAAAACTGAAGCGCGTCATTCCATGTAACGCCCCAATCTGTGGAATTGTTCGCTGCAGGACTCCAGCCTCCGCTCGCAATCCAAAGCCGCTGGCCGCCATCCTCTATCAGTGAAGGATTAGCGCTTGCAATTACGGTGTTTGGCCATGAAACGAAGCCTGCTGCCGGATCGCTGCTTTGCACGCCAAGTATATTGCCCGCCGTGTAATTATTGAAGGCGACGTAGTACTCTCCGTTGCTTCCCTGTATCATCGATGGCCTATCTGCATCATATTCTGTGAAGACCGCATAGGGACCATTCCAGGCGGACAAGTTGGCTGAACTTATGGCCATTATGTCCTGGCCGCTCTCGTTGTGCAAGGCAATCCAATAGGTGCCTGCCATATCCTGCATAATTGATGGCTGGTTGCAATTGATTTTAGCGGGGGCACAGTCGGTTACCTTATGCGGGAGCGTAACATTGGCGCCATCGGTACTGATATGAACTATTGACGAGCCAGAACCCGCACTATACACTGCCACTTGATTGGAATCTCCAAAGTCAACTGTCCCCGAAGAAGTCGTCCCCCCATGGAAGGTTAACATCGCCTGTTGGCCAGCTGGCAGAGTGGTGCTTAGGTTGGCTTCGGCACCATTGCTTGTATAAAATGTAGTGCCTGCTGGAATTGCCGTATCGCCAAGATTTGCCAGTAATAATTTTAGCTCGTCCGCCCCCACACCCACGGGCACCGCGGAAATGGCAATGGGTGTTTCGGGGGTATTTTGGCTTGTAGCCAGTCCCCCTGCCCAAAAGTAAAGCCCGACCGCCGCGACGACGGCGATGGCGATCAGAAGGACGACTGCGACGATTGGGGAAACACCTTTGCGCACAAAACCACCACATTAAAAAAGGAAGTCATTGTATTTAACCCTTGTGCAGAAGAAATCGCTCCTGATGAGCTTTGTAGTTGGCACGCTGGTATTTGCCTTTATAATTTGGGTGCTTGGCCCCGAGAAAATGCTAGGCCAGCTCAAGCAGATGAATCCGTGGTGGCTCTTGGCTGCATTGTTCGTAGAAATTCTTGCAATAATGGCAATGACGTTCCGCTGGAATATCTTTGTCAATGCGGCAGGCCATAAGGCACACTTTTGGAACCTCCTCCTAATAACTACCGCGGGAACTGCACTAAATAACGTTACCCCAAGCACAAGGGTGGGGGGAGAGCCGCTTAGGGCATATCTGCTAAAGAAGAAATATGGCATAAGGACAAGCACCGGGCTAGCAACCGTTGTCATTGAAAAGATTGCAGACATGACTGCGTTTTCAATAATCACCTTGCTGGCGATTGCCTATGCGTTCTGCTTCCTGAATATCCCTGGTTATATCGTCCTTCTGCTGCTGCTGTCGTTCTTATTTAGTGCATCCGTAGCTGCTACGCTGCTATATGTTACTATGCGCAAGAAAATACGGCTAAAATGGGTTGCTTGGCTAATAGACAAATACCAGGGGGCAGCCAATAAGATCCCTTTCATCAGCTATTACCGCGACAGGATGGATGACTCGCTCGAGAACTACTACAAATATGCAGCAAAGATAGCAAAAAAGGGCGTCCTTGCTAATGGCATCCTTGCTTCGCTTGCTTACTGGGGGCTAGAGATAATTAGGGCTTATGTGATATTTGTGGCCTTTGGGCTAAATGTCCCAGCTGCAGTAATAGCCGCTGTCTATGTGCTTGCCAACATAGTTGGCTCGCTCCCTCTCCCCCCTGGCGGCATTGAGACAACAATGATAGTTATTTATTCAAGTAGTGCGATTAACACGGTAACCGCAGGTGCGGTAACAATCATAGACCGGCTTATATCCTTTTGGCTGGTCATCCTAGTTGGGATACCAATTGGGTGGTACTTAAGCGCAACAGGGAATAACAAGTGATAGCATGGGCGGAAAAACAATTGGCATGGTTAAGGACCTGAAGAAAGGCAGGTATGTCATAATCGATGGCGTGCCCTGCAGGGTAGTGGACATACAGACATCAAAGCCGGGGAAGCATGGCGCCGCAAAGGCAAGGGTAACTGCAATCGGGCTATTTGATGGCTCGAAGAAGCAGCTGCTCAAGCCGGTTGATGCAAACTGTGAAATACCCATTGTCGATAGGCGTAAGGGCCAGGTCATCGCAGACCTCGGCGCGAACATCCAAGTTATGGACATGGAGACCTACGAAACCTTTGAGATGAAGAAGCCTGAGGACATACCGCTAGAGGCAGGGCAGGAGATAGGGTATATGGATGTGCTCGGAAGGAAGATGGTCACAAGGGGGAAATAGCTAGCTGCCCCCCAAAAGCTTCCGTGCCATGGACTTTATTTTTTCGGGGTGGGCGTCGATACCCACATACACATCGTAGACAGTTGGTGTGCTGAGCAGGCTCTTGTCCACTTCCACACCCAGCTTGCCCCCCAGCTCCGCAAGCATCCTCTTTATCTCGTTGCGGTGGTCCGCCCAGAGCGCGTGCCGCTCACTGGCCATCCTGCAGTACTCGCGGATTCCGTTTATCCTGCTCCGGGCCTCCTCCAGCTCGGGGGTTTCCCTGAGCTTCTTTTGGTCCTTGAGCATGCCGATTGCCCTCAATGCTGTGTCGGTCACGTCAAAGGCGGTCTGGTACACCATCTCCCCCTTGGGGGGGTTGTGGCTCCTGATGATGCTCTCCTCAGCCTCCTTGAAGAGCTTCAGTATGTTCACCACCTCCTGCCTGTGCTGCTCGGGATCCTCCTCGAGCAGGCTGAGGGAGCGCTCCACCTCAGCGGTTATCTGGCGCCTCCTCTCTGCCTCCTCCCTAAGCCTGGCGAGCGACTCATGCTGCAGGTGGTCGATTATCGGCTGGGGCACCCCTGACCGCTGAAGCTTGTCAACAGGCACTTCAAAGCCAAAGAAGGGCGTCCTGCTATCTATGAGGCGGTCCATGCTCTTGTTTATCTGGTCGTGCTTCTCACGGATGCTTCTCACAAGGGCCCTACTTTCTTCGTTGCGCTTCTCCCTAGCCCTTTTTATGAAATCAACCATTATAGCTCTTATTAGCGGCAGTTAATTTAAACTTTCATGCAAAAAGATAGGTGATGATCCTTTTGGTAACCGGCTGCCCCTGTTCGGGAAAAACCAGCGTGTGCAAAGAGCTGAGTAAATACGGGTTTGAAACAGTGAGTGCTGACAGGTTTTTTAGATTGGGAAAAGGCAAATATAACCAAGAGGAGTCGCTCCGCGCATACTCGCAGCTGTTTGCATCAATTGGCGATGGGGACTACGCAGTTGATGCGCCAGGAAATGCCCCTGCATTTGCGAGAATGAAAAAGAAGCTGGTGCATTACACCGTTGTCAAGCTTGAAGCGCCCTGGGAAACGATCCTTGAGCGCTACCAGTCGCGCTGGCAGGCAAACGATATTCCCCCATGGAAGCTGAAGGAGGAGTTCGAGGATGCAAAGCGGCTGAAGGCAGATATTGTTGTCAACACAGCCTGGCTGTTGCCTGCGGATGCAGCAAAGGTAATAATGCAACGCATTAGGAAAGGGGAGCACGATGCCAGTGCAATAGCAAAGGAATTGTTTTCTGGGGGGCTATAATGAGAAAAATCCGCCCAGAAGAGCAGCCCGGCTTCGAGTTCAGGCCAGGGGGGTATGGGTCACCGGGAATGAAAAGGATGCAGGAGCGGCTAACGCTACGGGCAATTGGGCTGTTGGGAGTTAGAAAAGGAAGAGTGCTTGACATTGGCTGTGGGACTGGCTACTCAACCCGGGTGCTGGCCGCACAGGGGTTTGATGTTGTTGGGATTGACCCGAACAAGAAGATGATTGAAAACGCACAGGGTGTCAATTGTGCCGTAGGCTCATTCGAGAAAATCCCGTTCCCAGACAAGTCATTTGATGCTGCTGTTTCCATCTCCGCGCTACAGTGGGCGGACACGAAAAGGGCCGCGAAGGAGGTGTCGCGCGTGCTGAAATACAGCGCTAGGGCGGTGATGCAGTTCTACCCTTCCAGTGATGGGGAAGCCATGCATACGGCTAGGGCATTCGCCCGTGAGGGGTTCGAGGCGAAGCTGGCGATTGACCTCCCCGGCAATCCGAAAAAGAGGAAGGTTTTTCTGGTGCTAAGCAGAGGGTAGGGGGGATCCCGGCTTAAAACGCCAGGAATGCCCACCACGGGCCGTGTACCTGCGTGTCACCAGTCTCGGCGTCGACCGTGGCATCCACATTGACATCAACAGGGATTATACCGATAAGGCGCTTCTTCTCCATTGCCTTGATCTTGTACTGCAGCTTGTTTTGCACCTTCTCAAGGGCCATTTCCTTTAGCTCGGCATTCTTGGCAAGCTTGGCTTTTGCCTGTGCAGGCATGATATGGAGAGTTTGGTTCCCAACAGTTATGTTGTCGCTATCAACTTCCAGATTCTCTTTTGTATTGACAGCAACACCATCGATGGTCACGGTCGCACCCTCGCCCTTGACAACGTGGACCTCGATTGTCTTGTTGCGAGGGGTGGTGATTGACAAGTCAAGTGTGCCGTTGGCATTAATGAGGGCGTTATTCAAGTGGATCCTTGCATGCACTGGCTCGACCATAGCCCGGATTTTCTTACTCTTCATACGTATCTTTCCGGCTGAGTTAATGGTCTGATTCTCACTGATTGTCTCACCCGTGCTTGCATCGACCTCTACATCAACATTGACATCCAGCTCACCATCGCCGGTATCAACCTTACGCACCATATTGGCAAGGTAAACTGGCCTGCCATCAGCAATTGTGATATTCAAGCTCTTGACAATTCCTGCCTGATGGTCTTCAAGCTTTGCCTTTATGCGATTGGGGGCCCACTTAACCTCTTTCTCAATCGCCCCATTGCTAATGTAAATTGAGCCATTCTTTTCCCGTATCTGGTGCTGAAGCTGGACATGGGCGTTAACGCCATTAATTGTTATGGAGGAATTAGTCATTTCTCCATCACCGTTGTTTTCAATATGGACCAACACTGGCTTTGGCAATTGTACTGAGCTATTGGCGCCCACTACAACTGAGCCATTGGCATTTGCCGTAGCTGAGCCCTGCGCCTCCGCCCCAACATTTTGGAACATTCCTGCTGCAAAAACTGCAGACAGGAGCATAAGCAACGTAAGTATTCGTTTCATACGGACCACCACTATCATATAGCGCACCATATTTATATAACCACATGGATAATTCAGCCATGCTCCGCAAGAACAGGCTCATCTGGGAAAACCTCTATGATATTAGTGAGGCAGAGATTGTATTGCTAGGAGTGCCATTCGACGGAACAAGCACCGGGCTGCCGGGATCGCGGCTCGCGCCGTCCCGCATCCGCGAGGACTTCGACTTATTTGTCTCCGGATACGAACCAGGGCTTGGCGACTTAAGCGACGTAAAGCTTTACGATGCTGGCGATGTGGATGTTGTGCACGGCTCGCCAGCGGAGACGCTCAAAAGGGTTTACGAGGCAGTGAAGGAAATCCGCACCGGGACAAAGGCACCGCTTATAACACTTGGCGGCGAGCACTCAATAACCGTACCGGTTGTGAGGGCACTGGCAGAAACAGATGAGTTTAATTACCTTTGTTATGATGCACACTGGGACCTTCTTGATGAGTTTAACGGCTACAGGCAGTCACATGCCTGCGTGAACCGCCACATCTACGAGCTGCTTGGGAACATTGAGGTGCGCGGCGTGCGTGCTGGCAGCAGGGAGGAATGGGCCTTTGCCAAAAAGCTAAAGCCAGCAAAAGACCCTGTTTACTTAAGCATAGATGTTGATGTTATGGATGTCCCAACAGGGACACCCGTCCCAGGTGGCATGCGCTTCCATGAGCTGTGGGAAAAAATTAAAAAAAGAAAGATTGCAGCCGCAGATATTGTTGAATACAATCCCCTGGTAGGGCACTCAGCAATTCCAGCAGAACTAGTGAAAAGGCTAATGCTAAAAATGCATAAATAATGTTACTTAACCCTGTGGACCTGGCCGCAATCCTCGCAGATAAGGTATTCCTTCCCCTTGCTCACCATACGGTATAGGTTGGTAGAGCCACATGATTTGCATTCGGTGATTTTGCGCTCTTCCATAAAAGGTTACTTCCCCATGCATATTATGCATTAAGGAGTATAAATGCTTTTGTCCCTATTGCCTGCCTGCCATCTTCTCTATCTTATCTTGGTATTCCCGCATAAGGAGCCCAAGGCTAAGAACTAGCCCTTCCCTCTCCTTAATTTCTTGCTGCATCTTATCTGCATGGAAATCATCGCCCCTCTCACGGAACTTCTTCTGGACAAGGTAGTCATTTTGAAGCCGCCCGTGAAGATCCTCCGCCTCCTCGTGCCATTTCTTGTGCTGCCACAGGAGGTGGCGCACCTCATCGGTGATGGCTGCCTCCTCCGCGAGCCTTTTCAGCTCTTCGGGTGTCTTCAGCCCCTCCAGGTCCTTCGGCTCCCACCTTTCTGCCGCCTCTTTGATTAGCCGTTCCTCCTCCTCAACTTTAGAAAGGGCAGACCGGTGCGGCTGCCCTGCGCCGCTCTCGGATATCACCAGGGCACTGGCTGGCTCCCTGACTCCGGGTGGCAGCTCGACCACTCCTGGCTCAAGTGCAGGCTTTTCTCCGGGGTGGATGCCTGGCACTTCTTTTCGGGAATAGGGGCTGGCGCGGTCAAGCACTCGCTGGGGGGGGAACCAGATGCCTGCCCTTTGGGGCTCCTTGCCCCTAA
>WALL01000023.1 GCA_015522845.1 Nanobdellati archaeon
GAAGTTAAGCACATTAATGCCGAGCTGGCGAAAGAGAGGAAGTCGCTGGAAAGGGAGTTTTCCGGGAGGGAAAAGCATGCACGTTCTTGATAGCGATTTGCTCATTGCCTTCTTGAATGGCGAGAAGGACGCATTTAGGGCAGTCAAAAAGCTTGAGGATGGGTTGGAAACAGCTGCAACAACCATATTCAACGCCCAGGAGCTGCTTTATGGCGCCCTGCTCACAAAGAACTCGTCCGAGAATTATGGGTTAACCAGGGAATTCTTACTGAATTTCAAAATACTGGACTACGACTTTGAGAGTATGGAAAAATCTGTCGAGCTTAGGGCGAGCCTAAAAAAATCAGGTGAGCCTATTGGGCTGATGGACGAGATGATAGCCGGGATATGCCTGAGGAACAAGGCAAACATCATCACAAGAAACAAAAAACACTTTAGCCGCATCCGCGGGCTAAAAGTGATGGCATGGTAGCTTACCCCGTTGCTAGCGGATTTCATGCGGAGAGCTATACATTTCCCATAGGGAAATTGCCGGGGAAAAACGCCGGGGTAGCTGAGGTTTCGGCCGGTGCCATGCAACCCAAGATGCCTGTAGGGAGCGCAGTTCGCCCGAACATGCGGCTATAAATACTTTGGCGGAGAAAGTGCCGTGGGGGAGAGGGGATGGACATTCTCATAGATGCAAATGTGCTAATAGACTACGTGGATGGCAGGCCATATGCTATCGGTTTCTTTAGGCGGGCCATGAAAAAAGAGTTGGGGCTCAAAATCCTTTTTGATGTTTACGCTGAAGCAGAGAGGGTAACTAACAGCTCAAAAAGGCTGGAAAAGCTGTCGGCTGAACTGAACCATCGGGGCTTGCTGGCAATGGCCTCACCAAAACAAAGCGAGAGGGCAGCCGCACAGAAAATAAAAGAGGATAGCCGGAAGGCAATAGGGCGCGACATCGGGCGGGTGGATCGGCTGATCATCGCAGTTGCATTGGCAAGAAAACTCGTCATTGCAACAAGAGATAAAGATTTGATAAGCTTAGGGAAATCACTCGGAGCGAAATTTGTTTGGTAAGGTTTTTGTGTTTTTCCTTACCCATTGAGCATATTCGCCGGCAGGCATTGTGGAGGTTATCTCCCTTAATTCCCTTACAGCCCTTACGGAGTTTTTGTGCTTAAGATAGCTGGCCCTAACCTTATCCATCCTCCACTCAAAGACTGCCGAACGTATGGCATTTCTGAGAAAATCTGCTTCGTTTAAAAAGTTTTCTTTAGATATGTGTGCGATTTCCTTTGCCAATGATTTGGGCACCCTTGTGCTAACCACAATGGTATTCATGTATACACATGTAAACAATATTGTATTTAAGCCTTTGCTAAAGCAACGGGCAAATGGGGAGGTGCCGGTGCAAGGCTTATTTCGCGGGCTGCCGGAAGAACTCACTTACAACGAACGCTGGGTCTCGGGTTAGCAGCAGCTCCATATCCTTGGGGAAGCATTTTGCGTAGTTGGCCCACTTGAAGCGCTCGTCAAGGAGCACGACCGCACCGCGGTCGCTGTCGCTGCGGATGACGCGGCCGGCAGCCTGTATCGCGCGGTTCATTGCCGGGTATAGGTAGCCATAGTTCCACCCCTCGCCAAACTTGTACTCGTAATAGTCCACCAGCGCCTTGGTCTCGAGGTTCCATTCCGCAAGGGGAACGCCAACAATGATGGCAGCGAGCAGGTCACGGCCAGGGTAGTCTATCCCCTCTGCGAACGAGCCGCCAGCAACCGCACAGAGGACGGCGCCGAAGTGCTTATTGCTGCGGAAGTGGGAGAGCAGCTGGGCTGACTCCTCCGGCGTGGAGCGCTCCTTCTGCGAATAGACTGGCTTGTTCGGGCTGAAAGACGCCAGCACCTCGCGCATCACACGGTAGGAGGGGAAGAACACCGCGACGTTGCCGGGAACAGTGTCAGCAACCTTAGCTACTTCTGAGGCAATCCTTGCAAACTGCTCGTTGCTGCGCTTCGCAAAGCGCGTGGTAACGGTGTCGCTGACTACATTCACGCGGTTCTCGCGCGGGAACGGTGAGGGGTATTGGCGCATCAGGGTGCGCCCAGGCTCAAAGCCAAGCAGGTCACGGTACATCTCCAGGGGCAGCAGCGTTCCGGACATGGCAATCACGGAGTGCGCCGAAGCAATTATGCCAGCCGTTGAGATGGAAGCATCAAGGCAACTATGGTGCACACCATGCGAGTTGCTCATGCGCAGGTACTCCTGCGAGCCGACAGCCCAGTTGGATAGGAAGCTGTACACGCTTATGCACGCTGACCGCATGCGGTTGGTCGCTTCGAGGTATTCCTCACCAAGTGCCTTGAGGTCACCAAGGGCACCATCACCCCACACAGGAATGTCGTTAAGCTTTATTATTCTTGGCTCCTGCTCTGCCAAGCGCCCAACATCGCGCTTCAGGCGGGAAAGTTCCTTTGCAAGCGGGGATTTCAGGAGCTCTGCCTCCTTGATGGCACGGGTGAGCATGAATGGGGTAAGCGAGTGGCTCAGGACGCTGCGTATCCGGTCGCTGGCATTCTGCGCCTCGTCGATTATGATTATGGAGTCCTCAAGCTTCTTGCCAATGCCCTTGAGGAAATGCTCGGCAATGGGGGGATGCAGCACATGGAAATAGTCCGCTATCACAACTGGGCTCTGCTTGGCGATTTTCAAGGAGATTTCGTAGGCGCATAGCGGCATTGGCCTGCCGGCGTAGCGGAAGCCCGCACACTCCCCCTTCAGCTCGGAGTTGCCCATTACCGTGCCATAGCCCTCCATGAGCTTCTGGAATGCCAGCGCGGCTGCATCCTTCTGGCGCTTGCTGTTGCCTCTGGCGTTGTTGTAGTATTGGCAGCTTTCGCTCTTTCTGCGGCGGCGGCATATCTCGTAAAAGCTTGGCTGGTCGGCGGCGTCAAGCACCGGGTCGACGCATGAGTATTTCCTTCCAACGATATCGGCAGCAGTAAATTCCAACCCGTTTAGCTTAGCAAGCCTGGAAACTTCGTCCACCGCAATCTGGTGCTGGCTTATCTTAGGAGTAAGGAAAAATACCGACTTGTTGTTTTCGAGAGCGTAGCTAATTGCGGGTGAAAGGACGGCTGCGGTCTTCCCGATTCCCGTTGGGGCGTGTGCAAGCAGGTGCTTCCGCTCGGAAACTGCAGCGTAAACGTCGTCAATTAGCTCCTTCTGGTGCGGCCTCGGCCGCTCGTGAGAAAAGTACATGCTCCCCACTGCTTAGTGGGCGGCAGTATATAAAAAAGGGCAGCTAAGGGTTGCCGAGGTTTCCAATTATCGGCGGGCGCTCGTCGGTAAGCAGCATTACATAGCGCGTAGCATTGAAGTAGTATGCCACGCAGCCGCTTATTGTCCTGTCAAGGAAATCATTCCGCTTGCTAAACACCAATATGTAAAGCCACTCAAGGGGAACAATTATGGGCAGCAGCACGAAGATGAAAAAAACGACTATGGCTAATGGAATCGTGTAAAAGAAGCGGATGAACAGCTCCGCACGGGATGCCCTGCCTGCGGCTGGCTTTGGCTTTGGCTGTACGACCGCTGCAGATTTCACAGGCATTGGCCTTGGCTGCGAAGCCGGCTGGAGTTTGGCAGGGGTTGTGGGAACAGGCCGCTTCAGAACAACTTTTTTAACGGGAACGGGTGCAGTTACTGGCTTGGGAGCC
>WALL01000024.1 GCA_015522845.1 Nanobdellati archaeon
ATGATAGTCGCCGTCGGCTCAGAGAGGAAGTCCAAGCAGGAGGCGGTGCGCAGGGCGTTCGCCCACTACTACCATGATTTTGAGGTTTTAGGCACTGCCTGCGATTCTGGTGTCTCGGACCAGCCCCTTACCGACGGGGAGACAATCCAAGGCGCAATTAACCGCGCGAAACGCGCGCTGGAGCACGGCGACATCGGCGTGGGCATCGAGGCAGGGCTGAAAAAAGTCCCAGAAGTACCCACCAGCTACTTCAACACGACTTGGTGCGCCATAATAGATAAAAACGGCTTTTTAACAATCGGCTCATCCCCCGATTTCGAGTACCCGAGGAAAATAGCAGAGGATGCCCTGGGGGGCACCGAGGTTTCAAAATCCGCAGCAGAGCTGTACAATATGAATGAAACAGAGCTGAAGGAAAGCGGGGTGATAGCCAAGCTTACCCGTGGCGTTATGCCCCGGTCGGACTACACTTATTATGCCGTGCTGATGGCGCTCATCCCCCGGCTGCAGCCAGAGCTATTCTAAGTCCTTGCAGCAAGCTTTATGTCATCTGCTGTTACCGTCTTCCTTCCAGCGTGCTTGGCAAGCTGTACTGCCTGGGAGGATATGTCCGTGGCAACCTCTTCTAAGACTTCAATCAGCGCATCGCAGGCTGTTGCGCTCACCCTTGGCGCCCCTGCGTTCCTTATGAGCCGCTCAACGGCGGCTTTTGGCAATTCAGACATTTTTAACACTCCTTTTTCCAATAGCCCAAACGGATGGCTGTATTATCTAATAAGGGAACAGGGTTATATACCTTTGCCCGTTATTTTACCGTAACACTCTTTGCGAGGTTTTTCGGCTTGTCTGGGTCGCAGCCCCTAAGCACAGCCAAGTAATAGGACAGTATCTGTATCGGGATTATGTTCAGCAGCGCGTTCGCCTCGCCGAATGTTGGGATTGGGATGTGGAAGTCAAAAATTTCGTTGTTCTCAGGCGACAGCCCAATTATGTAGCCGCCCCTGCTCTTTATCTCCATGGCATTGCTGATGATCTCGTTGTGCGTCTCGTCGCCCGGTGCAATCACGATGCAGGGTGTCCCCTCTTCGATGAGTGCAATTGTGCCGTGCTTTAGCTCCCCCCCCGGAAATCCTTCGGCGTGTATGTAGGACACTTCTTTTATCTTTAGCGCAGCCTCCAGTGCAGTTGGGTAGTTGGTCCCGCGCCCAATCACATATATGTTCTCCTTTTCCCTTAGCTTTGATGCAAGCTCAACAAGCTTGATCTTTGTCTCGGCGGAGGTTAGCCGCTCAATTTCCGCCACCGACTTTTCAATGTGCGCCCTTGCCTCTGCAAGCCTGCCAGCCGATGCATACGCTAGCATTGTAAGCAATGCAACCTGTGAGGTATACGACTTGGTGCTTAGCACGCATATCTCAGGGCCAGCGTTCATCATGACCGACCAGTGTGCAGCACGCATTAGCGAGGAGCCCATCACATTTGTTATTGCCAGCACCTTCGCGCCCTTAGACTTTGCCACTTTCACGGCCTGCATTACGTCAGCAGTCTCGCCGCTCTGGCTGATTGGTATCACAAGCGTCCGGTCGGTCAGGAAGTCCTCGTAATATGGGAACTCGCTTGCATACACAACGTTTATATGCTTTTTTGCTATCTTTGAAAACACATACGATGCAGTAAGGGCGGCGTGGTAGGAAGAGCCGCAAGCAACAAAGAAGACGCCAAAGGCCTCATTTATCCTTTTCGCTATTCCCATTATCTCGCTGTCACTATGGGCAAGCACCTGCCTCATTGTCTCGTTTTGCTCGCTTATCTCCTTCATCATGTAGTGCTCGAACTCGCCCTTGCTTGCCTGCTCCGCGCTCCAGCTCACCTTTTCAATGGGGCGCCGTATTGGGCTGCCTGTCCCAATATCAACTATCTCAAGGCCCCTGTCCAGCACAGCCATCTCCTCGTCGCCAAGGAAGACCACATCCTTTGTATAGTCAATAAACGCAGGAACATCGCTTGCGAGGAACCACTCACCATCGCCTATCCCAATGACAAGCGGCGACTCTTTCCTTGCGCCGATTATCTCGCTCCCATTGCGCCTTATTGCTACAAGGGCATAGGAGCCCTTTAGCTGCTGCAGCGCCTTGCGCACTGCTTCCTTGAAGCTTTTTTCCTTTGCATATTCCTCAATGAGGTGGGCAATGACTTCCGAGTCAGTGTCTGATTTGAATACATGCCCCTTGGCAGAGAGCTCATCCCGCAGCTCCTGGTAGTTTTCAATTATCCCATTATGGGCAATTGCAATTGCACCATCGCATGACAGGTGCGGGTGGGCGTTCCTTTCGGTTACGCCGCCGTGTGTTGCCCAGCGTGTGTGGCCAATGCCCATGTGGGAGCTTGGAAGCTTCCCATCAAAATCGCTGAGCTTGCCTGTCCTTTTTATTGTAGCCAGCTCCTCCCCATTTTGTGCAGTTATCCCCCAAGAGTCATACCCCCTGTACTCAAGGCGCTTAAGGCCGCTAAGCAGTATGTCAGAGGCATTCCGCTTGCCCTTGTAGCCGATTATACCGCACATTGCTATTTTTTTCGCTGGCTCATTTATAAATATCAATTAAAATTAGGGCTTTACCGGTGCTATCGTATTATAAGAGACTATGCGAATCTGCCTTTAATACAGTTATATTTATATTTATCCATTATAATAAGTATTTTAATGGTATCACTATCAACTAAGACCAAAGAGATTGGCTGCCGCATCCTCCCACCAAGCGAGTTGCGCTTGCTCCTTGAGCCGACACGGTGGGAAATACTGCGCGCCATTGCAAAAAAGCCGAATTACGCAAGTGCAGTTGCACGCGAGCTTGGGCTGAACGAGCAGCTTGTCCACTATCATTTTAAGCAGCTTAAAAAATCCGGTGTTATTTCAGTCATTAGGACCGAGGAAAGGCGGGGCGCACTGACACGCTATTTTGCAGTCAAGGACAGCGCTTTCTCTGTCCTATTGCACGAGGATTGGTCCCAGCGCGGGAAAGCGGTGCCCCCCATCCTGCGCGGGTTTTACCCATCTGGCTCATTTGAGGGGGAGGTGATAGTTGGCTCCCCGGACCCCCACGGGCCCTTTCAAGCAAGGGCACGTGACGGCTTTTATGCTGCAGACCTTGCACTTTATCTTGGCACGCTAAGCGAGCGGGCACGCCCCTCTGTCAGGCTTGACACCGAAGTGCGTGAAGATGAGCTTAAGGGGAACATAATCCTTGTTGGCGGCCCCATTGTGAACCTTATAACAGCAAAGATAAACAGCTCGCTCCCAATCCGCATTACCACAGGCGAGCGCCATGGGGTCTTCTCAGAGAGGACAGGGAAGCACTACTACGAGAAGGCAGGGATGGTGCTGCGCACAAGCAATCCGTGGGGGGATGGCGAGCTGCTGGTGGTTGCCGGGAAAAGCATCTCGGGGACAAAGGCAGCCATACTTTCCATCGTCCAAAGCGCCAAGCTGCTTAGCGGGCACAATGTTGTCAAGGGCGCAGACCTTGATGGGGATGGCGTTGTTGACTCGGCTGAAATATTGGAATGACTACCTCTTTTTTACAGCCCACATAGACAGGTCTTTCAGCAGCTTTAGCACAAGCACAGCCAAGAATAGCCAAGCTGGATACCACAGCGCCGGGCTGTTCGCGTACACTGACCCGTAGTATGCGCCAGCAGCAAAAACTGCTATAAGAAGGGAAAGCAGGACAGTGGCAAGGTCTTCAACGGTATCCATAAGCTCGTCAAACAGCTTTTTTAGTATGGTGTGCTCTGCCATGCCTTTATTATGGCTTTGCAGATATAAAACACTTCCCACAATGCTTAAATACGCGCCCGGAGTTATTTGATTATGGACGGGCTTGCTGAAAGCGTGTTTGCGGTTACCGGCGCGGCACTAATGGGCTATTCATTTGCACTCCTGTTGGTAGTTAAGAAAAAGACAGCAGGGAAAAAATACTCGGACTTTGCCAAGTCCCTCCCGCTTTTTCCAATGCTATTCATATTTTACTTTGCCCTCTACAGCTTCCCGGTTGCCAAGGAAGCAATAGGCGTGCTTGCGCTGCTGCTGATGTTCTACATTGGCTACCATGCGCTTAAGGAGGTGCAGTAATGGAGCTATTGCTCCTCCTTTTGCTTGAGTTCTCGTTGGCAATAGCAGCCGTTGGCCTCTACCTGCTAGTATCATCAAACGAAAAAAGCGAGTTCCTTGACTGGCTGATACTGGTCCTGCTTTTCTTTGCAGTAATAAAGCTAGCGTCAGTATTCATGCTGTTTTATGGGTCCACAAACGTTGAGGACGTCACTGCTACGCTTGACTTGGGATTTGCCACAGCATTTACTGCGTTTGTTTTCCTGCGCTGCAGGGAAGTGGGCATACTATGATCGTTGTGACCGGGACGCCGGGCACTGGCAAGACATCAGCCGCCCGCATAATTGCCCGCCTCCTTAAGCTCCAGCTCATTGAAGCAAACAAGCTTGTTAGGAGGAAGCGCCTTTACACTGGCACTGAGGATGGCTCGCTCATAGTGGACATGCCAGCACTAAGGGGGGAGCTTCTCCATTTCACAGGCGTTGTGGAGGGGCATGTGCTCTGCGAGCTAAGGCTTCCTGCACAGGCAATAGTGCTGCGCGCCTCGCCAAGGGCGCTGCGCCGGCGGCTTGCGCCGCGCCACTATAGCAAAAGGAAGCTTGAGGACAACATTGGGGCTGAGGCGCTGGACTACTGCTCAATAATGGCAAGGGAAAACTATAGGCGCGTTGTGGATGTTGACACAACCGGGCTAACCGCTTCTGAAACAGCCAAAAAGGCAATCAGCTTCCTGCAGGCAGGCAAGTCTGACTTTGTTGACTGGAGCGGGTATTTTATGAGGAAATTCTAATTGCCCGCTGCATTGGGGTTTCCACTTTTTTTCCCTTCCTAAACTGCCATATCACAGCAGCCAGGAGCAGCGGCACTGCAAGGAGCGGGGCCTTGGCAAGGGGCGCCAGCCCTGTCCCCCCCTCGCCTTTAGCTGCCTTTGCATAGTCATATGCCTCGCTTATGCGCCCTGCCGCCAGGCTCTTATTTGCAAGGGCCAGATAATGGGCGCTGCCACCCATTGCAATTTCCTTTTCTGCGGCTTGCCTCGCGCTTGCAAGCTTCTCCGTTGCATTGGACTCAAGCGCTGCTGCTGCATCCCTTATCTTATCAGGCAGTGCGCCCATCCCCTCTATTTCCTTTAGGCTTTCGATTGTCCCATCATATCTTGTGGCCGCCTTTTTCTGCAGCTTGGCAAGCTTGCCATAGCTGCTGAGCAAGCCCCTCACGTATTCCCTGCTGACAAGGGTCCCGTTCCCTTTTGCTGCCAGCTCAAGCGCAGCCTTAAGCGGAAGCTCAGCAGGGATGGCAGCAAGCGATATGCCCTTTGCCAGCCTTTTTGCCTCTGCATTTCCCCTGCTGATTAGCCTGTTGATTTCCCCCTCATGCCTGCTAAAGGAAAGATAGCCGTTGCTGCTGCTTGCCTTTGCCATTGCATCGCTAAGCTTGCTTAGCTGCTTGGGCCTTGCTCCAAACTCCTCAAGCAGCTTTCCTGTTTCTGAGAGGCCATTGTATGCATTAGCTGCTTCTTGGTAGCTCTCTGAGAGAGAAGCCAGCGTGCTTTCCTTTGCTGCTTCCAATACTGCAATATCCGCTTGTGGGTCCCCAGTCTCCGGTGGTGGGGAAGCGCCTCTCTCTGAGAGCCAAGCCTTAAGCATTGCCAGTTTGGCTTTGGCAAGCTCGCCTTTTTTTGCTTCAGCCTCTTCCATTAGCTGCGCTTCCCTTGCCTTGCTAATATCCTCAAGCAGCTTCCCCCCCCTGCTGACTATTTCGGCTTGGCTGCCTCCCTTTAGCGACTCATACCTGCCTTGCAGCTGCTTTTTGTATTTGCTGCTTAGCCCGATAATCCCTGCATGGATTTTCCCAAGCACCTCCTCCGAGGCAGAGGAGAGGTCGCGGTGCAGGGCTTCTACTGATAGTATCCCAGGGCATTCCGCATTTTGTATGAGTATGCCAGCACTGCCCATTGCCTTTGCATTCCCGCTGCTTGTGTAAATCTTGCCCCCCGCTCCAGCCGGCTGCCCAAACAGCACGTCCACATGCTGCTTTTTATCGCAGCTTAGCTCCAGGGCATAAGCGCATGCTACCGTTTTTCCATCGCTGCTGCACGACTGCCTTATTACCTTTAGGGAAGGCGGAACCCGGTAGCTGACAGAGGCAGTCCCGTTAGAAGGGCGGCTTATGCTGGCCTCAACCCCGCTTGGCGTTAGCCTAACGCCTGGCCCGCTTACAGAAAGGGCATCCCTTGCGCCAAACCCAACAATTGCTTCTGCAACCGGCAACAGCGGCCTTATCTCGCGGCTTGCGTGTATGATGTCGTAGCTGCCAGACATAAGCAAAGCCGCCTTATGCACCGGCCCGCACCAAAGCGCCTTTTCACGGGATGTGCTTAGGCTATGCACCCTTTTGTGTGGGGGTATCCCCCCTACCTCAAACCCATATGGGTTGTATACTGTCTTATTCAGCTCAACGATAGCCTCACTGTTGCAGCTGGCCTTCCCAACTACCCTTTTTTCTGCCTTCGTTATGAGGAGCTTGCTTGGGCTTATCTCCCCCTTTAGCCCTTCAATCTCATGGTAAAGCGCCTCTGCCCCGGACAGGTGCCCAAGTGAGCTTTCAGTTACCGTTCCGCTGTAGTATTTTTCTATCCCGCCCATTTTAGCGGCAAGCAGCGGCTGCCCATCACCAGCTTCAGCAAGCCTTTCTAGCAGCATCCTGGCATCCTTGCGCTCTGATGCAAGCTGGCTGTATGCCTGCCTTGCCTTTCCCATAATGCTTTTTTGCCCTGCAATGGCAATGCGGTATGCCCTTCCCAAGCCCGCCACGCAGGATTTGGATGGGCACGCGGATAGCTCCCTTTCAGCTTCCTTAAGCATGAGCTGCTCTTCCAAAACTGGCAAGTCCCCCGACGCTGCCTTTGCCATGGCCCTAAGCTTATCAACCTCCTGCCTGGCAAGCTCAGCACTTGCTGCACTGCCAGCCCCGATAGCCTTAAGCTCGCCAATCGCCCCCAAGTATCTTCCTATTGCGTTAGCATAGCCGCTCTCTTGCCTTGCTGCTTCGCACTCTTGCCTTGCTGCTTCAATTTCCCTGAGGCTTGACGGGCTGCCGCCAGCAGCTTTTTCCACCTTCATGGAAAGTGCCATGCACTTGCTTGCAAGCCCTTCTTTTGCATTGTCAAGGACCCTTGCTGCAGCATCAATGCTAGCAATCCCTGCCTTTGCCTCTTCAATTGCAGCGCGCTTTGTAATCGTTGCATTTGCCAGGTATCCCTTGCCTTTTGCTTCGTATTCAAGCGTTGCACTCTCCCCGTGTTCCCTTGCAGAGAGCAGGCTTTGCCTTGCGCTTTCAATAAGCTTCCTATAGTCCTGTTCCAGGATGACATTCTTGCTTAGCGCAGCATAGCTTACCCTGCTTGCCCCTGCTGCTTCCATCCTCCCCTTCTTCTTCTCAAGCCCGCCAGCAGCTAGCTCAAGCCCTTTGCTTTCCTTTGCGTAGGCTGCCTCCATCAGCGATGCTGCGGTTTTCAGCCTTTTGTTTATCCTCAGTATTTCCTTCAGTGCAGACCTGTTGTTGCCTGCCCCAACGAGAAGGTTGTATGATACAGCATAGTTTTCCGGCAGCCTCTCCTTAACAAGGGCCATGGGGGCAAACAGCTCACCTTCCAGCAGTATTGGGATTGCGGAAAATGGCAGGAGCTTTCCCAGCTCAGGTGCAGCAACTTCCCTCCATGGCGGCCTATTGCTGCTGGCATCTGCAACCGAGTAGTATTTTGCTATTGCTTTCCTGTAGCATTCCAGCCTGCCCCCTGGCTCGTAGGCATCTGCTGCCTCGCGGTAAGCTGCAAGCGGATAGCCACCATACCTGATGCTGTTCCCCCCCATCCACTCAAGCGCCTTCCTGCTGCTGTCCATTATGGAAAATGCGCTTTGGGCAGCATCTGCGGCATCCTTGTTGCCATTTTCAACATGCCAGATTATCTCGTAAAGCCGCTGGGTGCATGCGGGCGATGCAAAGAAGCATTCCTCCCTTGCAAGCATGAGCGCCCTCTTAGCAGCGCTTATCTCTTCCCACGCGCTTTCTGCCAGCTCTTCCGGCTCGCCGCTTTTGGTCCCAATCCCCCGGAAATAAGATGCCCTGTGCCCTTCTGAAGAGTAGCCATTTACAAACAAATAATCGCTTATCCTTCCCCCATTCCGCATGTTCCTGGCAAACTCCCCTATCCAGTCAAGCCACCCAACAGCCGCCTTTGCTGTCGAGCCCGCTTCGCCCGCTATGTATTTCATGTCCTTGTAGCTTTGCTTTAGCTGGATATCGCTAGCAAACCAGGCAGGCAGAAACAGGACTAGCACTATTACGGCAAATGCATACTCTCTCCCCATAAATATCTCCCCGCTGCACTTATGGGCACGGGGGAATAAAAGCTTAACGCATCACATGCGGTATTGCACCAAGCTCATCGCTTGCCACGAAGCCGCAGCCCATCTCTTTCTTTAGCAAGTCACCAGCAAGGCCGCTTATTCGTGCAGCTTTTTTTGCTGCCTCAAATAAGGGCAAGCCCTGTGCCACAAGCCCCCCACATATCCCTGCAAGCACGTCGCCCGTCCCACCAACGGTCATGCAAGGGTTCCCAGTGTGGTTTTCTGCAACAGCCGTCCCGTTGCTTATAAGGTCAGTGTGCCCCTTCAGCAGCACAATTGCATCGCCGCGTGCATGCCTTCTCACGGATGCCTTTGTCCCCCTCTCCCCAAACAGCAGCTCAAACTCCTTTGCATGCGGTGTCACGATGCAGTTCTTAAGCTTAGGCTTTGCCTTGATTGCATCAGCGTCAATTATTTTTGGGATGCTTATCTTTTCGCAGAGCTTCCGCACTGCTGCAGCGGTTTCCTCCCTTTTCCCAAGCCCCGGGCCAATTACAACGCAGTCAAACCCCCTTGCTGCTTTCACAAGCGGGGCAACATGCCTTGACGCCAAGAAATCCCCTGTAAGCTTTTCTGTTATTAGGTCTGGTGACCAGGCGTTGATTATATAGGCTGCCTTCTCAGGCGCTGCAACAGCGGATATGTCAGCACCCGTGCGCAACACTGCCATTGCTGCAAGTGCAGGCGCGCCAACATAGCTTTTGCTGCCGCCTATTATAAGCACCATCCCATTCTCCCCCTTGTGGCTGTTAGGGCTTCGCATATCACTTCACAGGGTATATCTTATGTGGCTGGCTAAACCATTCCTTCTCAACGGGTATCACATCCCTTGCCCGCAGCCAAAGGTCCATGCCATCCAGGTAGCCAAACCAATAGACAACAATCCCTGGCCCCCATATCTCTGTGTAGGGCTTTAGCTGTGCGTTGTAGTCCCGCCTTATCTTCTTTAGGTCGCCAAACGATCCCTTGCTTTCTATCCAGCACACCTTTTTCCTTTCCCCCTCGTGGTCTATCATTATTGGCCTGTCAAGCAGGAAGTCAACAGTCTTCTTCCCTTCCCCCTTAAGGTCATTCTCAGTGCGGTAGCTTATGTTGTTCTTCTTAAGCCATTCCGCAATGCCTGCCTCGCCCTCTATTCCGCGCTTGCGCTGTATCTCGTAGCCTCTCTTTGAATAAACAAGGTCCTGCGCCTCTGCCTCTTCAAGCTCTTTCCTTATGCGCATATCCCTTACAATGTTATAGTCCTTTAATGCCTCGCGCACCTCCCGCTTCGTCATCCCATGCTCCCTTAGGACAAGCGAGGCCATTAGCACCGGCGAGAACCCGTTCTTTTCCGCAAGGTGCCCAAACGACTTGCCCTGCTTCCATTCCTCAAGGAGCCGCCTTCCCCTTGCTGCCACATGGTAGTAATTCCGCTTGATGTTCCTAACGTGCTTTTCTGTGTAAAGCACCAGCAACAGCTCCTTGCTGTAGCCTTCCTTTGCGAGGCGCCCAATATCCTGTGGGGAGTTCAGCCCATCCCACAGCTTGTTGTACTCGTTTATGTCCATTTCAACCTTCCTTAGAAGAAGCAGCTTTATTAGCGAAAATGATAATATAAAAGGCTTATGGGAAAAATAAGCGGAAATGGGCTAGTCAAGCTTGCAAGGGAGGCAATAGAGGAATATGTGCGCAACGGGCACCGCATTGCTGCGCCAGCCAGCCCATCAGAAAAGAAAGGTGTGTTCTGCACGCTGAAGACGCGGCACGGCGTGCTCCGTGGCTGTATTGGCTTCCCCTATCCTGTGAAGCCTTTGGCAGAGGGGGTTGTTGAGGCGGCAATTGCATCTGCAACACAGGACCCCCGCTTCAAGCCGCTCTCCCCAGGCGAGCTTGGCGGCATCCGCATCGAGCTGACGGTGCTGACAACCCCCAAGGAGCTCTCCTGCCCTAAAAGCGAGATCCCTAAGAAAATAGAGATAGGCAGGCACGGCCTTATTGTTGAGAACAGCTACACAAGCGGGCTGCTTCTCCCGCAGGTGGCCACCGAAAACGGGAGGATGACGCCGACCGAGTTCCTCGAGGCGACGTGCTGGAAGGCGGGGCTGCCGCCGCATGCGTGGAAGGAGCAGGGCGTTAGGGTGTACACGTTCACCGGCGAGATATTCAGCGAATAGTCACATCATGGACTTTGCCGACTTGCGCATCTTCCGCAGGCACTTCTTGTGGAACCACTGGCCAGCGAACTTCTTGTCAGCCCCGGGCTGGCCGCATATTGCGCATATCTCCCCGCCCCGTGGCGCCGCTGGCTCTCCCTTATCCTTTTTCTTGCCCCAGGGCCACATAATGCGTGTTAGCAAAAGCTGCTTAAATAACCTTACTGCTAACAATATTATGCAGGTGGGCATTGTTGGCTGTGGGGCAATCGGGAGCTATCTCATAAGGAAGATCCAAAAAGACCATAACTTGCAGCTGGCTTTTGCTTATGACTTGGACAAGGAAAAGACAAAAAAGGTTAAGGCGCCCACCTTATTCCTGCCTGAACGTGCAGACATTGTTGTTGAGGCAGCTGGCCAGCAGGCAGCAAAAGAGATAGTCCCACTTGCGCTAAGGCATTGCAATGTGCTAATGCTTTCAGTTGGTGCCTTTGCTGACAAGAAGTTTGAAAGGAAGGCCCGCCTCCTATGCAAGAAGCACAGCCACAAGGTGCTTGTTCCCTCAGGCGCAATTGCCGGGCTTGATGCGATTTCAGCTGTAAGGGAAAGCCTGAGCTCAGTCACACTTACTACAACAAAGAACCCAAGAAGCCTTGGCAGGAAGGATAAGAAAAGAACGCTTGTCTTTAGCGGGACGGCACGCGAGGCCTGCATACAACTGCCAAAGAACGTCAATGTTGCTGCAACGCTATCGCTTGCAGGCATTGGCTTTGACAGGACAAAGGTGATGGTGTATTCAGACCCATCTGTGGAGAGAAACACCCACGAGATAGCAGCAAAAGGGGGCTTTGGCGAGATGCGTACAATAACAAGCAATGCCCCAAGCAAGGAAAACCCAAAGACAAGCGCACTGGCAGCGCTTTCAGCATTTTATACGCTACAAAGCCAGAGGCCTGCAGTTGTTGTTGGCTAGCCGGTACAGCCCAACAATTATTATAGCTCCGGGTAAAGCGGGAACTCCGCACAGAGCCCATGCACGCTTTCCCTTATTGCCGCCAGCTTCTTGCTGTCGCCCCTGTTAGCTATCGCAGCGTCAATGAGCCGCGCAATCTCGCGCATCTCGCTTTCCCGCATCCCCCTCGTCGTGAGTGCGGGTGTGCCAAGCCTTATGCCCGATGCAATCCACGGCTTCTGCGGGTCGTTGGGTACCATGTTCCTGTTTGTGGATATGTCAACACCCTCAAGCAGGCGCTCCGCATCCCTGCCGGTGATGCCCTTCTTGCGCAGGTCGACAAGCATGAGGTGGTTGTCTGTGCCGCCAGAAACCAGCCGGTAGCCGAGCGACATTAGCTCATCCGCCAGTGCTTTTGCATTCTTCACTACCTGTGAGGCATAGCCCTTGAACTCCGGCTTGAGCGCCTCCCCAAACGCAACTGCCTTTGCTGCAATCATCTGCTCGAACGGCCCGCCTTGCATGCCGGGGAAGACGGCCTTGTCAACAGCACTTGCAAGGCTTTCCTTGCACATTATCATTGCACCCTTTGGGCCGCGCAGCGTCTTGTGGGTTGTGGTGGTTACTATATCCATGTGGGGGAAGGGCTGCGGATGCGCCCCGCCGGCAATCAGCCCCGCAATGTGCGCTATGTCCGCCATTGCAATGGCACCAACGTCCTTTGCTATCTCGCCAAATTCCTTAAAGTCGACGGTCCGGGGGTATGCGCTGTAGCCGCATAGGAGCAGCTGCGGCTTTTCCTCCTCGGCACGCTTGCGGACATGGTCCATATCAATCGTTTCAGTTTCCGGATCAAGCGAATAAGACGCTATCCTATAGAACTGCCCTGAGAAGCTCACTGGCGAGCCGTGGGAGAGGTGGCCACCCTGCGGCAGGTCAATTGAGAGTATCTTGTCGCCAAGCTTGATTGTGGCAAAATAAGCCTCCATGTTTGCCTGCGTCCCTGCATGTGGCTGGACGTTAACATGCTCGGCATTGAACAGCCGCTTTGCCCTTTCAATTGCCAAATTCTCCGACATGTCGATGAACTGGTTCCCGCCGTAATAGCGCTTGCCCGGATATCCTTCGGAGTACTTGTTGTTTAGCCAGCTGCCCATCGCTTCCATAACAGCTAGTGAGATAAAGTTTTCTGATGCTATCAGCTCAAGGCTGTTCCGTTGCCTTCCTAGCTCGAGCCCCATGGCATTTGCTAGCTCAGGGTCGGCAGCATCTAAAATACGCATAAGCTCACCCCCTTCGTTAGGCAGGGGCGCTATATTAACCCATCGTGCAGTTATTTTTCGAAAGGGTTATAAACCCTGATTGCATAATAAAAGTATGAAAAAGTATGAGCCAACCCAGCCGCTTGGCAAGTCGCTTGCAAGGGAGTTTTTCCGCATTTACGGGCGTGAGCCCTTCAGCCTGAAGGAGCTTTACAGCGGACTCGGCTTTACGCCGGGGCAAGTGCGTGAGGCAGAGCGGATCCGCCTAGCAGAAGAGGGGGTAGCCCAGCGCCATCTCGAGCCTGTCATTGAGGCGAACATGCGCTATTGGGGAGAACCCTTTTATTGAAGCTATCCCCAAAAAATGCGATGCATGTAAAGCTTGTTAAATATACTGAGGATCCTGAGCGGACGTGTGCCGTTGCTGCAATGTACAGTGTAAGGGAGAAAATCCCAGACGAGCTGTTCACAAGCGTAGACTACGACAAGGCAATGCGGGTGCTCAGGCATGTTGTCGCCTCAGGCCACCACTCCGTGCTTGAGCATGCGAGCTTTACGTTCAATGTTTCAGGAGTGTCTCGCGCACTGACACACCAGCTTGTGCGCCACCGCATTGCAAGCTATACCCAGCAGAGCCAGCGCTACGTGAAGCTCAAGGAGAAAGGCTACGTTACCCCAAAAACGATATCCAATTCTGAGTTTGCAGAGGAATACCACTCAATGATGGAGAAGATAAGCAGCTTCTACCAGCACATGCTTGACAGCGGCATCCCCGCTGAGGACGCACGCTACATACTGCCAAATGCAACCGAAACCAGCATAGTCATTACAATGAACGCACGTGAGCTGCTTCATTTCTTCACGCTGCGCTCGTGCAACCGCGCGCAGTGGGAGATAAGGCAGTTGTCCGATGAGATGCTCCGCCAGTGCAAGGAGGTTGCCCCGGTAATATTTGAAAAGGCCGGCCCAGGGTGTATCCGTGGGCCCTGCCCAGAAGGGAAGTTCTACTGTGGGCACCCACGGACCGATGAGAAGCTTTTCCAATAGTATGAAATCGCATCCTTTTCTTGACAGCCTGGTGCGCATGCGCCAGGAGCTGACGCTTGAGCCGCTAGTTCCAGCTATGCGCGAGCTTGGGAACCCTGAAAGCCGCCTAAAGGTAATCCAAGTTACGGGCACCAACGGTAAGGGGAGCACCTGCGCAATGTTGGCGAACGGGCTGGAGCACTGCGGGCTATACACTTCGCCGCACCTTCATGAGCTGAACGAGCGCATACAAATTGACGGCAAGCCAATCAGTGACAGCGAGCTGGACAGCTACGTACGGCGTGTCCAGCCAGTTGCAGAAAGGCATAAGCTTTCTTTTTTTGAAACACTTACTGCAGTAGCACTTCTTTATTTCGCTGAAAAAAAGTGCAACTACGCCGTGCTCGAGGTTGGGCTTGGCGGGAGGCTTGATGCTACAAGCATTGCAAAGCCAGTTGTGTCCGTTATAACAAACGTGGATTACGACCACATGCACATACTTGGGAACACCATCCCAGAGATTGCCCGCGAGAAGGCAGGCATAATTAAGGGTGGCATAGTGGTAACAGCCGAGAGGAAGCCGGAAGCGCTTGCTGTAATCAGGCAAAAGTGTGCCGAGGAGGGCGCAACGCTGGTGGTAGCGGAAAGGAAGGGGTTCAACCTGATGCTCGAGGGCAGCTACCAGCAGGACAACGCCGCCTGCGCCTACGAGGCACTGCTTGCGCTTGGGAAAGGCGAAACAAAGGCAAGGGCTGCAGTGGAAACGGCAGCATGGCCCGGCCGCCTTGAGCGCATTGGGCGCTTCCTCTTTGACTGCGCGCACAACGAGCCGGCTATGCGGGAGCTTGCGGGTTACTTGCGCGGCAAGGGGTTTGAGCTGGTCATTGCAATGAAGGAGACGAAGGATCATGAGAAGGCGCTTTCGCTGATTGCCCCGCTTGCAAGGAAAGTGTATGTAACACAATACACTACCGCGCCCTTCCCGTTCCCGGCAAGGGAGCTTTACAAGATAGCAAAGAGGTACAACCCGCACTGCGAGCTTGTGGAGGATCCGAAGAAAGCACTGAAAAAGTCAGTGGGCTTCACGGTTGTTGCTGGCTCGCTTTTCCTTGTCGGGGAGCTGAGGGGGCTTGCTACCCAACTAGTAGCTGATAAGGGCGCATAAGGCAGTAACAAGGCCCATCATATCTTTTCCCTTTTCCTTCCGCTTGACAGGAGCACCACGCGGGATGCCTCCTGCTCGTTCGTGATAGGATAGCCAAGCTCACTGCTTAGCCGTTCGGCAAATGCCTTTACCTCACTATGCCTCGGCATGTTGCCTATGGTCATCCTCTGCCTGCTGCTCCCAACGAACATGTATGCCTTTACCTCAACAAAGTCTGTGTTGCTCTTCTCAATTAGCCGTGCGTATCCCTTTTCGTCGAAATCGTTCCACCCCTTAACAAGGGTTATGCGTATCACTTTGCGCGTGTCAAGCGACGGGAAAAGCTCCAAGCTCCTGTTTATCCTCTCCCAGCTGTCCGGGATCATGGGCACGTTCACTTTTTTGTGCGTCTCTTTGTCGGGTGCGTCAAGCGACATGTAAAGCTGTGTAGGCAGTGTCATGCTCTCCAGCCGCTCGGGCAGCAGCCCGTTTGTAACCAGGAAAGTGGTGTAGCCTCTCGCCCCGAACGCCTCAATCAGCCCGCCGATCTTTGGATATATTGTAGGCTCCCCCGCCAGTGAGATGGCCGCCTGGTTTGGGTGCATTGCCTCCTCAAGCTTCTTCTTGTCAGCCCTCTCGTTTCCCCAATATCCCGATAGCAGCTTCCGCTGGCCCTCCTCGCACTGGTCAATTATGGTGTCTGGCTCGTCCCATTTAGGCATTGGCACGTCGTACTCATGCGGTCTCCAACAGAATATGCACTTCTGCTGGCACCACGCTACCACCGGAGTCATCTGCAGGCAGCGGTGGGATTGGATCCCATAAAACTTTTGCTTGTAGCAAACCCTGCCGCTTGTGAGGGACTCCTTTGTCCAATGGCATAGCTTGACTCCGCTGTGGTTGCATATGTGGTAGTGCTGTTTCACCAGCTTTTCCTCAAGTGGCTTCGGAAGTGGCATGGGATAATTGCCTGTTTTCCACCTTATAAATCCTAGCGATTTTATGGAAAATAGCCAATAGAAAAGCTTTTATATTGAGTGGCAGTAATTAGAGCCGAGGGACAGGTATGGCAACACGGAAATTTGCTATTGCAAAGCAACTTGGCGGGAAGCGCGTAATAACTAACAAGGGGGAGGAGATAGGCCGGCTCAGTGATATACAGGTTGACGAGAGGACAGGCGACCTAGAGACGTTCCTGGTTGAGCCAGCGGCTGACTCCAAGCTAGCAGCCAGCCTTCCTAAAGAAGATGATTACATAATGGTGCCCTTCAAGGCAATATTTGCTGTTAGTGATGTCATAGTCGTTGATGAGACACTAATAGCGTAGGCCCGCCGTGGCTTTTTTCAACCATAATCCCAGTAAGCTCGCTGGGATGCATATCAAGCGCATGGGCAGCCTCAAAAAGGCTGATTTTTCCGTCCCGGTAAAGAGCGATAATCCTGTCTAGCTTTTGCATTAACTAACACCTCGCTTTTAAGAAAAGGGTGGAGTGAGGGGGGTATGGTGATTCTTGGGAACCATTGCGCTGCTCTTGGTAGGATTCAGCGTGAACACCCTCGCTCCAACTACTATTGGTGCTAGTCTCATATATAAAGATTTCGTCAAATTTACGTAATATGACGTTTTTTTCATAGTTTAACCGTCATTTTCTGGCTCTTTTTGTCAATGAAGGCTTTTCCGCCAAGCTTTTCATTAATCTCATCATAACTAAGCCCTTTTTTCCTCAGGGATCCCACTTTCTCAATGAGCTCAGCAAGCTCCTGCCAATGCCCGTAAACGGCGTCGCCAGCTTCCTTGTAAAGCTCTGCCTTCCTCTCAAGCTCGGCAATTGCGCCCTCCTGCTGTGCGATTTTCCGCCTTACTTTTTCCGCCATTCTGCTGTCTGGTGCGGCCTCGGCATGCAGCTCATCAATTGCTTCACTTAGGCTTTTCTTCGGGAAGAACCCCTTGCCTGGGAAGCGGCGCACCACTGGCTTCCCTGCCTGTATGCCTGGCTCATAGCTTTCTAGATATGACTTTATCAGCCCAAACAGCTTCTCATTTGGCTGCATTGCATTCTTATCAACACCCGCCTCTGCACAGGCAAGCTCAAGGTAGCTCCCACCCATCTTTATCCCAGAGACAAGCGAGTGTATCACATCTTTCTCGCCAAACAGTGCATTGAACTGCCCCTTTGTCATCTCCCTTGGGTCAAGCTTTCCGGATGGCGGGAGGGCATAGCGCTCACCCCTCTTGATTTTCCTTGCACTCCATTCCTCATCGCGGAAAGCCTTCTCTATCAAGCCATCCGCACCCACGATTACCGCATTGCCATGGGAGAAAAGCTCAAACACAAGCTTTTGCCCGCTGTCCAGCCCAAGCACAACAATGCGGTCAAAGCCTGGCTGGCTTATGGAGACCAGCTTCCCATGCAGGCGCTTGCGCGCGTATTGTGTGAAGCCGTGGGGCGGCCTTGCTGGACGCTTATGATGGCTTATGTAAATGCTTTCCGGGACATCGGCCACTATTTCCATATTCCCAAATTTCAGCTTCCAGCCGCTATCCAGGTCGGATATCCTGTCCAGATAGCTGCCAACCGCCGGCTGCAGCTCTTCCACAACCCAATGTATCTCAAGGTTTGATAGCGGCATACGCCTTCCCCCACAGCCTATTAACGACCTCCCTATCATATAGGAGCATGAATGCAATTGCAACCAGCCCCCCAATGGCGTGTATCTCAAATGAGGCTGGCGTTGCTGCTTCGGTCTTCCTGCCAGTGGTGAGGGCCCGCTGTGAGCTGACCGCTTGCTCGTACTTTTTCTCCAGCAGCATCTTTTGGGACAGGGCTTTGCTGCCGTAGTTCCCACCGCTCTCACTCTCAAGCTCTGTGAGGCCGGCCTTTGCCTTTGCGGCTGCAATTATCTTGTTCTCCTCCATATAGTTAAGTGCGCTGTCGGTTGCTGGCAGTATCACATTTGGCACAAAATACAACACAAGCAGGAGCGCAATAAAGGTGTTTCTTGGCTCAGCCATTGCAGCAGCAACAAGGATGCCGGCTATCCCTGCTGATGCCCCAATAACCCAAACAGCCGGGTTTAGCAGCGCATAGCCGATCCCCCCAAGCACGCCGCTTGCAATGAATATCCCTATAACGTGGCTGCCGCGAATGTCCTGCTCCAATATGAAGCCAAATACTAAAAGCGCAATCAAGTTTCCAATTAGGTGCTTCACACCAATGTGCATGAAGAGGTAGGTGAATGAGCCAAGCAGGTTGTAGCCGCTGACACCAAGGGGGTAAATCCTGCTTAGCGGGACCACATATGCGCTCCAACCAGATACCACAAAGTAAAACAGGACAAGCAGCGCTGATAAGGACAGCGTTGCAATTGGCAGCTTGGCCCTTTTTTTCATTTCAACCCTTCAGAAAGCTTAGCGCAAACTTTGTTATGGAGGGAGAGGCCTTGACAAGCGCCTTTATCAGCTCTGCAAGCCCCTTGCCATGCCCGAGGTCGACAAGCATCTCTGGCTTTAGCTCGCCCTTCTTTACCAGGTCAGCCACAATGTTAAACTGCTCATCATTTAGCTTCTCGACAAAGTGCCTAACGTGGAGTATCTTCTTGAACTCCCCGCCACGCTTTTCTTGCCACATCTTTTGGTAAGCCATCAGCTCCTTCTTGCTGGTATCTCCCTTTTTGATTGCTGCAGTGCCAACTTCAGCAGCCATCTGCGCTGCCTCCAGTGCTGAGCCCATACCCCCGCCGTGTATTGGGTTTACCATACGTGCTGCATCGCCAACGAGCATTATGCCATCGCCAACAAACTCGCCAACGGGCTTTGTTACGGGTATCACGCCTGCGTTTATCTCGGTTATTGACGCATCTTTAAAGCGCTCATGGTTTGCCTCAATCCAAGCATCAAGGCAGTCTTTTGCTGTCTCAGCTGAATCCCCGCTTATGCCTATGCCAACATTTGCGACGTCCTTTCCCTTTGGGAATACCCAAACGTACCCTCGGGGTGCGACATTTGTCCCAAAGTAAAGCTCCATGTAGTTTGGGTTCTCAATTGGCACGTTCGCCATCTCATACTGGTATCCAGAATCGCACTCGCCAAGCGGCATTGCAGTGCGCAGGCCAGCATACCTACCAACCATTGAGTCAACACCGTCGCATGCAACCACGAGCTTTGCATAGTACTCTTCCTCTTTCCCCTCGCGGCTTACCTTTACACCTTTTACTGCCTTGCCTTCCATCACAAGCCCAGTGACAAGCGCCTTAAGCATGTATTTTGCACCGCTGCGTATGGCCTTCTCTGCCTCCATCTTTTCCCATTGGCTCCTCTCAATTATATAGCCCGTCTGGCCTGTGCTGCCAGTGTCAATATAGACCTTCTCACCGTTTGGTGCGACAAGTGTTGCCCCGGTGATTTCCTGCAGTGCCCAGCGCGGGTTTGGCTTTAGCTTGCCTATTTTTACCCATCTTATTGACAGGCCCTCTCCGCAGCGCTTTGGCGGGCCAATCTGCTGCTTCCTATCAATTACAAGGGCCTTCATCCCCCTCTTGGCAAACTCCTGGGCTGCCATGTTGCCAGCAGGCCCGGCGCCGACTATTATCACATCCCACTCTTTTTCGTAATTCATCCTTTCACCACCTTTATTGCGCCAACCGGGCACACCTTTTGGCAGTTTCCACACTCTATGCACTTGTCAGTGTCAACTACAAGCACCGTCTCCTGCAGCTCAAGCGCCTGCGCAGGGCATACTGACGTGCACCCCCCACAGTGCATACACGTGTTCTCATTTACTTTAGCGGGCATGCTAGCACTCCATTGGTTAAGTTAGCCTTTAAACCGTATATTAATGTTTTGGCTCTATGTAGCTGCTCTCGTTGAACCTAAACAGCATGCGCTTTACGGGAAACCCATCAAACCGGTAGCTCTTAAGGGCCTCTTCCCACGATAGGCCAGCAAAGTCGTCGTACTTCCGTATGTCCTCAACATCAAGGACGTGGTCATCGGTTAGCACAACTGCACGCTTGTAGCCATTTTTCATTTCAAGCAGGGCCACCCATGCGTCTTCCCCCATTGCCCGCAGCATTGAGCAAAGGAGGATAGACTTGTCATCAAAATCGGCGGCACCAATCCGGATTATATCATCAACGCTAAGCCAATAGCTGGCCGACACTTTAGGGTGGACCTCGGCTATATGGTCCCTAACAAACTCGTAAGCCTGCTGGGGGGTGCGGTATTTTCCCACAAGCTCTCGGACGCCAGGGTTTGCTGGCTGGACAAGCTCTTTTAGCTCCTCTGCCTTCTTTGCCTCGTCTATCTCATTTGCATGGCGCTCTATTATTGCTGATAGGACCCCCACTTCCTTTTCTCCTGTGGAGATCCTCTTGCGTGCATTGCTAAGCCCCTTGCGCAGCACTCTGTTTTCCCTCTGCAGCATTGCTATCCTCTCATCCCTTGGCTTAATCCCCTCAACTGCTTTCTCAAGCTCTTTCCTATGCCGCTCTAGCTCGGCAATGCTGCCCATCATTTCCTTAAGGCGCTTGGAGTCTTTCCTGTATTTTTCCCTAAGCTGGTTTTTCTCAGCAAGCTCCATCTTCTTATCCTCCTCAAGCTCTGTTAGCTGCAAATAAAGCTTACTGCTCTCCTCCTCAAGTGCCCTCTTGTCCTGCTTCAGCTCCTCAAGCTTCTTTGAGAGCACCGCAAGGTCGCTTAGCTCCTGGAGCTTTGCCTTTCCCTTTGCCATCTCTTCAGGGAGGAACTGCCTGCTTAGCTCAATAACTGCTGCGTCTATGTCGCTGTCAAGCTGGTCAATCATCTTAGTGTAGTGGGCATCCTTTGTTACGAACACTGCCTCATCCATAGAGCCAGCCGCATATGCCCGGTGGAGTGCTTTTTTCTTTGCAGAATATTCTGCCCTCTCAGCTGTAAGCTCTTTTAGGCTGTCCCATACGCTCTTGTCCTCTGCTTTTGGGATTTCCCTGCCTTTGTGCTTCAGCACAAGTGCAGCGCCAAGGCCTAGTGCTATCCCCACAACACCCGTAGCGGCTGGGATAATGACTGCCTCTATTACCATTATCGGGTAATAGGGAGTTTATATATAAATTAAGTTGCTTTAGGCAAAAATATTGCAAATATTTATAAATACCTGTTATGATAATTTAACACAGGTGTTGTTATGCCAAAAGGAAAGGAGTACAAGCGCGTTGGGAAAGCCACGGATGCAGTGAATACGTTTTGGGGGGCTGTGGCACCACGGCTAACAAGGGCGGACAAGCTAAACGAGAGATACAAGAGCTATTTAGATGGCGCTAAGCAATACCTTGCTAAGTTTGAGGACCACGGCAACCCGCGCGAAGTGCGCGACTTTTACCTGACACTAAAGGGCTACAAGCCCGGGGCGCTCCACAGGAATGTCAAGGGGGTTGTCGAGCTGTTGGAAGGCGCGAATAAGAAGGGCATAGAAAATATGAGCGCCAAGGAAGCGGAGAGCTATGCGGCAGCATTGCGCGGGCACATGCGCGTATTGGATGAGAGGATAAAAGGGAACCACAAAGTTGGGGAATACAAGGATGATGTTTACAATGCGCTAAAGGAGCACCTTGATGCACTTGAGGGCGGGGACAAGAATGCAGCGGCCCAGCACCTAGCTGTAGCACTTGAGAAGGCAAGCTCGGCACTTAAGGCAACAGAGCCAGTCTACAAGGAGGTTGCGCCAACACTTGCCGATATAGACCGCTTCGAGAAGATGGTCCAATTCACTTCCAACCAGGCAAAGCTTGCTCATGTTGCGTTCACCCTATGGAACAAGCAGCTGCGGTCTGAGACAAAGGCAGCAAGAAAGCTGGTGGAAGCGCACAATAAGCTTTCTAAGCTTATGGGGGAGAGGGAGCATGCGCTGCCCCCATCGAAGGCAAAGAAATACCTACCTTCATTCCAAAAGGAGAATGAGCTAAAGGAGGAGCTTGGCCAAAAGGGCGTTTACATACCAGGGGTGCTTGAAAATCCGGGCAATGACATAGAGCTCATTGGGGTGCCTGTAAGTATGCTTAGCAATGATGCAAAGCAGGAAATCATAGACCATTATAATAAGCAAAAGTACCTTAGCCGCGCTAACTGGGGCGTAGCTTCCCTTGCGGGGCTTATCTCTGCATCGTCATACTACCTTGCTGAGAAGGCAGCGCATAACAGCTATACCTCAAAGCTCCTTAGCGAGATAGACAGGCTAAGGTGGAACCAGGCAAACCAGCCGCAGGGCGTTGGGCAGCCTCCAACCCATGAGGCCCCAGTGGCCCCACTAAAGCCAGCACCGCCCGGCGCACCAACCTCTGAGGTGCTGCAGCAGCCTTTCCACTATGACCCGACGATTATGCTTGCTGCCCTTACCGGCGCGGTTGGCATCATTAGTGCAGCAAAGCTGAAGGGGCTAGTAAACCGCCGAAAGCTTGGGGCCAAGCTAGCAAGCTTTGAGCCCGGGGACCTAATATTTACCCCGACCGAGGAGGAGCTGAGGAAGCTAGGCGCACCAGGGCGGGCAGTTAGCGAGCAGGAGCTTAGCACAACGCTTGACTACTTGAACAGGGCGCATGCAGAGAACAATGGCGAAAGGAACGCATTTGTATTCTTCAAGCCAGGCAAGGGCAAAAACAAGATAGATGATGGGGTGGTGTTCTTTTACCTGCCAAAGGGGAGCAAAATCCCAGTAAAGCATAGCGGCGCTAGCCAATCATAATGAAACAGCTAAAGCGCATAGTTGACTTCATAGACGATCATGACGAGTTCATGGTTGTCTGCCACTATGATGCCGATGGGCTGTCGGCAGGTGCAATTGTATCCACACTGCTTGATAGGCTCGGCAAAAAGAACACAGTAGTCCCAACTAAGCAAATGGACTCTGAGCGCATAAAGCTAATTAAGGAAGGCAAAAACCACATCTTCACTGACTTCGGCTCTGGGCAGATCCCGGTTTTGGAGGAGAACCTTACAAACTTTGCAATCATTGACCATCATGCCACACTTGGCGAGACAGAAAAGCCGCATTTCAATGCACATTTAGAGGGCCTTGATGGCGCAAGGGAGATAAGCGGCTCTGGGATGTCTTACCTTGTTGCTAAGGAATTTGGCTTTAAGGACCTGTCTGCAGTCGCAATTGTTGGTGCGGTTGGCGATATGCAGGACTCGACTGGCGCTTTGGTTGGCTACAACCGGAAAATCCTTGCGGATGCTGAAAAGGCAGGGGTCATGGAAGCAAAGAAGGACATACGCCTGTTCGGCAGGCACTCCCGGCCGCTTGTGCAGTTCATCTCCTTTGCATCCGACCCCATATTCCCTGGCCTGACTGGCGACGAGGATGCAGTAAGGGGGTTCCTCCACGAGCTTGATATCCCCCTAAAAGAGGGGGGTAATTGGGCATATTACGTAGACCTTGACGATTCCCAAAAGCGGAAGCTGATATCTGCGCTTTACGTCTATGGGAAGCAGCATGGCATCCCTGAGCGCTATCTGCACTCGCTTGTGGGGGAGGTATATGAGCTTACCCACGAGCAGGACAAGACGTTTGTGAAGGATGCAAAGGACTTTGCGACCATGCTGAATGCCTGTGGGCGCCACGAGCAAGGGATTATAGGGGTGCAGGTAGCAAAGGGCGACAGGGGCAGCTATTACAAGAAAGCACAGGCGCTCCTCCTCATGCACCGCAGGCAGCTTCGCGAGGGGATTGAATGGGCCAAGGCGCATGGCGCAGAGGACCAAGGCACGTTTTACCTTCTTGATGCCGGGGCAGCCATAAAGGACACACTGATTGGCGTAATTGCAGGCATGCTTTATGGGGCCCAAGTGATTGGGCAGGACAAGCCAGTAATTGGCATTAGCTTTGACGAGGAGGAGGGCAGGATGAAGGCATCCGGCAGGGCTACCTGGCCACTTGTCCACAGGGGCATACACCTTGGGAAAGCCATGAAGGCGGCAGCATCCTCCGTTGGCGGGGAGGGCGGGGGCCATAACATTGCTGCAGGCGCACACTTTCCCCCCGAGAAAAAGGGCGAATTCCTCTCTGCGCTGGGAAGGGAGTTTAGTGCCCAGCTGGCTAACCCGCAATAGTTTTAAACCCCAATTGAGTATATCACTAACGCGAGGCCGGCCAATGGAAGCCAAGGAAATTAAGGAAAAGGCAAAGCAAATACGGCGCTGGGTGCTCAAGAGCACCACTGCTGCCGGCTCTGGCCATCCTGGCGGCTCGCTTTCTGCTGCAGACATAATAGCAACGCTTTATTTCCACACCCTGCGCCACAGGCCGGAAGAGCCAGATTGGCCGGAGAGGGACCGCTTTGTGCTGAGCAAGGGCCATGCTGCACCCGCACTATATGCTGCCCTTGCACTTGCTGGCTATTTCCCAACTAGTGAGCTAATGTCCCTCCGGAAGGTAGGGCACATGCTCCAGGGGCACCCAAGCGTGAAGACACCCGGTGTTGAAGCCTGCACTGGCTCCCTTGGGCAGGGGCTCTCAATTGCAATAGGCATGGCCCTTGCTGCCCGCCTTGACAGGAGGGAAAGCCACACCTACTGCCTTCTTGGCGATGGGGAGCTTGAGGAGGGCCAAGTGTGGGAGGCTGCAATGTCTGCCCCAAAATTTAAGCTTTCCAACCTAACGGCAGTCATTGACAGGAATAGGCTCCAGATAGATGGCCCTACCAGTGAGGTAATGCCCCTTGAGCCGCTTGCCGGGAAGTGGAAGGCGTTTGGCTGGCACGTCATTGAGATAGACGGCCATTCGATCCCGGAGATAATTGCTGCACTTTCCCACCGCGAGGAAGGGAAGCCGACCATGGTCATTGCCCACACCATAAAGGGGAAGGGGGTGGCTTTCATGGAAAACGTAGTCTCGTTCCACGGCAAGGCTGCCACCCCGGAACAGCTTGGCCAGGCGCTGGAGGGGCTGGAATGATTGCAACAAGGGACGCATATGGCGAAGCGCTCCTTGAGCTTGGCAATGCCAATGAGGATATTGTGGTGCTTGATGCCGACCTTTCTGGGTCGACAAGGACATCAAAGTTTGCCAAGCACTTCCCCGGCCGGTTCTTTGACATTGGCATAGCTGAGGCAAATATGATGGGAATTGCTGCGGGCCTTGCATCTTCCGGGAAAATACCATTTGCCAGCACCTTCGCAGTCTTTGCCACGGGCAGGTGCTTTGACCAAATAAGGGTAAGCATTGCCTATGCCAACCTAAATGTGAAGATAGCTGCCACACATGCAGGCATAACTGTTGGGGAGGATGGTGCCTCCCACCAAGCGCTTGAGGACATTGCGCTCATGCGCTCACTGCCGAACATGCGCGTTGTTGTCCCATCCGATGCAGCTGAGGCAAGGAAGGCAGTTGCTGCAATTGCAAGGGAGGCTGGCCCGTTTTACTTGCGGCTTGGGCGCCCAAAAATCCCTGCACTAGGTGAGCAGCCATTTAAGCTAGGCAAGGCAAACATGCTCAGGGAGGGGAGCGACATAGCCATAATTGCCACTGGCTATATGGTGCATGAGGCACTTAAGGCTGCCGAGGGGCTTCAGCACGCTGGCATAAGCGCAGAAGTCTTGAATATGCATACAATTAAGCCCCTTGACAAGAAGGCAGCAGTTGCAGCAGCCAAGGGGGCAGGGAGGGTAATTACCTGCGAGGAGCACAGCACCATTGGCGGGCTTGGCTCCGCAGTTGCTGAGGCCCTCTCACAGGAATACCCTGTGCCAATGCGCATCATAGGGACAAGGGACACATTTGGCGAGTCCGGGAAGCCGGATGAGCTGCTAGATAAATACGGGCTGACAGCAGCGCACATTGCTGCTGCAGCCAAGGAGATGGTCAGATGAAGCTATTCTTAGACACTGCAGAGGTATCTGAGATAAGGAAATATGCCCACATACTAAGCGGCGTTACTACAAACCCCAGCCTGATTATGAAGTCCGGCCGGAATTTCCGCGAGGTTGTTGATGAGATATGCAGGATAGTTGATGGGCCAATAAGCGCTGAAGTGACTGCACCTGATGCCGAAGGCATGTTTGCTGAAGCAAAAGAGATTTCCTCATGGCACAGCAACATAGTGGTTAAGATCCCAATGAATGAGGAGGGCATACGTGCCGCGCGCCTTTGCAGCGATGCAGGCATCAAGACAAACGTGACCCTTGTATTTTCCCCTGCACAGGCGCTTCTTGCTGCCGAAGCTGGCGCATCCTTTGTTTCCCCCTTCCTTGGGAGGCTGGATGACATTGGCGAGAGCGGGATAGGCCTAGTAAGGGACATAGTTGGGGTATATGGCAACTATGGCTATCCAACTGAGATAATTGCTGCAAGCATTAGGAGCCCAACACACGTCATAGAATGCGCTAAGGCAGGGGCAGACATTGCCACCATCCCACCAGCAGTGATGGCAAAGCTGTACAAGCACCCGCTGACAGACAAAGGCATAACAAAGTTCTTGGAAGACTGGAAAAGCGCAAAGAAATAGCTAGGCTTTTGCCATGAGCGCATGCAGCTCGTCCAGTATGTGCCCTGCAAGCTGCGCCTTGCTGCCAGACAGGCTTTTCACGCTCTTGCCCCGGCTGACGATGGCAATCTCGCTCTCATCAGAGCCGATTGCCGACGGGCTATTTGCAATGATAAGGTCCAGCCCGTCCTTGAGCAGCTTTGCATAGGCCCGCCTGACAAGGTCCTCTGCCTCAAGCTTGAACCCGACTATAATCTTGTTTGGGTATAGCGCACGCACCTCCGACACGAGCTTTGGCGTTTGCTTCAGCTTGAGCGTGAGTGGGTTGCCCGAGCTAATCTTCCCAGTGAACCTCTCCGCAGGCGCATAGTCTGCTATTGCAGCCGCACTTATAAGGGCATCTGCGTCACGCATCTCTTCCTTTACTGCCCTTCCCATATCCCAAGCAGAGACAACGCTTATTGCCCTTATCCAAGATGGTGGCTTTTCGCTCCCCGGCCCATAGACCAGCACGGTATCTGCACCCCTCCTGTAAGCTGCCTTTGCGAGCTCAATGCCCATCTTGCCGCTTGATAGGTTGGCTATCCCCCTGACAGCATCAATTGCCTCGTAGGTAGGGCCCGCTGTGATGACTATCTTCTTCCCCGCAAGGGTTTTCCTTGACAGCTTTGCAATTGCAATCTCAGCAATCTCGCTGTTGCTTGCAAGCTTTGCCTTCTCCTCCTCCACGTGCGGATAGATGACGCCCACACCAATTGACTCAAGCTTCTGCAGATTGTCCGCCACTATGGGGTGCCTGAACATGGACTCGTGCATTGCAGGGACAACCAGCACCGGCTTTTCCGCGCCTATGGCGCAGGTCACGGTGCTGGTGACGGGAGTGTCGCCTATACCCATCGCTATCTTGCTTATTGTGTTTGCTGTTGCAGGGCACACCAGCACAAGGTCGGCATAGGCCCCAAGCCGTATGTGCTCCACCTCGCCGGTGAGCGACGTTACAACCTTATTCTCGCTTGCCCACTCAAGCAGCTTTTCCCCGACCAGCTCCAATGCCGCGTCGCTTGCAACGATATGGATATCTGCACCGTGCCTCATGAGCTCGCGTGCCAGCTCAGGAACGCGCACTGCGGCAACGCTGCCGCTAACGCATATGGTTATCTTCTTCCCTTCCAGCAGCGAGCCCTTGTTCCCCTTTACCGAAAGCATTCAATCACCAATGCGCCGAAGCGCGGCTTTCATCTAATGGCGGTACCGCCGGGCCTTACCCCCATGCCATATCCCTTCCAAGAAAGCCCAGTGCGGGGGAAGGGATTTGAACCCTCGAACGCACTAAGCGACTAGGCCCTGAACCTAGCACATTTGGCCAGGCTTTGCTACCCCCGCACAGGGAAAATATTCTGCACAACTCCCTTTTTAAAGCTCACGCCTAGTATCCAATCCCTAGCGCGTCCAGGGCGCTTTTCACCATGGCCCTATGCCTGCCTTTCATCCCCTTCTCATCAAGCACTGCAAAGCCAACCCCATCTGCAGTCTTCTCTGCCATCTGCGCAACTAGCCCCTTGTCAAGGCTGTCAAGCGCATACTTTGCGCATATGTGGCTAAACGCAACTTCTTCCATCTTGGAGAATTTTGGAGCATAGTGCCCGCCGCCAAAGCCAATTGCGTGCTCCCACTTTTTCTTGCTCTCAAGCCCGCGGATTATTGCCTCAGCAACGAACTCTGCTGCTTCACGGTCTTTCCATTGCCTTTCTGTCGAGCCAATCTCCACGAAGAACAAGGGGGTCTTGAACTTGGTTGGGCCGTGGTGGGTTGCTTCAAGGCATACATCATAGTCAAGCGCGCATCCCAAAAGCTCGCGGTATATGCTGTGCTTTGCGTTTGCAAGCGTGTTTTGGAGGGTGTGGCCCTCGCCGCCATACTCCGCCTTGCCAAAGTTTCCAGTGGAGTGCACAGTAAGTGTTGGCTTGCCTGACTTAGAGCTGTGCCTTGATGCAAGCACTATGAAGTCCAGCCCAAGCTGGCTGGCAAGCTCGTCTATGTGCTCTGCGTATATTATGTCCTCGCTTATTGTAGTTGCACGGTAGTGCCCCATACTAAGCACTGGCCTTCCGCGGAAGCTGCCAAGGCCACTGGCGAAGCCCATACCCTCTAGGGCACTTATTATCCCCATCCCTGCAGGGTCCTGCTCAGAAGCCACTATCCCTATCACTGCCACTCTTGCTTGTTTCCTTAAATAAAAATGCGCTACTTTTAAATATCTATGCTGGGAAGGTAATAGCATGCCAAGGGAAAAGATTTTTGAGCTAACCAATGAGGAGATAAGCCACCATTTTAGGCATGAGTTCCACAAGCCAGAAAACTTGCTTATGCTTGCCGAGTCCCGCAGGGTATACAAGACAGGGGGGGTTGAGGTACCAGTGCTTGTGCTGTCAGAGCTGCACCCTCGGCTATTAAAGACTTACCTAAATAGGGTAGTCACCCTTGACTTTGAGGGAAAATTTAAGGATGTCCTTGACCATATTGTTTCCCATATCGTTGTCTCTGAAGTGAAGGAGATGAAGCCAGATAAGTCGGAGGCACTCTTCTCTGACTTTACGCCACTCGTTAGGAGGAGGCTTACAAACATAACAAATGTGATATTCCTCAAGAAGACAGTCCCAATAAGTGAGATACTAATGGTTGTTGACTATTTCAAAGGCAGCGCCCCAGCGGAGATAGACACAAAAAAAGCAGAGAAGAAGATAGCGAAATTCCTAATGAGCCACTTTGCAAAGAAAAACCCCCGCTCCGTGACTGGCTTGCTGATGAAAGGGCCAAAGCATACGTACATACTTGTTGCCTTCCATATGGACTATGGGGAGGAAGCGTTTGGGTTTAAGAAGGCGCGCTCAACTTATAAGGAAATGCTTAACCTTGCCCATGAGGACGAGGACCATATGGTCTAGCGGGCTTTTTTAAAATAGCCGTCTTCCCCAAGGGTGTAGTCTGAGCCGCACTCATCACAATGCCACTTGTTTCCAATTTTCCTTAGGGGCACCGAATAGCCCTTATTCATATAACATTCTGGGCAGGTTTCCCTAAATTTTGCCATAGCAGCCCTTTCGCTTTTTGCGAATATAAACCAATATCATTAAAAATTTAGGGGCGCTAATTAGCTTAATGCTAAGATTTTTAGTTGCTATCCTTTGGTATATCCTGCCTGCTTACATTGCTAATGCTTCTGCAGTGCTGGCAAAAGGCAGGACACCATTAGACCAGAACATTAGGTTTGTTGATGGCCGAAGGCTGCTAGGGAAAGGCAAGACAGTCAAGGGCTTCGTGCTTGCGGTCCTTGCCGGGACGCTGGCAGGCGCAGCCTTGGGGTATGCAGAAGGTGCACTTGTGGCCAGGACGCTGCTTGCATTTGTACTGTCTTTTGGGGCAATGGCCGGTGATTCAGCAGGCTCATTCATAAAGAGGAGGTTTGACATAAGGCCAGGGGAGGCTGCCCCGCTATTGGACCAATGGGATTTCGTGCTCTCTGCTATGCTCTTTCACTGGGCTTTCCTGCCGTGGATAGCCATACCGCTCCCAACAGTATTGGAAGCGCTTGCCATCCTTGTGCTTACTGCATTGCTGCATGTTTGCACCAATATAGCCGCTTACCATATGGGTCTAAAAAAGGTGCCGTGGTAGCCCCGCCCGGATTCGAACCGGGGCCGCTGGCTCCAAAGGCCAGCATCCTTGGCCGCTAGACTACGGGGCTATAAGCCGCACTAGCATTCTAAGCGCAGCCGTATTTAAGCCTTTAGAGGAATGGCCTAACTGAGAACCCCCTCTCGCTAATGACTACTGGGTACCAAGCAACAGGGAAGTTTGTTGCAAGCATCTTTGACACAAGGAGCTGCTTCTTGAATTCCCCATTTGGCTCCTCTGCCTGCTGTAGCTCAATAATGCCATCACAAAGCCCGCTCTCGGCCTTTCCGCCATCCGATACAATAAGTGAGGTTATATTGTTATCCTTAAAGAACTCGATTGTCTCATAAAGGCTGCGCCGGTAATCCGCCTTATCGCTTAGCTTTTCTGATAAGGGGGTGGCAGAGTCTATTACAACCCTCCGGGCGCCCATTGGGACAATTATATTCCTTAGCTTGCCAAGGACCTCACCTTGGAGCTTTGTTGGCCCGAACTTGTCATAATCCTTAGGCTTGAATGAGTAAATGACAAGCTTTCCCTTTTCCTGCATCTTGGCAAGGTCCCAGCCCAGCATCTCCTCATACCATAGCAGCGTTGTCCCAAACCCGCCAGCTTGTATGAGTATGCCTGGCTCCCCGTAGTCTTTTACCCCGCCATAGAGGAACTGCAATCCAAGCAAGCTCTTTCCAGTGCCAGCTCCCCCCTTTATAAGCACGGAGCTATTTTCTGGGAATCCCCCCTCTATAAGCCTGTCCAGCCCAGGGATGGCCGTGTGTATCCTTTGCATGCCCTAACTTATTCAGCATGGCTTATTAAGTTTTGCCCCAACTGTTAAATAAGCAGAAGGGGTAATAGCTGTATGCATTGGATAGCCAGCGACATTGCTGCAAGGGCAGAGAAAGGCTTTAATGCTGCATGGGTACAGCTGGTTGACATGGCCCCAGAGGGCGGCTACAAGCCGCTAAAGGAAGGCAAGCCCCACGCAGGGAGTGAGCTTGTGCAAAGGCTGAGGCGGGTGCTGCTGGCTGCTGGCTATAGCGAGGTGGCCCTGCCTGAGATAATGAGCTATAGTGAGATGGGGGATGCTGCTGGCCCTGCGAAGGCACTTGCAATTGCTGACACCTTTTCACTTGCCGCATCCGTGCGGCCAAAGCCAGCCATCAGCAAGGCGCAGCTGGACGCAATTAAGGGCATAGCGCCAACCTTTAATGAGGAGAGGAGGGCGGCACTGGAAAATGCATTTAGGGGCTATTCAGAAGGCCAGCTTAATTCCCAGCAGCTGCTGTCTGAAATGGTGGGCAAGGCAGGGCTTAGGATGGAGCAGGCGCTTGAGGTAGCTAACTTGCTAGTTGGCATACCACACCAACAGCAGCAGCAAGCACTGCTTAGGAGAGGCCTTGTATACTCTTGGTTTCCAACCCTGGCGGCGCTATCAAAAAAGCAGCCACTCCCCCTCCAGCTCTTTTCAATAGGGACAGGGTTTAGGCAGGGCAGGATGAGGGAGGGTACCTTTGTGTCTGGCGCAATAATGGCGGAGAATGTCTCCCATAAGGACTTAAAGGGGCTTTTGCCTGCAGTGCTGGGCCCGCTAAGTGCAAAGGTGGGGTTTGAGAAAGCTGTGGCAACATCAACTGTATTTGTGCCAGGCACCGAGGAGGCTATCTTCGCAGAGGGGCTTCACCTAGGGAGGCTGGGCCTTGCCTCACCAATAGCGCTATCTGCCTATGGGCTGGAGGCCCCAGTTGCAATATTTGAGCTTAGTGTCGAGCGGCTTGCCATTGCCCTTGGGCTAGGGCATGATGAGAAGGAGATAAAGTACCCCCAGTTTTTTGGCAAGTGGAAAATGGAAGATAAGGAAATAGCGAGGCTAGTCCACATTGGCCAGAAGCCGCCGGGGTGGGGAAGGGAAATAAAGAACAGGATTATCAAGACATGCTCACTTTATTATGGCCAGCCTGCCCCATGCGAGTTTAGGATTTTTGAAAAGGAGGTTGGGGACAGCAAGCTTGAAGTGTGGCTTTCATCTGACAAGGGAACGCTTTGTGGGAAGGACTTCAGCAATGAGGTGGTGGTGTATGATGGGAACGTGGTCTCAACTCCCCAAATAGCCGCCACGCCGGTGGCAAAAGAGGCGCTTGCAAAGGGTACAAAGACAGGGATTACACTCATTGGGGCATTTGCAAGCTATGCTGCTGCGGCAATAGAGGCCAACCCCACCAAGGCCCAGGAAATAGCAGTTGGTAATATAACTAGCCCATCTGAGGCCAACATAGTTGTGCCCCAGCTGGTAATGGACTATATTAAGCAAAATGGGAAGGAATTGGGCATAGCCGGTAGCCTTGGCTTAAGGGTCGTTGCCCGGGTGAAGCGACTATGGCAGCATGAGCAGCCCCGCTAATTGACGTATATCCTGTCGAAACATTTAAATAGGCAACCCTTGTTTCTCTTTTTGGAGGTGATGCTCTTGGTAGCAAAAATCGTGGAGAAAAACGAGATATGGTTTTATGGGATCATACCATTGGTAGTTGGCCTGCTATTTGTCCTTGAGGACTTTGGCATGAAGGTACTGCCTGCTCAAATGACACTTTGGCCAACGATGGTATTTGTGTTTGGCCTGGTTTATGTGCTTATTGACCTGATGAAGTAAGCCATAAACCCTTTTTATTTATTTTAGAATGTTACAGATAGCCATACTGCTATTATCCCGGCAGCAAGCGACGACAGCAAGTTCACAAGGTGGTTCCCTATTACCCCCTCATTCTCCAGAGTTGCCCCCAAGACCGAATCAATAATACACCCAAATACCCCTCCCCAAAAGGTGACCCAGCCAACAGCCATATTCCCAAATAAGAGGAACGCCGTAACCGCCATTACTGCAGACCCCAAAACGTTCATTAGGTTCCCTAGCCGGGATACCCCGCCATTGGCGCCACGCTTTACTTGGGTTTTTAAATCTAGTATGCTAACTGGGGGGCTTTTTGACAGGACGCCTATCTCTGATGAGAGGGTGTCTGCTGTTACTGATGCGAGGCTAGCTGAAAACCCAGCAAGGTTGCCGCCAAGCGCAAAAATGAGCGGGACAAGGCCGTTGCCAAGCACGTTTTCAACAGCCCGTTTTTTTTGGGACAGGTGGTATCTTGACTTTGTTGAGTATTTGTAGTTTGTTGCGATAGTGCTAAGTGCAAAGAAGAGTATGAACAGCAGCAGCCACCTCCATCCCCCGCTGAACAGCACCATATAGCCCATAATCCCGCCGGTTATTGAGCTAAGCTGGTCAAGCCCGCCGCTGAGGAATGCCAAGGCGGATAAGATGGCAGGAACCGTTAGCCAGAGGTCCATTGGCTCACTTCTTGCTTGGGGCTGAGAGCACCGTGCATTTTACTATCTCTGTCTTGCTGACAGGGTATATCTTCTTAACGGGTTTGAATATCTCCGGCCCAACCTTCCCGTAAATTATGTCCTGAAGAAGCTTTTCAAATGGCTTCTTGGAAGCCAGGGACATGGCCATCTCCCCCATAATCTTGCGTATCTCTTTCTGCTGCATAAGCCGTGTTTTCCCATGCCCAAATGAGGTCGCCTTTAGCCGTACCTTATAGCCATCTTTGGTTGTTGCATCAGCAATTGCAGTGATTAGCGTGCGCATCCGCCGTGTTTGCCTGCCAACATAGCCCCGGCTAAGCTCAAACCCAACAGGGGCAGTCTCAGCAGTTTCCCCTTTTACATTGGTTATCTTAAATTTAAGCTGTATGTTTTGGTGGGGTATATTGCCTGTAATCTCCCTGAGTGTGGTCTTTACAATCCTGCCAATGAGGAGCGCCGGATCAGAGCTTAGGGCCTCCCCAATCTCTTTTCCCTCAAAGCCCTTTGGGGCCTTGACCTTATACCACCGCTTTGCCTTCCAGCTATCCACTGCCTTGCCTTTTTTCCTCTTTTTTCCCTGTGCCATGTTCATCCACCATCTTTTCTATTTTTCCAACCAATTCAATAAGACCAAATGATCCAGTTATGCTTTTCCCCTCAAATTCTGCCTCTATGCCATACCTCATTACTTCACCAGCAGCGATGCCTCATCTGGGTTATAGTACCAGTCTGGTGGGAGCATCTTCTTCTTCTTGTAGTAGCGCTGGAGGCGCTTTATCTTTGACTCCACGAGCATTAGGCCATGGCGGTTATGCACATCCCGGGGGTTTTTCTCAAGGTGCTTCCTGAGGAAGACGGCTTTCTTAATTAAGC
>WALL01000025.1 GCA_015522845.1 Nanobdellati archaeon
ACCTTGGAATGCTCAAGCTTGCCCTGGTGCTTCAGCGCATTTGCCTTCTTGAAGTCCTTGCGGTGCGACCTTATGACGTGCTGCTCTTCTGCCTCCCTTTTCCCCACAGGCAAATAAGCATACGAGAGCGCGGTAAGGTCACGCTTTAGCGCATCATAGCTAACGTGCTTTTCTTTTGGCTTGCCCTTGTTCCATTCCTCGCGGAACCCCTCAAGCGCATCCTTGCGTATCTTATGCCTGTTCTTATAGAGGTAGCCCACCATTGCAGCTATGCGCTCTTCCCGCTCAGGTGTGAATGCCTTGGAGGATTGCTCGTCAAGGTGGTGCTTTAGCGCATCCTTAAGGACGTTCTTTTTTAGTGCCCTATTCTTGCGGAGTGTCTCGAATATTGCCTCCGCCTCGATTGTATCCCGCTTTCCTTTTAGTGCAGGATGGTCCCAGAGCAGCACTTTTCCCAGGTCCATCAGCCACCCATTATATTTCTTTGGGCTGCTGCCGTGGCGCCATGCTTCTTCTTCAATCCAGTCACGAATGCTCCCGTCGCGTATCCTTTCTGGCATTGAGGCAACTTTCCGGTAAAAGCCAAACTTCTCCCGGAATTCGCGGCTGACTTTCCTAGGCATCAGTTATTTATAGGCTTTTTAATTATATAACTGCCATGGGTTTTAAGCCACGGGTAAGCGAGCCGCTTGAAACGCTTGAGGACGCCGCCGGCCGGAGTGTCTTCATAGGCCGCAGCCAGTCGCTGCACCGCAAGTACGGGCGCGAGGGCGCGCTCCTCATAGGCAAGGTGGCTGAGGAGGAGAAGTTCGGCGAATTTGTCTATATGGATGCGCTCATGCCCCACACCGTGTTTGTGTGCGGTGCGAAGGGATCCGGCAAGAGCTACACGCTCGGAATTATGGCCGAAGAGCTTATCTACAAGAACCCGAACATAGCAGTTGTGATAATCGACCCCATTGGGATTTACTGGTCTATGAAATATCCTAACCAAGAAGAGAGTGAGCTAGACAGCCTGGTTCGCATGGGGCTCACCCCGAAGGGCGTCGAGGAGACACGCGTCTTCGTGCCGCACGGCGTGCGCAACACTCTCCCGAGGGATACCTACGACAAGACCTACGCGCTGCGGCCGGCGGACCTGACCGCCGACGACTGGTGCATTACTTTTGGCATTGACCGCTTTTCCCCAAGCGGGCTTCTTCTTGAGAAGGCGCTTGAGAAGGTCTTTAACGGCTACACGACCACCAGCAGGAAGCGTATGAATCCCAATCCTGACTACTCGCTTGGGGACATAATCACCTGCCTGAACACAGACGAAGAGCTGGCGTCAAAATCCAAGGGCTTTAAAACTGAGTCGCGCCGCGCACTCACTTCGCGCTTCGAGGCAGCCAAGTCATGGGGCGTGTTCTCGCCGACGGGCACCCCGCTCGTTGAGCTTTGCCAGGAGGGCAAGGTCTCTGTAATTGATGTCTCATTCCTTGACGAAAAGGTGACCTCGCTGGTTATTGGGCTGCTTGCAAGGAAGATACTTAATGCCCGCAAGCTGGCTACACGAAAAAATGCAATTAAGCGCCTTGCAGTGTCAATGGATGAGGTGCTTGAGACGGGCATACCGCCGACCTGGCTTTTCATTGATGAAGCCCACACGCTTATCCCGGCAGGCTCCAAGACTGCTGCCTCCGATGCGCTTATTGAATACGTCAAGCAAGGCCGCCGACCGGGATGCTCCCTCGTGATGGCAACGCAGCAGCCCAGCGCAATCGACACCAAAATCCTATCCCAGCTTGACCTGCTGTTCACCCATAAGCTTACTTTTGACGATGACATAAAGGCAGTCTTCAAGCGCATGCCCGCAGAAATCCCAAAGGAATACTCTTCCCGCTTCATTAAGACACTCCCAATTGGGCACTGCCTTGTTGGTGACAGGAGCGACTATACAAACAGGGTCTTTGCAATGAAGCTGCGCCCGCGCTTCTCACAGCATGAAGGCCGTGAGACGCGCAGCGTCGACTTTGAGGAAACCATCTCCCCTGAGCAGGTGGAGGGGCTAGTCGTGAAAATGGTCCGCAAGCAGCTCTCGGACTTCAGCCGCGTCAACCTCTCAAAGATAGACCAGCTTGTCCGCACCATAAACAAGCGTTATGGCACCAAGATAGCTCCCAAAAAAATAGTTAGCGCTCTCGAAGGCGAGGCAGTTGTTGAGAACGAGCAGCTCGTCCTAAAGGAGGTTGCGGAGCAGGATGCTGCATCTGAGGAGGAAGAAACGGTTCCTGAGCCAGCGCCCGGCGAGAAGCTGCTAGTCTTCAACGCATCAGTTAGCGAGGAGCAGGCAAAGGGCCTTGCCCTCAAGCACCGCAAGAAAAAGCTCCTAGGCCTGTTTGGTGATGAGGAGTCGCTCAAGGGCTTTGAGTTGGAATATTGGCCGATATATAAAGTGGAATACGACTATTACCAGGGGAAAGGCTTCAAGCGCAGTGCCTGTTATGTTGATGGCATGACCGGCGAGCTGCTGTCGGTCGGCAAGAGGGGGATGGCGACGACCCACGGGGTCAGCAAGCTCGTTGCGATGAACAAGTCAAAGCGCAAAATAGTCCAGGCGCTCCGCAAGGGCAAGCAGGCAACCGCAAAGGGCATCGCTGGCGTCGCCGGCGTTACCGAGACGACTGCGCGCACTAATGTGGAGGAGCTCGTCCGCGACGGCATTGTGGCAGCCAGCGACAAGGGCAGGGCAAGGACTTACTCACTTCATGAGCAGTTTGACTTGCCTCCAAAAATAACTACCCCAGAATACACAACACTTGAAAGTGCCTTTGTGCTTGAGGAGGCAAGCGGGCACGTCCCGACGCCGCGCATCACACGCGAGGCAGTTGAGGACATTCCTGCCCTCTTTGGTGAGGTGAAGATACGGGGTGTCTCGTTTGTCTACCGCCCAGTCTACCACGCCATGTTCGCATCCGTGAAAGGGCCAAGGAATGTCTACATTGACGGCATGGATGGGGCGGTACTGAAATAAGCGCTTTTGTTCCATGTGATATTAGATATCGTCCATTTATTTTATGCACTATATGGAAACTATCCTACTCACGCCAATTTTTAATTATGTCTAGATGAGCATTAATATCTATTATTTAAGGGGGTTATATTAGTTATACGCCGGCCATTCAGTTAGCATATTTTTAATTAAATCTAGATAGCAATAATCAAAAAGTTTTTAAATGTCTGGATAGTAACTACTAATCAGTGCCAGGGGAAATTAAGAAAAGGTTCAAGTTTCGCCCGCTAATGGAACGGGAGGCAGATAAGCTAGTTTATTCTTTTCGGGACACGCTTGATACTAATTCTTTCTCTGAACAGCTAAAAAAGCGGATTTTTGATTCTTATATCCGGGAGCATGAGCAGATAAACACATCCAAGCAGAATCTTAAGGAGCTTCGCAAGCGCTTTGAGCAAAGCATACACCAGCATACGCCCACGCGTAACGCACGCAAGCAGCTTGAGCATACGCTCCGCCAAGCACTGGTGCATAGTGGTGCCACAGCCGAGGGCGTCGTCGACCAGTTCCTTGGCAAGGCCGACTACGGGGAATTCCCAGAGGGGCTTCTTCCGGAGCTCGGGAAGTCAGACAGGAGGAAACTTGAGGACAAGTTCAGCGAATACCTGCGTGTGATTGGGGAAGAGAACCACAAGGCAGCCGGGTTGCTTGAGCGCTTCCGCCGTGCAGAAGAGGAGCACAGCCAGCTCCTTGAGCGCGAGTCGCGCTTTGCGGAGCAGCACATCAATGAGTTCAGCGGCCTCATCACCGAGCACGCCCGGCAGAAGCTTGCTGAGTATGTCCGTGATACTGTGAAAAAGGCATATCTTCGCAGCCACTACCTTCCGCCTCATGGATTTGGGACAGCAGTGATAAGGCAAGGCTATGTAAAAGATGCAATCCTTGCTTTGGCAGAGGCAAAGGCGGAGAGCGTGGGGGGGCCCACCCTCACACGGGATGACTTCGGCCGCGCCAAGCTAACAAGCCTTATCCGGGAGTATGGCTCGTTAGGGGGGGTGGTAAAGGAGAATGCGGTCGGCTTGCTGCTTAAGGAAGCCGGGCTGGAACAAAGGCTGAAGTCTGCGAAGATAAGCGAGGAAGAGCTTATGGAAGTGGTGAAGCGCCTCAACGAGGTAAAGGGCAGCCATGCCACCTATTCATCGGCGCTACGTGCGGTGGCTGCGGAGAAAGGAATAAGCTACAAGACGCTTCATGCGCTGCTTAATCCAAAATATCCCTATTTTGCCGCCTCAAGCGAACGCATCAAGCCGCTTGTGCATTCCCTTCGGGAACACTACAGGCTTAGCCCTCCAGTAGATGGGCAGCGCATCAAGCCCAAAACCCATGCGGACAAGGCAATCCTTTTCATGGAGCCGGGAAAGAGCCATTCCATAAAGGAGATTTATAATGAGCTGAAGGGCCACTACCCAGAAATCACCCGCGCCTATCTTGGCGCTATACTTGCTATGGAAGCTAACAGCAGCAAGCCCCTTGTTGAAAGGGCTGGAGAGCGTGCACACTTTAGGCTTACTCCCAGAGGTGAAGCCAGAAAGCGTCAGCTTATCCATCCCAATGACGAGTTGGCTGCCAGTGGCATGGGGCTTGCTGATGAGCTGGGCATCAGCCTAGAGGAAAAGCCGGCTACCCTGCTTTCGCCCGAGAACGTGCTCGAATACCTTGCCCATAAGGTTGTGAAAGAAGGGGGGTGGGAAGGGGGGCTCCCAATCGGCGAGATGAGGTTATGGTTCGATAGCAGCGAGGGGGAAATCCACTCTGTACTCGGAAGCCTTAACGATGACCAGAAGCAGAGGCTCGCGAAGGTTATGCGCGCCAATAGCATCATCCGCCAGCAGGAGCATGCCAGCGCGGAGGGGGCGCCCGTTCTTGAGGCGCAGCCAGCCGCGGGGGCTGCAAAGGCTGAAAAGCCCCAAAGGGGGGAAGCGCCACCCGGGAAAACCATCACAATAAGCAAGAAGACGTGGGATGATGCGCAGCAGGCAATCAGCGATGGGAGCGCGGCAATCCTCACCCTTGTGAACAGAAATAGGATGGAGCAGCTGCTCCACTTCCCGGAAATCCGCCGCATCGCTAAGGAGGCAGAGGGCGAGCTTCGCGAGAAGCTTGCCGAAAAAGGGGTTTACGACTACATCAGGAAGCATGAAAGGTCGCTTGCCGGAAAGAAGGTGATCGTTAAGGTTGGCAGCAGGAGTGTGTCGGAGGAAGTGCTTCCCCCTTATGGCTATGAGAAGGGCCCAATCCTTGAGGGGGAAAAGGCCGCGCGCAGCCTGCTC
>WALL01000026.1 GCA_015522845.1 Nanobdellati archaeon
CACCCCTCCATGTGAGCAGCATTGCGGTAAGCGCCAGCCCGGCGAAGAGTGCATTCTTCCAGCCGCCGCGCTTCAGCGCATATATGTATGCGAACAGGGAGAACAGCATGAGTGACAGTCCCAGCGCGTCCTCCTCAATCTCGGAATACATGGTTTTGTACATCCAGTTCTGCTGGAACATAAACATTATTGCAGCGGCAACGCCCGCCTTCTTGCTGCGTATCTCCTTTGCCAGCAGGTACATCGACGCCACGCCGAACGCCCCCACGAACGGCATCACCCACGAGACGACCTTCGGGAAAAGAGTCCGGCTGTATGCGAACGAGCCGGTTGTGAGGAACGCCACCGCCCAGTAGGCGATTGCCAGCAGGTAGTGCCAGAGGTGCGGATAGAGCGACCTCATCGGCATGCCCTCCGGCCAATAGCTCATGTACTCCCACTGGGGGATTGAGCCCGTCTTGACCAGCTCGCGCACGACGCGCGCGTGGTAGAACGGGTCGAACTCGTTGATGTTAGGGTATGTCTGGCTTGGTATGGCGTAGAGCCCAAAGGCCACGAGCACAATGCCAAGCAGTAGCAGTATCTCTAGCTTGTTCTTTAGCAGGAATTTCTTGATATTCATGGCTAGCACCAAAGCAGGCTATCTATATTGTGGGGCATATAAAAAGCTTTTTAAAAAAAAGATAAGAGGGCCCCGCCGGATGGCGGGGGGTTAAGTGCCCCTTTTGTGGCCTTAGCAGACAACTTGTGCCTGGCTTACTGACTGGCTTGTTGAGTCGCTGTAGACAACATATGTTATGCCAGATGTGGTTGCCACATTTGGTGTGTCACAGTCGAATGTCACACTTTCTTGGTTTGCTGGGCCTATATTTACAGTGGTGCTGTTCCAGCAAGTCCCATTGTCCCCGATGATGCCAAGCCTGCTAGTCAAATGGCTTGAGGCATCCAGGTTTTGGACAAGCAGTGTCACATTCGCATTGCCAGGCTGTGTCGTGCATGTAACTTTCTGCGCGCCTATGACTATAGGCGTGTTTGGAGTCGGCTGCTTGGTTGCCAAGCCGCCTACCCAAAAGTACAGCCCGACCGCCGCGATAACCGCGATGGCGATCAGAAGCACAACGGCCACAATTGGTGAGATTCCTTTTCTCATGTTTTTCGCCTCCATTTTTCAAATAATTGTTATTTGATTGGTTTCGCTACCCCGAAGGGTCGTTCGTACTACGCATTTAGCAGTTGTACTCTGCTGATGCTGTGCTTGCACCATAAACTGTGCCTGAGTCGCCAGCTGCCATGGTTGAAGAGCACACGCAGCTTGCACCTGCTGCAAGGCTGTTGCAGCTAGAGTCGCATGAAGTGGTGTATGTCCCGCCCGTTACGGTTAAGCTGCCGGATAGTGCAGTTGTCCCTGTGTTGCTTACCATCAGCGTCCCATTATGGCTGTTTGTAGCGCCGCTGCAGATTGCCGTAATCGTCCCGGGCGTGTTTGGAGTCGGCTGCTTGGTTGCCAAGCCGCCTACCCAGAAGTACAGCCCGACTGCCGCGATAACCGCGATTGCAATCAATAGCACCACTGCCACGATGGGTGATATTCCTTTTCTCACTTTGTCACCTCCTTTGGTTTTTTTAAGCACCATTATGGGGGTGTTGCTTAAATAGCTTTCGGCTTCTCCACGAACCCGCCGGAGAGGGCATAGTCGCCCACTATTGATGGGAGGAGCGCCCTTGCCTCGCTTTCGGGAATGCCTGCCCGCCGTGCAAGCTCTGCAATGCTGATGCGGCCCTGCTTCATCCTGCCAAGCTCCTCCACAAGCACCATCTGCTTCAGCTGGCTGCTTGCAGCTGGCAGCTTGCTGAGCATCTGCCTGGCACGCTCCAGCTTTTCCTTTGCCGTCTTTGCGAGCGGGTCCCCTGTGCCGTATTCAATCTGCTTTGCCCTGCCTGCCAGCTCGCCGAGCTTGTCCCTTGCCTTGTCCAAGTTGTGCTGTGTGATTGGCACGACCCTCTTTTCAGAAAGCTCGCGCTCCATCTCCTGTACGGCTTTCCCTACTGCAGGCGTTGGCCTGGATTTTGCAAGCTCAAGAGACTCCTGGGCCTTTTCTGGCACTATCGCCCTTATGCTCTTTTGCTTGGCGGCTTCCATCTCCCTGTGCAGCTGCTCGCGCTCGCGCTTCATGCGCTCGACCGACTCTTTAAGCGCGTCTATTGCAGACAGCTCCTCCTCTGCCGCCTCCCGCCGGGCTATTGCCTTCTCGGCCTTGTTAATTGCCTCTTTTGGGAGTGTTTTAGCCTTCATTCTGAGGCTGTTGATGTCCAGCTTCAGGTCCTCGAGCACGCTGCGCTCGTATTCGAGCAGCTTCTTTGCCTCCTCGATGTTGCCGTGCCTTGCCTGCAAGAGCGCCTCGCTCAGCCCGCGCCTGTCAATCCAAAAGTCAAGCAGGTCCTCCTCAAGGTACATAAGCTCCTCTTTTAGCTTGCTGGTCATGCCCTTTGACTCGTATTCCTCACGTATATCATGCACACGGGAAGCAAGCTCTGAATATTCGCCCTCTAGGCTCTCCTCTAGCTCCTTGAGCTTGCCGGGCACAACAGGAACCACCACGACATGCTTTGGGACAGCAATTGACTTAACGATGCCTTTTGCCACGCTTAGGTTCCCATTTTCAGCTGCTTGCTTTGCAAGAGCTATGTGGCTATGCGCCTCTTCCATGCCTTCCTCCTTTTCAAGGCGCTTTTCCATGGCAGCAAGCGCTTTTTTTATCTCCCCTAAGTCTTCGCTGCTTGCCACCTGGGACTTAAGGTCGCTCATCCGTGCATATATCTCATCGCGCGTCTTTTTTTCAAGCTCGCTTATTGTGCTATGGACGCTTTCCACTTCCCTGTCAAGCGACTTTTCGCCCTCTTTAATGCCCTCAACCTTGCCGCTGAGGTCAGACAGTTCCCTTTTTATTGCGCCAACCGCGGTTTCCAGCTCACGGCCCTTAAGGGCCTTTGCCTGCTGCAGCGCCTTTTCCATGGCATTTATCCTTGCTAGCAGCTCATGGGATCTGCTTGCATCCTCAGAGAGGGCAGATACCTGCAAATAAATCCCCTCGACTTCAGCAGACAGCTCTTCAATCTTTTTTTTGTCCGCCTTCCCGTTACGCAGCTGGTGCTGCACTTCATCCATTGTTTGTGATATGGCGCTTATCTGGGAGGCGAGGGCCTTTAGCTCCTCGGGCGTCTCGTGTTTCATCTTCTCCATTTCCGCATAGAGCTTGCTTATGCGCGCCGCAAGGTCTGGGGGGACTTCTTTTGCCGCCTCACGTGCTTTGATTATCTCTCCGCGCAGCTGCTCTAGCTGTGCTTTTATCTTTTCCTCGCGCTGCTTATGCCGCATCTTAAAGAACTCTTCCGTGCTCATAAGCTCCCGCTCTAGCGTTGATGTCTTTTCGTCAAATTCAGATTCAACTTCCGCAAGGCGGGCTGCTTGCTTCTTTAGCATCTCTTTTGCGCTTTCGCTTTTTTCTGTGGCCTTTTCCGCCTCCTCTTCTGTGTGGCCCATCTCTTCCCTAAGCTTTTCAATTGCCTTGCGGGGATTGCTTGCCTCAGCCTTTTCCTCTGCGGAATTTAACAACTCCTCAAATTGCTTAATGCGGCTGTTCAGCATGCCACTAACATCGTTAAGCCTCCCCTCAAGCGCCTTTAGCTTTTGGATGCTCTCGGCCTTGTCCCTCATCCTGGAGTAGGTCTCTATGACCTCAACTGACTTTAGCTGGCGCTTTAGCCTCTTTAGCTCTGCCCTTACTGCCTCAACGTCATGCTGGAGGCTTTTGGCTTCCCCGTAGTGGCTTGCGGATGCAACAAGCTTTTCCAGTGCGGATATCTTGTTTTCAAGGGCTTGCCTTGCATATGTTTCAGCAGCTTCCCCCCCAGAAACGCGCCCGCTTACCTCACCAACCTTATCGCTTAGCTCGGCCTCTTTTTTTACCAGCCTTAGGAGGATTTCGCGGTCTTCCTCTTCGTTTTGCTTTTTTTTTAAGCTGTCCTCAAGCTTTTTCTCTATCTTGTCAAGCTTTGTGCGGAGGTCCTTAAGGCTTGTTGATGGCAGCGATGCCTTCAAGCTTTCTACCTCTTTTGAGAGCTCGCCAACTGGCAGCTTTGCCATCCTGCCCTCAATGTCCTTGAGGCGGCTGACCGTGCTGTTTAGCTCAGCCATTCTTGACTCAAGCTGTGTGATTTTCATTTGGGTGTCGTTAAGCATTTGGTCATCTTTTGCGCTTAGCATGTCCCTCATCTTTGCAATCTGCTGCTTTAGCTCTGCAAGTTGGGCAGTTGTAGCCTGCACTTGGTTTATGTGCTCGCTTATGTTCTCAAGGGAGCTGTTTATGTTCCCCATCCTCTCAGCAAGGGCATCAGCTTGGGTTTTTAGTGCCTTCACAGACCCCTTAAACTCATCGCTAACCCCGCCAGCCTTCAGCCCTTCTTTTTGCAGCCGGGCCAGCTGCCCCTGCAGGTTGGCAACCTGGACGCGTATCTGGTCAAGCTCCTGCAGGTAGGGGGGGTTTTGCATCTGCTCCATAAGGGTGCCAACTTTTTTATTTAGCTCTTGGTACTGTGATATCTGGTCCCTCTCAAGGCCATCGAGCTCTTTTTTAGTAGCGGCCTCCTCGGATGCCTTGTCCATGGCTGTCTTTATGCCAGCCAGCACATCCATAACATGCATCTGCGATTGTGCCAGTGCCTTTATTAGGTCATCCGTGTTGTCGCCTTCAACCTCTTCTGTGCTGGAAATAAGCGTGTCAAGAAGGTAGTCGAACTTGTCCATCATCTTCTTGCTTTCTGAAAGGTTGCGGCGCATGAGCTCGTACATCTCATCATTGCTGTAGCTGGGCCCATGGTAAGGGTATCTTGGCGGCTCGCTGTACCCCGGCCTCTCGTGGTATGGCGGCTGCTGCGGCCTTTCATAATGTGCTTTTGACGCCCTGGCCTTCTTTTCCATGAAGGTGTCAAGCTCAGCAAGCTCACGCTTGAGTGTCTCCTGGTCTTTTTTTAGGGACTCCAGCCTAGCACGGGTCTCTTCTTTAGTTGCCATCCAAAGCAATAACACCGCAGGCATTTAAATAGTTAGCGCCCAAGCTCCTTGTGTGCCCTTGCCAGCTGGTGGGATGCCTGGGCAGCCATGCCAGATATCTCGCCAGCCATGCATGCAGCAGCAATTACTTCGGCAAGGTGCTTTGCATTAGATCCTGGCGGGTCGCCGGAGCCAGCAAGCCCCATGGCAGACAGGGCCTCATGCTGCGTTGCCAGGCCTGTCCCCCCGCCAACTGTGCCCACCTCCAACGCAGGCAATGTTAGCGACACATGGACCCCGCCTTTTACCCTTTCAAACAAGGAGAATCCAATGGAACCGTTTACTGATTGGGCGGCATCTTGGCCAAGCGCTATGTACATCGCAGCAATTACATTTGCGACATGCATGTTAAACCCATATGACCCTGCAAGTGCCGAGCCAAGCACGTTTTTCCGGTAGGCAAGGTCTACTAGCGCATCGGAATCTGTCTTTAGCACCTTTTCAACAACGCCATCTGGCAGCACGGCTTCTGCGATCACTGTCTTGCCCCTGCCCTCAATCATATTTAGTGCGGCTGCCTTCTTGTCAACGCACATGTTTGCTGAGACACTTAGGTATTCAGCACCTGTCTTCTCAGCTATCCACTTGCACGCATTGTGCACGCCAATGGTAACCATATTCATCCCCATGGCGTCGCCGGTAAAGCACTCAAAGCGCAGGTAAACGTTTCTGCCGAGCACCCATGCCTTGATTTTTTTCACCTTCATGAAGCGCGAGTGCTTTTCAGCCTCCCTAGCTATCTCGCTGACATGCGACCGTGCCCAGTCCGCAAATTCCACAGCGTCGCTAATGCTACCGAACTTGAACAGTGGGCTTCTTGTCATGCGGTCCTCAAGCACAATTGCCTTTGCGCCGCCTGCCTTGTTTATTGCAGAGCAGCCCCTGTTGACGGATGCAACTAGTGCGCCCTCGGTGGTGGCGAGAAAGATGGGGTATTCCTTCCCATTCACTGATAGCGGCCCGGCTGCCCCAAGCGGCACTTGTGTTGCACCAATCATATTCTCGATATTCTTTTTCATTGCCAGCCCCTCATCAAAGCTGAACTTGGCAATGTTTTCAAGCGTTGTACCGGACTCCTTCTCAATAACCTTGCGCCGCGCTGCGGCATCCTTCATTTCGCGGAACTTCATGAAGCTATAAATAGTTTGGCTCACTTTAATAAACCATGCGCCGCACCTTTTGGCTTTTGACGATAATCCTCAGTGTGTCGCTAGCGCAGCCAGTTTGGAACGGGGCAGTTGTAATTTCCGGCGGCATAGCAGCAGTCTCTGCAAATGTCAGTGGCGAGAGCCCGCTCCGCATAAGCATCCCAGCTGGCGCAAGGATCAGCGGCGCAAGCTATGCCAATGGCACTGCCCTCTTCAACAGCTCGTTTAGCTACAGCTATTCATCCGGCCAGATGCTTGCGGATTCGCAGGGGGAGAAAGTATTCATTTTCGCGCTTGACCAGCCGCAGGAGTTCAGCTATTCCCTTTCTGTGGCGCTTCCTCCGGGTGGGGCAGCTGTCTCATCCACGCCAATGGCGGCATACGTTACAGATGGCAAGGAAATTAGTGCGCGCTGGCAGGGAAACGCCAGCCAAAGGCGCTTTATACTCCGTTATTTGCCCCCTGCCCCCATAGTAAAGGTTACCCACACGGGCACCTCGATAGCTGACAAGAGCATATTCCTCCCTGGCATCATACTTGCATTCCTGCTTGGGTACTTCCTTGCTGCTGGCACGGCAACCGCCCTCCTCCAGCGCATCAGGCACATAACTGCACACTTGAGCGACGAGGAGAAGTCAATAGTTTACCTGTTGCGCAACGGCCCGCTTGAGCAGTCAAAGATACAAAAGAAACTAGGCTTTTCAAAGGCTAAGCTATCACGGACATTGCGCAGCATGGAAGAGCGTAAAATCATTGAAAAGGTCCCAAAAGGGAAGACGAACCTTATATCCATAAAATAGGCAATTTTTTAGTTTTTGGAACAATAATAACCATAGATATTGCTTTATACTGGAATCTAAGCATTTGGGAAATCAAAAAATATCTCTGTTCCAGACCGTTCCAAGATATTAATATATAAGCCACATGGGAAAGCATATGTGCCACGATGGGAGGGGGGTGTGCCTCCTTTGCTATGCAGCGCCTCCGATTGGCGCCCCCCCTTTCTCGCTACCCTTTTCTAGCCGCTGATTGTCTATATGGATATCGACAAATTTTACGTCAATGACCGAAACCTTTATAAATGGCTTGTGAGATAACACTGACGTCGCCACAGTGGCTGGAACCCACTTTGGGTTCTCGGCCATTTTTTCTTTTTTGATCGTGCGCCGGCTTTCGAACTGGCGCCTCTTGTTACAAGCATTAGCGGGAGCTTTGCTTGGTGTGCTTCTGCAGGAGGGGGCACACGGTGGGCCCCCGCTCATTTCCGCCGGCGCTTTTGCACCGGGCGGCTGCTTGCAAAGCAGCCGTAGTAGAAAGGGCCGTTTCCGCCGGCGCTTTTGCAC
>WALL01000027.1 GCA_015522845.1 Nanobdellati archaeon
GGCCGCTATACTACCGCAGCCACCATGTTGTGCCAAGGGCACTATTTGCGTTCCGGCAGGGAACGCATGCTGTATCTTTCCCCGGGGTTTTTCCGCGTTCGGCGGAAAAAGGCCGCTATACTACCGCAGCCACCCAAAACGAGCGCCTTCTTTCTGTGGCTTTTCGTTTAAATCCTTTTCGCCATGAACCGTTCGATCCTGTCAAACGCGTCAGCAAGCACGTCGACCGGCGGCAGGTAGACCATGCGGAAGTGCCCTCTGCCTGCATAGCCGAAGCCGGAGCCATGGACGGTTAGGACATGCTCCTTGTGCAGCAGGTCCAGCACCCATTGCTTGTCGTCGGAGACGCCCTCAATTTTTGGGAATGCGTAAAATGCTGCCTCAGGCTCAACACAGGAAAGCCCATCTATTTCAGCAATGCGCTTCATCATGTAGTCGCGGCGCCTGAGGAGCTTCTTCTTTGTTTCCTCGACATGGTCCTGCGGGCCGTCAAGCGCTGCCTTAAAGCCCCACGCGGCGGGCTCATTAACGCACAGCCGGACCCTGCCCTGTGCCATGCATGCCTCTTGTATGTCTGGGCAGTTGCGAAAGGCCATATACCCAATGCGCCATCCCGGGGCAATGTGGTTTTTGCTTATGCCGTTAAGGGTTATGAGGGGCGTGTCCTTTACAAGGGAGGTCAGCGAGGTGTATTCCCCAAACACCAGCTGGTCGTATATCTCGTCGCTGATGATTGGGAGATTGTGCTCGCCTGCAAGGTCAATTATCTGCTTTAGCATGCCCTTGCTATAAACCGCACCGGTTGGGTTGTTGGGGTTTATCACAACCAGCAGCTTTGTCCTTTCAGTTATCTTTGAGCGCATATCATCCAGGTCTGGCGCCCACATGTTATCTTCGTCGCATAAGTATTCAACTGCCTTGCCCCCGCTGAGCTGCGAGACAGACATATACTGCGGATAGTTAGGGCTTGGGACGAGTGCCTCATCCCCTGGGCCAATGAGCGAAAGGAAGCTAAAGTATACTCCCTCGCTTGCGCCCGCAGTAAGCAGGTATGCATCTGCCTCCGAGCCGTTAAAGCGCTTGTCCCTGGCAGCAACCGACTTAATCACGGGGTGGTCCCCTTGCGAGTCGCCGTAGTAGTTCTTGCCGTCAAGCATCGCCTGGTAAGCGGCGTCCTTCACATGCCGGGGGGTGTCAAAGTCATAGCGGTTTGGATCGCCAATGTTCAGCTTGATTACCTTGTGGCCTTCCGCCTCTATCTCCTTTGCGGGGGCGATAACATCCCTGATGGCATATTTTAATCCGCTAACGCGCTTAGTTACCATTGCCTTCACCTTTTAAAAGAGAGTTGCGATGTACCAAAGGATCCCACCTATAAATATCATTGCCAGTGCCGAGGACGTTGCAACAAATAAGTTGCTTATGGGTATCTGGCGCCGCTCTATCAGAAGGAAAGGGCCAAGCAGGATAAATGCTGCGCCGAGGAATATCATTGCAAGCGACTTATCAAGCACAAGCAGCACATAGGAGAATGCAAAAAGGAAGATGTAAAAAACGATTGCCTGGCGCTTGAACTCTGGCGGTATCATGCCCTCCACTAAACAGCGGATATATTTAAAAATATCCCTTCCCTTGCCTTAGCTGTGCTGTCTCTTGGGAATGGCGTGAGCTACTCAGATAATGGGAACCGCGTGCTTTTTGACCCACACCGGAAGGTGCATGGCGGGCTAGTGTGCATTAGCCACGGGCACTCAGACCACGCAAGGAAGCACGATGCAACGATGCTGATGACACCCGAAACAAAAAAAATCGTGGGGTTTGATGGAGAAGCAGTTACTTATGGGAAGAGCAGCCACGGAATCACATTTTATAACGCTGGGCACGTGCTTGGGTCGGCACAGTGCGAAATAAATGGCGTAGCTTACACCGGGGACTTCTTAATGGACAGCCCGCTGCTTGGCGGGGCAGAGCCAATAGATTGTGACACCCTTGTAATGGAAACTACCTTTGGCTTGCCAGAGTTTGCATTCCCAAAGCGCCAGGATGTCATTGGCTCCATCAGCAAGTGGGTAAAAGCAAACTACAATGCAGGAAGAACAGTCATCCTTGGCGGATATTCCCTTGGCAAGGCACAGGAGCTTACAAAGATTGTTACAGATATGGGAATTCCTGTGCTTGCCCATCCAAAAATTGCACGGATAAACCAAATATACGAAAACGCCGGCATCCGCCTTGGCGGCTGGCTGCCAACCAACACAGATGAGGCAAGGGAAATAGCAAAAAGCGCATTCGTTGCTGTGATGCCATTTCACCAGGTAAAGCCAAAGCTGCTTGAGGCACTATCCCAGCAAAACGGCACGAAGGCAGTGGCTGCGCTGGCAACTGGCTGGGCCTTGCGCGGCAGGCTCGGGTTTAAAGCCTTCCCGCTCAGTGACCATGCAGATTTTCCCTCGCTGCTTAGCTATGTTGAGCAGGCCAGCCCAAGGAAGATATACACCATCCACGGCTTTGCAAACGAGTTTGCCCGCCAGCTAAGGCGGAGGGGCTGGAAAGCAGAGGCGCTGAAGCCCGGGCAAAAAAAGCTAACACAATGGGATGCCTAATGCTCGAATTCCTAAACAGCATTTGGGCGGATACAATTTGCGCTGGCCTGTTCATAGCTGCAGTCTTTTGGAGGGTAAAGCACCTTCCAAAAAGGGGGGAGCGCCGTAGGCTGTTTAGCAGCGCTTTTAGTGCCAGGGTTAGCGACTGGAAGCTGGACATTGTGCTGCCAGCTGCATTGGCAGCGGTGCTTTCGGCGCTCTTCTTCCTGCGGGGCGGATTCACTGGGAACCCGCTGCTGGCAAGCCCAATTGGAATTGCTTATAGCGTGGGCATAGCGCCCATTTGGGAAGAAATACTCTTCAGGGGCATGTTGGTTGGGCTGCCGCTGTTTTGGCGCAAGCCGCCAATTGCAAAGAGGCTGGGAATGCCATGGTGGCTTTGGGCGGCGCTTTTGGTTACTGCCTCATCCTGGCTGTTCATGCAGCTGCACTGGATAGCATCGCTAGATGTGTTTGTATCCGCATTGCTTTACGGCACACTTTACGTTTGGCGGAAAAGCCTCGTGCCAGCAGTGATAGCACATTCTATTGGGAACTTTACCCTCCTTGTGCTTGCAATGGCACTGGCGTAGCCTTTATATACCACTAGCTCATAGCTGTTATGCATGACACAGTACAAGGAGCAGGCACACGTGCAGAATGTGCCAAAGGACGTTATAATCCATTCAATAGAGGCAATTTCTGAGGGGCTGATACAGGATGCCCGCTATAATTATGGGCGTGAGGCCGGCTATGGCTCCCAGCTGCTGGTAAATGAAAAAGAGGGGCTGGTGTTTTGTAAGGTAAAATTTATCCCCTATGACTATCGCTTCCGCTGGCTTGTTGAAAAGGAGAAGAATGGCTTCCTTGTAACCTTTGTTGGCTCAACGCCTGACCCATGGTTTGAATTCCTGACGCGACAAGGTGAGAAGCTGCGTGGCCTCATGGACACCCAGTGGGCGGCATTTATTAACTTTGGGATTGGGTTCGTTACCTGCAACTACTACTACAAGAACAGGCGCTCGAAGGCAAAGAACAAGCCAGCCCGTGAGCACATTAGGAAGGCAGCAACAAAAGTGAAGAAGCGCAAGAAGATGAAGAGAACACGGATTGACTGAGAAAATCTTGAGGATAAAAAATAAGTGAATGCCGGAAAGAAGATCTGGGCTCAAGCGGGCGCGGTGTTTCTCCGTAGCCTCTTATTACCCTGCCGCGGGCAGCGCGAGATATTTCTTCTCTTCTGCCATGTGGGATTTTTAGGCCCCACTTGACTCCGCGTTCGAAACCTAGTTGCGGAACCCGAACCTACTGGGGTATGCTTAAGTTGCCCTCTTCTTTCCAGCTTTCTCCACACGGATACGAGCTTAGGTGGGGGCGTTTCTTATGTTCCCCACTTATTCCATGTTTCGTGGAACCTACTACATGGAACCCAAGTTGCCCTCCATGCGGAGACATGGGCATCTGGGCTCAAGCGCAGTGTGGATTTCCCACACCAACTCACCCCGTTTCGAGACCGAAGCCTTTCCTACTCCGGGTGCATTGAGTTGCCCTGCCCATGCCCTAAAAGGGGATCTGAGCTTTGGCAAGGCACGTATTTCTCATGCCTTATTATTGCCGGTTGGGCATAGCCAGAGGCCAGGGGCCTACTTTGGCAGCCAGAGTTGCTCTTCCCTTTTAGGGGTAATTATTTTCTCTATTCCTGTTTATAAGCTTATCGTGTAATAATTATCAGTTCTATAAGTTTAATTGCACAAATTGGACATCCGTTTAATCCAGCTATCATTTTTTAAGAATTCGCCTAAGAACTTGCGGAAATAGCTGTTCCTTACAAAAAATACACCGCGGTGGAATGCCCAGTTCGCCCTTACACCGCCTACGGATATGTCGTAGTCCACAACCCCCACTGGGATGACCTGCTTCCCAAGGCCGGCTGCTTCTGAATATGCCTGGCCGAGGTAGCCTGAGCCACAGCATTGCAGGAAGAGATCCTGTGCCTGCTTTTTGAACTCCGCCAAGCCGTTATGCATTGTTATGCCTTCGCCAATATAAAGTGTCTTTGGCGTATTAAACTGCGTCTTTTGCTCAATTGCAAGCGCGCCCCAGTGGTCGGGCCTCCACGCAAGGATGTCCACCTCATAAGTATACTGCTTCCGTGGCAAGCGCCTGTTTTTCTCCAGGTAAGCCCTTGCCAGTGGGCTGTCGCTCTTCCTTAAGAAATCAGTAATCTTCCGCTGGTGGAGCCTGTGCTCGTAGCGCAAGCCGTATCCGCGCAAGATTTCAACCAGCTCAAGTTCCCCTTTTAGGCCCACAAAACCCTACCGCCTTTTAAAAAGCAGTTGGAGTTTAAAAGGCTAACTTCTTTTAAGGAGGGGGGAAAGGGGATACGGGTGGGAAAGAAAATAGAAATTCACCACCGTATTGGAAGGGGGGCAACTATTGAAGAAATATTGAAAAACAGGCCAAAATCTAGAAAATAGCTAATTGAAGGGGGAAAACTAGAGCCAGTACACCTAGCTGGCGTTCTTCTGGATCAGCTGAAGGGGATTTTATCTTGCATGCATCCCGCCACATTTGAAAGAAGGCACCGAATATGGTGGTGGGTTTCTATAAGGGTTGATTCCAATAAGGCTTATGCCCATAATCGGGAAGTAGGGCAGGGGGCGGCGATTTGCGTAACTATAACGCCTCTAAAATGACATTAGCAAACAAATATAACCCCCTTGCGATAAAGCTATTGTATGAAGGGCGCATTAGCTGTATTGGCACTGGTGTTTTTGGCAGGCTGCATAGGCGGGGCGGAAAAGGCAACACCCACACCGCCCCCAAGCGCAACGCCAATGGCAACACCAACGATAGCACCCACGCCAGCGCCAACTGCAACACCGCTGCCAGAAAACACCGGCTGCTATGTTGAAACAGACCGGTCGCTGCAGAACGCGATATCCATACAGCAGTGCTTCATGGCAAAGCACGATTACATTGGATGCACGTATTATATGCTAAAGAATGCACAGGCCGCCGAGCAGCAAGAGGGCACGCTTTCGCATGGCTGGGCAATGCGGCTCTATTCAAAGGCAATTGACTGCGCAAAGGAAGCAGAAAAGCAGCCTTATGCAGACAAGCTGCCAAAAAAAATGTCGGCAATCATAATAAACTATTTTGACTGCTACCAGTCTGATGATGTGTGCTGGGCAACTACAAAGGACATAGCCCAAATTGTTAGTAAGTTGAAAGAACTGGCTTAGCTGATATAGTTTGCAATTATCTCAGTTGTCCGCAGCAGCGCCTTTTCCACATCTGCTTCTGAGCGTGCCCCCGTGCATATAACCTTACCATTCTTAAACAGCAGCAGGGATGTGCGTGGCTTCGGGAGCTTTAGTATTGCGCCTGGAAACTGCTCTGGCTCGTATTCGATTGTGTCCACTTCACGTGCCAGTGCAAAGAGGTCCAGCTCAACATTGAAATTAGCTGATGCAACCATATTAACTATCTTTATATTGTAGGGGTTGTCGCCAGTTGCTGGCTCTGGCGGGCGTGTTGGGGTAATGCTCTCAAACATTGGCATTGCTGCCTTTTTCTTCGCAGCTGGCTTTTTCTTCACTGCCTTTTTCTTCGCAGCTGGCTTTTTCTTCACTGCCTTTTTCTTCGCAGCTGGCTTTTTCTTCACTGCCTTTTTCTTTGCAATGGCTTTTCTTGCTTTTTTGGCCATAAGCCAACACCTCGCCCTCTTTATAAATGGGGGGGTTTATAAAGGGCTATCTTTTCAGCTATTTTGCCGAAGCCCCCATCGGCACCAGAAAGCACAAATGGCTTGCCGCCATCGCTTGCACGTGCAATGCTGCCATCCAGCGGAATCGTCCCAAGGAATGGTATCCCCTCTTCCTTGGCAAGCTTTTCCACATTTCCTGTCCCAAATACCCCGCCGGACATGTTTTCAATTAGGCCAATTATGCGGATATTCAGCTTGCGGGCAAAGCCAATTGTTTTGCGGACATCAAGGAGCGCAACTTCTTGGGGGGTAGACACAATGACTGCCTCCGCCTCAGGGATAAGCTCTGCTATGCTCATGCTCTCATCACCAGTCCCTGGCGGCAAGTCAACAACGAAATAGTCAAGGTCGCCCCATTCCACATCATTTACAAATTGGGTAATTGCCTTGTGCTTCAGCGGGCCGCGCCAGATTACCGGGGCGTTTTGGTCTTTCAGCATAAAGCCAATTGAAATTGCCTTTAAGCTTGGGCTGTATTCTGCAGGAAGCATCTTGCCGTTCTCCCCGCGGATTTCAGTGCCCTCCAACCCCAGCATCTTTGGCACATTTGGGCCATGGATGTCAATGTCCAGTAGCCCAACCTTATTTTTTTCAGACAGCTTTACGGCTAGGTTTACTGCTACGGTTGTCTTTCCTACACCGCCCTTCCCGCTCATAACCAGTATCTTTCTCATTGCTTTCACCTTAATAGCCCATTAACAATAAAGTCCACTGCCTCATCCTCGGCCAGCCCGCGCGACATAAGTGTCTCCAGCTCTTTTTTATTTATCCTGCCTATGGCTGCCTCATGTGTTATACGCGCAAGGGGGTTATTGACACGTATGCGCGGAACTGCCTCAGCAACTGCATTTTCCCCCTCAACAACCTCATGGCAGTCAACATGCCCGCGGGTATAGGGGGCATTGCCCTCTATTTCCCCTAGCACCTCGGCTTTTGCTGAGCCCTTAAGCACAATCCTGCTTTTTGCAGTTCCAGATGCATTTTCACCATTTAGGAAAAGGGACTCCTTAACACGCATCCTGTCATTTTTCTTCCCATAAAGCTTTGTGAGTAGCTCGCAAGAGCTGCCCTTCTCCTGGGTTACCTCATAGTCCAGGTCAAGCTCGCCAACCGCACCCTTAACAAGCTTAAACTCATCAATAAGCTGTGCGTTTTCTCCAATTGACGCCCTCAGCCTTGGCTTCACAACAAGGCCCCTCTCCGAGTGGATGTGCTCGTCCCTATATGACATCTTTGCCCCGGAGGAAAGCCGTATATCCAAATCCATAAGGTGCTGCATCCTTTCAGCATTTGGGAATATGCAGTGGGATACGAAATCCACAGAAGCGTTTTTCCCTACTATGTAATGTGAGCGGATTAGCTGGCGCCCTTTCTTTTGGAGCATCCCAATGCACAAGTGGACTTGCCCAACGTCCTTGCCTTCTTCCACAGAAATGGTTATATCAACACCATCCGGTGTGCCCTTTGCATCTATTGACACGCCATCCGCTTCGCTTTTTCCGAGCAGCTTGTTTCCACTGACTATAAGGCTTGCATGGCCCGGAGAAGCTAAGCTGCCCTTATCACCGCCAGCAGCAGAATATGCCTCCACCATTGCATCAAGCTCAGAAGCGGGGCTAGCCATTTAGCTTTTCCTCCTCTACCTTTCCAACATGCTCGCATCCCTTGCAGTACTTCTCAAAGAACCTTGCCATTTGCCTTGCCTTGCCCTGCTTTACTATCTTTCCCCCGCACAGCAAGGAGACTATGTCGCCAACGCTGGCCATATTCTCGTTATGTGTTATCAGCAGGACCGAGGCACCGTTTTCCTTGAACTTCCTTATGAGGCGGGTAATGGTGCCCGTGGATGCCAGGTCTATTCCCGAGTCTGGCTCATCCAGGACCACGAGCTTTGGCTTCATTGCCATAACTGCGGCAAGCTCTATGCGCTTCCGCTCACCGCCGCTAAGGCTGTCGTCCACAAACCTGCCAGCATACTGCTGCGGGCTTAGGCCAACCATCTTTAGGAGCGAGGGGACATCTGCATTGCTGCCGCCAAGTGACAGGTATTCACGCACTGCCACGCCTTCAAAGCTTGCCGGGATTTGCCATGCAAGCATAATCCCAAGCTTTGCCCTTTCTGTGATTGAAAGCGTTGTTATGTCCTCGCCATCAAAAAGCAGCTGCCCAGATGCTGGCTGGTAGCCCCCAAGCCCCATAACCACAGATGCAAGCGTAGTCTTTCCGGTCCCGTTGACGCCCATTATAACGTGGATTTCGCCTTTTTTAATTGTTAAGTCTAGCCCGTTAAGTATGTCCTTTTTGCCTATCCTATAAGTTAGGCCCCGTGCCTCAAGTATGCCTGCCATTCTCTTGCCTGCTTTTTGTGGCATCATGCATTAAAAAGCTTATCCCACCTATCACTGTGCAGTAGTATCAGAAACCCTTTTAAATGGCTAAGCAAAGAATAGCAAGGGTGTTTTTCATGCCAGAATTTATTACCATTAAGGCAGAGGAAGTAAAATACGGGAACAACTTTATTGAAGTCTCACGCAAGAAGGTAGACAACAACGAGTTCCTAATGATTTCAAAGGGGTACTTTGCCCCCGATGGGTCCAAGCGCTACAAGGGCGGGGTAGGGATACCCGACCGCGATGAGGTAAAGCAGTTCATTGCTGAAAAGATTGGCCAGATGTGAGCCCATGCTTGAAACTATTGTTTATGGCAACACGCTAATGCAATATTTGGAAGTCGCAGCCATAGCGCTTGCCGCACTTGTGCTTTCTAAGGCTGCTTACTGGGCATTTAAGAACATAGTGGGGGCTGCCGTAAGGAAGACGAAAAGCCGGCTTGATGACGAGCTAGTGGACAAGGCAGAGGAGCCGCTGGTTATACTGGTTTTTATTGCTGGCCTTTATTGGGGGCTGTTGCGCCTTAGCCTAGACGGCTGGGCATTAGCCGTTGGGGATGGAGCTTACATTGCCACTGCAGCGGTGCTTACCTGGCTCGCCATGCGCCTGGCTGACATATTTGTCAAATACTGGCTGGCCCCAACTGCAAAGAAGACAAAAAGCCAGATAGATGACCAGCTTGTGCCAATAGCTGGCAAGCTCCTAAAGCTGCTCATAGCTGCGTTCGCACTTTACGTGGTGCTGCTGCACTTCCACTACGACCTGACGGCGCTCATCGCCGGCCTGGGGGTCGGCGGCCTCGCCGTGGCGCTCGCCACAAAGGACTACCTCGAGAACATTGTTGGTGGCATGACAATTTTCACTGACAAGCCCTTCAAAATCGGCGACCTTGTCGAGGTGAACGGCACGACTGGCTTTATAGAGGAGGTGGGCATACGCACCACACGGCTGCTCACGTTCGACAACACCCTCGTGATAATCCCCAACTCGCAAATGGTCTCAAGCAAGCTCATAAATGTATCAGAGCCAAACAGCACCATTGCAATCACAATGACACTTGGGCTCACATATGATACCAGCATTGCCAAAATAAAAAAGGCGAAGGGGATAATCAAAAAGGCGATCACCTCAACAAAAGGCATTGACAAGAGCTATACGCCCCTCATCTACTTCACCGAGTTTGGCGACTCAGCGCTGAAGCTATGGGTAAAATACAGGGTTGCCAGTTATGACAGCCAGCTGTCGATAACAGATGAGATAAACAGCAAGATAAAAGAGGGCTTCGAAAAGGCAAAAATTGACATGGCCTACCCAACACAGACTGTTTATTTGAAAAAGTAGCTAGGGCACAGCTGCCGTTGCCGGGCCCGTATAATTCAGTATGAACAGCACGGCAATTATAACCGCTATGAGCACCAGCAGCACGGCAACTGGCTTATCCCACTTTGGAGGGGCGGTTTCCCTTTTCATTGGTGCAACGCCCATTCTCACAGCTTCCTAATGTGGTATTTGCCGGCGGGCCTGCTAGCATATGCAATGCTCACCACGGGTATATCCCTTTCTTAACCATTGCATCCTGCAGATCCTTTTTCATGTCCATTGCGGCAGCACGCGCGGCCGTATCATATTCCCCACCACGCTTTTGGTAGGCAAAAATTATGCCCCGCGATGAGTTCACTACCGCACCGTAGCCATCATCATTAAAGCATGGCATCGTGTCCATGGCCCCCCCACCTTGCGCGCCATAGCCAGGCACAAGGAACGGGGACTTTGGCATCATGAGCCTGAGCCGCAGCGCCTCGCGCGGATAGGTTGCGCCAACAACTGCACCTATTGCAGAATAGCCGCGCTCGCCAACTACACCCGTGCCCCACTGGTCAACAAGCTTCGCCATTGCCTCATAGACCGTTGCCCCATCCTTCAAGCGGCGGTCCTGTAGCTCACCGGAAGAAGGGTTGCTTGTCTTAACAAGCAGGAATGCGCCCTTGCCTTCCTTGCCAAGCTCAACAAATGGCTTCACACCATCGGTGCCAAGATAAGAGTTTACTGTAATGGCATCAACATCAAAAACCCGCGCCTTGCCCTTAATTGTGTCTACTTCGCCAAGATGGCCCTTTGCATAGGCAACTGCTGTTGAGCCTATGTCATTGCGCTTTGCATCTTCAATCACAATGAGGCCATTTTTCTTTGCATATTCAGCAGTAAGCTGGAATGCCTCAACACCATATGGCCCATAGCATTCATAAAATGCCATCTGCGGCTTGACTGCAGGCACTATGTCCTTTACCGCATCAATGATGCCCTTGTTAAATGCTAGGAATGACGCTGCAACTGCCTGCGGTGTATCACCGTATTTTGCAAGCCTCTCTTCCTTAATTGAATCAGGTATCTGCGCAATGCGCGGGTCAAGCCCAACAACGCTTGGGTTCTGCTTTTTATCAATTGCTTCAAAGAGGCGGTCTGCAAAGTTCATTTGCCCGCCTCCGTATACTCACGAACCTTGTTTGCAAGCTCGCTGCTGAGCAGGCCGCCTTCCTCAAGGTAGCTAACTATATCAAGGACAGGTGCAATGTAATGGACAGTTATCCCCTCCCTTTCCATGCGCTTGGGGCCCCCCATCTGCCTGTCAATAAGCAAGTAAACGTCGGATATTGAGAAGCCATTCCGCCTCATTGCCTCATTTGCTGCAAGGTTGCTCTTTCCAGTTGAAATTAGGTCATCCACAAGAACCGGGGGCATATCCTCACGGATAAATCCCTCTATCTCCTTGCCGGTGCCATGCTCGCGTGCCTCGCCTTTTAAGGCCTCCTTGCGTATGTATGCAACTGGCAGCTTTGCCTTGTAGCCTGCAACGCTTGCAAAAGGAATTCCCGCAGTGGGGACACCTACCAGTGTGCTCCCTGCTCCGCCTTCATTCATTATCAGCTCCTTGTATGCATCAGTAATAATATCAAACTGCCCAGGGTAGCTTGGCACTGCGCGAAGGTCAATATAGTAAGGCGATTTTTTTCCGGATGTAAGCGTAAACTCACCAAACTTGATTGCCTTGCTCTCAAAGAGCGCCTTTGCTACCTCTTTGCCCAATTCCTTTTTTATTATTTTCCAATCCATCGGAACACCCCAACTAATTACTATCACTTACTATAAAACATTAACTAAATGCGCTCTTCAGCTTTGCAAGGGCGTTGTGGTCCATGGCAAGTAAACCAATCACCCCATAAAATGGAAACCTGTTTGGCTCTGAGATGCTATCCAGCCAGTTGGGCATTGGAGTTTTCCCGTCATACTCCACAAGCCGGAAATGGTTGTGCCCCTTTCCCCTTACAATAGCAAGCAAGTTTCCCCTTCCCTTAAGGCCCTCATAAATATGGCGTGCGTATACATCAATTTGGGGGATTCCCTTGCTGTACTCGCTCGGACCACGGCCTTCACCCCCGCCCCTTTCCTCATAAAGCAAGAAGCCAGCATTATCGCTTTTTGTAGAGAGGGAATAGTCAATCAGCTCCTTTATCCCCTTTTCCATGTTGCCATCTGCCTGCGCATAGCCATAGGCGCTCTTGAAGAAAACAAGATCCGCCTGCTTCACTAGCTCATCCTGCTTGAATATATCGCCTTCCCTCACCTCATAATCTGCCAATGGGCCACTAAGGCTATCCTTTGCCTTCTGGATATCGCTTCTCGCAGACTCTGGCCAATTTTTCTCAACAGTATCCCACTTAACGCCTTTGCCCAGCGTTAGGAATGCCAACCCAGTATCCCTTGCCCCTCCAAAGCCGCCCCCTGTAAACCCCTCAACTATGTGGCGGGGCTTAAGCTGCTTTACAATGGCATGAAGGAACTCAGGGGGGCCAGCATTAAATGAAGCAATGCCCGGGGGTATGCTAACCTCCTTCTTTTTTCCCCCTAACTCAAGAGTTAGTTTTGCTTTAGAAGACTTCTTTTCCAGCCGTTCCCCCAAACGCACCGTCGTACACCACTTCCCCATTCACAATTGTATGTGTTGGCAGCCCCTGCAGCTCCATACCCTCATAAGGGGACCAGCCGCACTTGGAGACAATGTCATCATTCCGTACCTTTTGCTTGGCATTCATGTCGGCGACAACAAGGTCAGCCGCATAGCCTTCCTTTATCTCACCGCGGCCTTTAATGCCAAATATCCTTGCAGGGTTCATAGCCATGCGAAGGACAATGTCGTCGATAGATTCCATCCCACGGTTCACTGCATCAAGGTGCAGTGGCAGCAGCGTCTCAATGCCTGGCACCCCTGCAGGCGCATGCCAATAGCCCTTATCCTTCTCTTTCTTTGTGTGTGGGGCATGGTCTGTTATGTAATTTGAAATTAAGTTCCTGTTCTGCCAAAGCGCCATCCTGTCTTCATGGCTGCGCAGTGGCGGGTTCATTTTCCCATAGTTCTTTAGGCGCAGCATATCCTTATCTTCAAGGAACAAGTGGTGCGTTGTTGCCTCTGCGGTTATCCTGCCGCCAGCCATGCGGATGACGTCCAGCTCCTGCCTTGTACTGATGTGGCAGATGTGGAGGCGGTTGCCCACCTCCTTTGAGATGATTGCTGCAAGCGAAGCCTCCTCAGCAGCAACTATGTTCCTGCGTATCTTGGTGTGGATAATTGGCTCCGCTTCAGCCGCGCGCTTTGCTTCGCGTGCAAACTCCCTTATCAAGTACTCATTTTCTGCGTGCACTGTAACAAGGTGCCCGCCAGCTTTTGCAGCTTGAAACACATTGTAAATATCCCCGGGGTCAGAAACAAGGAGGTCTCCAGTGGACGACCCCATAAACACTTTTATTGAGGCAACCCGGGTTACATTTTTAATTTCCTCCATATTGTCTGGCGTTGCCCCAAAATGAAACCCGTAGTTCACGAGGCTTTTTCCGGAAACCATCCTGCGCTTTTCATCAAGAAGCTTTCTTGTTATTATGCTTGGCTTGTTATTTGGCATGTCAAGGACAGTGGTAACACCCCCTTTTGCCGAGGCACGCGATGCGGTCCCCCAGTCCTCTTTGTATTCTGCCCCAGGGACGCGGAAGTGGACGTGAGTATCAATAACTCCTGGCAGCACAAGCTTGCCAGCGGCATTTACCACATTGTCACCCTTTAGCCCCCTCCCAATTTGCTTGATCTTTCCGCCATCGCACAAGATGTCTGCGTCTCTTAGCTTCCCATTTATGTATGCCCTACCGCCTTTTATAACCAAGCTCATAGCTTCACCTCGGTGCCTGCCATGTCCCTTTTGTATTTGAAGAATTCAGAATTCTCAAGGATTGCCTTGTCTGCCACGGGGCCATCCTTGCAGACCCTCCATCCGGTTGGGTCTATTGCGCAATGCCCGCATATCCCAATGCCACACTTCATCCAGCGCTCCATTGAAAAAAACATTGGCACGTTGTGCTTATCTGCAATTTGGTAAAGGAACTTTAGCATTATCTCCGGGCCGCATGCAGCAACGGCATCAAACTTTTGCTCACCAAGAAGGCGGTCAGCTACAACCGTTGTAAATGCCTTTTCCCCCTCACTGCCATCATCAGTACAAACGTGCAGCCCGGGAAAATAGTTCCTAAAGAATATCTCATCACTTGTCTGGGCGCCGATTATTGATGTAAAGTCCTTGTCGCCATACTGTGCAAGTGCCTTCATCGGCGCAATGCCAACGCCCCCCCCAACAATCAAGACCTTGTAGCCTGGAAGCGCAAACCCGTTTCCGTACGGGCCACGTATGCCAATGAAGTTGCCTTTCTTCAGCTTGTGCAGCGCTGCAGTTGCCTCCCCAACATTCTTAACGGTTATCTGGCTTGGGCCGGAGAGGCTCACTGGTATCTCATCAACGCCTGGCACCCACACCATCACGAACTGCCCCGGGATGAAGTCGAGCTCATGTGCAAACTCGAATGTCTTCACTGTTGGCGTCTGCTCGATGACATCTGTTATGCGATAGGTTTGTGGTAGATTAGTGGGCACTTCCAACCAGCTCCTTTATCGACTTTACATCGTTCTCCCGCATCCATGACTCCATCTCAGCGGCGACTTTCGCAAACACATCCATGCCACGGTAGATTGTCCCGGACCCTATCTCGACCATGCTTGCACCGGCCATTATCGCCTCGATGGCGTCCCTGCCGGTGGTTATCCCCCCAACGGCAACAACCGGGACGTCAACCGCCTCGTAAAGGTCGTAAATCTTCTTCACCATCAGCGGGCGTATCGCAGGGCCGCTGACACCTCCCGTGCCAAACCCTAGGACCTTTTTGCGAGTGTTTATGTCAATGACCATGCCCGGCCCCCATGTGTTGAATCCCGCGATGGCATCCGCACCCGCATCCACACACGCTTTCGCAACCTCAAGCGCGTTGTCGCTTGGGGGGAGTTTCGGCATGACTGGGATCTTCCCGGAGACCTCCTTCACAGCAGTTACGACCTTGGCGGCAACTTTCGGGTCCTTCCCAAAGATTGCGCCGTGGCTCTTCGTATTCGGACAGCCGATATTAACATCAAGAAGCGCAGGCTTGTGCGGGACAATTGCCTCTGCCACTTCTGCAAACTCCCCAACTGACCCTGCATAAAAGGATGCAAACAGGGGGACCTTGATCCCCTTCAGCCCCTCCCACTCCCTGTCCAGGTTCATATAGCCAGGCGACGGGAGGCCAACCGCATTCATAACAACATCCCCAAATGAGATTATGGTGGGATTGGGGTTTCCTGCGCGCGGCTTTGGGCCAATTGACTTCATCGTCACTGCCCCTGCACCCGAGGCGGCAACCCGCTTTAGTATGGATGCGTTGGTTCCGAGAAGTCCTGCCGCCAAAACAAGGGGGTTCTTGAGGTGGATTCCAAGAAAATCTGTGGCAAGCATCGGTAACAATATATGGGCCTTCCTGTTTTTAAGCTTGTACGGGATGCAAACCCTTTTATACCCTGCCCCCTTAATGGAAAACCTAGTTCTTAGCGAGGTGTTTAATTGGGCAGCTTTAATGATGTAATTGACATAGAGCAGTTTTCCAAAGAGGACATGGAGCACCTATTCTCCGTGGCTGATGAAATGGCCGGAATAATTGGAAAGCCAAATGACCTATGCAAAGGCAAGGTAATGGCAACCCTCTTTTACGAGCCAAGCACGCGCACACGGCTATCGTTTGAGTCCGCAATGCACCGGCTTGGGGGGAGCGTGATAACAGTTGCAGACCCAAAGACCTCCTCAATCAAAAAGGGCGAAAGCGTTGCGGACACGGTACGCGTTATTGAGAGATATGCGGATATAATTGTAATGCGGGCGCCCATGGAGGGGAGCGTGAAGGTGGCTGCCGACTATGCTTCTGTGCCCGTAATAAATGGGGGCGATGGCACCCACCAGCACCCTACACAGACGCTCCTGGACGTGTATACAATGAAAAAGCGCTTTGGCAAGGTGGCAGGCCTTAACGTGCTGCTCTGCGGCGACCTGAAGTTTGGCAGGACCAGCCATTCGCTTGCATATGCGCTTGCAAAGCTAGGTGCAAACATAAAAGCAGTTTCACCAAAAGGGCTTGAGCTGCCGGACTGGCTTCTCGAGCACTTAAAGCAGGGGTATGGCATTACAGTGGAACAGGGAAATGACATAGAAAAGATGATTGGCTGGGCAGACGTGCTCTATGTTACCCGCGTCCAAAAAGAGCGGTTCCTTAGTGAAAAGGAATATTTAAAGGTGAA
>WALL01000028.1 GCA_015522845.1 Nanobdellati archaeon
CAGCTCGAAATCGTCGGCGGTAATCTCTCCCGATTCAGCAATGTGGTTTTTGATGGCAAGCAACCAATTCAATTGCTCCTGTGTAAACTCAACGCCCATTTCCCTCTGCTTCTTCAGCCACGAGGAAAAACGCTCGTCAACCGTGACGTTGAACGGCTCAAGCTCGTTCACCTGGCCAATCTCAAAACGCAAGAGGGAAATCAGATCAGTCATCCGATTAACGCTTTTACCTCTTACCTTTTGTGCTTCTATTTGGTGGTACGCCCTCCACAGCTTGGAAGGGGAAAGCGCATAAGGCGGGGATTTTATTTTGTCATGGAGCTGCTTCAAGCTCTTCCAGTCCAACCGCTTATTGTTGAACAAGAGTCGGAGTGCTGCCAGCTCGTCCTTGTTCTCTTCGATGAACTTTTCGAACGACTGTATCGTGCTTTTTGCCCGTTCCTTGGAAAGTTCTGAAAATCCCGCTTCCTCAACTTCGTCCAGTGAGACAGTGTCAATCAGTATCTCTGTCTCCCGCCGAATGTCAGGAAGGCGTTGCACAAGCCTCGGGTTTCCAATAAGCGGCCTTACTGCCTCAGCCATCCGCTTCTTTGCCAACTCTTCAGGAGCCACACCCAGCTTTTTGGCATCCTCTTCAATCCTATCACGATCAATTGCAAGAACCATGCCCTTCGCAAGCTCAGAGAGAGTTTGCCCACCAGTCAGCTCTTTTATCTCCTGTTCTTGTGTTTCAGTCAGCTTTTTCTGGAGCCGGGAAAGCCGGGCAGCCATGGACGACAAGTCCGCCTCCGTTGGCTCGCCATACTGAAGAATCTTGATTAATTGCTCAAAACTCAGGTTGGGTTTTTGCTCCATTGGAGTTGTTTCGCTGAGATTGTCTTCATCAAGAACGCCAACAGAATCTATTATGACAAAGCGGTCCTTGGCAACAGCGTCCGGGCTAACGAGCATGAAATCCTCGTTGCGCATCACTCGTACGCCCCTTCCTTTCATCTGCTCGAAATAGTTCCTGCTTCGCACGGGGCGCATAAAGAATACGATTTCAAGCGGTTTTATGTCTGTTCCTGTGGCAATCATGTCCACGGTCACCGCGATGCGCGGATAAAACTCGTTCCTAAACGCCTTTATCAGGTCTTGAGGCTTCGCACCCTCAGTTTTGTAGGTAATCTTCACAGCAAAGCGGTTTCCTTCATTGAACTCCTCACGCACGATTTGTACAATCTCTTCAGCGTGGTTATCATCTTTCGCGTAAATGAGCGTTTTCGGTACATATTTCCTGCCAGGAAATATCTCAGTTCGGACTTTGTCTCTGAACGTGCGTATAATTGTCCTTATTTGGTCCTTTGAAACAACCCTGCGGTCCAAGTCACTGGCCTTGTATTCCACGTCGTCTTCCAATGTTTCCCAACGTTTTTTTCGTGTAAGGCGGTTGCGTTTTTGGATTACCTCGCCTGCCTTGATTACTGAGCCCTTTCCAGTTATTTTGGTGCGTATCTCGTATGTGTCGAATGGGACGTTTATGTTGTCTGTAACTGCCTCTTCGTGAGAGTATTCCTGCACGATGTTGTTGTCGAAATAGGCAATGGTACTCTTGGAGGGGGTTGCAGTGAGGCCTATGATGAATGCATCAAAATAATCTAGCACTTGGCCCCACTGTTTGTAAATTGAGCGATGGCACTCGTCAACAATGATAAAATCAAAGGTACCAATCGGAAGCTGATGATTGTACTTCACTTTGACTGGCTGTAGTGGCTGTTCACTCTCGAACCCGGATCCCTCCTCGTATTCTGAGGGCAGATCCTCTCCTTTAAGCATGGAGTATATCCGCTGAATTGTGGAGATACACACCTTTGTCGAGTCATTCAGGTGGTTGGTGGTGAGCTGTTGCACATTGTACAGTTCGGTAAATTTCCTTCCATCTTTTGGAACCTCAAAATTCTCAAATTCCTGCTTGGTTTGTATGCCGAGGTTGGTTCTGTCGACAAGAAATAGGATCCGCTTCGCCTTGGCATGTTTAAGCAAGCGATAACTGATGTTTGTTGCAGTATATGTTTTTCCTGAACCGGTTGCCATTTGGATTAATGACTTTGGTTTAGCACCCGCAAGAGATAGTTCCAATTTGGTAATTGTTTCTTTTTGGACTGGCCAAAGGTGCTTGTTTTCGATGGGGAGCATGTGGGCCAGCCTGTAACGCAGTGTTTCTTTCCCGCGTTTTATCTCTTCGGAAAGCTCTTCGGGAGTGTGGAATGCGAATAGCTCTCGGCTCCGGGGCTTAGGGTCCCACATGTTGGTGAAGCGTATCTCCACACCATTGGTCTCATAAACAAACGGCAGCGGGAGTTCCACATGGCGGTACTTTTCTGGGAAGCCCATAGCATATCCTTCAGATTGAGGCTCCTTTCCGATTAGGGTTTCCCCCTCTTTTTTGGCCTCCACAACGCCTACAGCCACGCCATCAACAAATAATATGTAATCAGCTTCTTTTCGACCACCAAGTTGGAAATATTCAACTGCAACCCCCTTAGAGGAATGCACATTTGCGGTTTTGTAGTGTTGGATGTCCCACCCTGCCTCCTTTAGTGCAGGGTCTATGAGGGTGTGCCTTGCTTTTTCTTCAGGCTGTTGACTACGTTCGGTAAGCATTATTGCTATTTCAGTTTGCAATCTTTTTAAGGTTGTGTTCCCAACCAGTTGAATCTCACTAAGGTCTTGCAAAATTATTTAAAGATGGCTGTGCAAAAATAGCGCAATGTGGCTGAAAGAACACTTGCAGTTATGCACAGAGGTATACCTGATTGGGTGTTGTTCTTGGCTGTTGGGGTGGTGATAGTAGGTATCATCGGATTAGGTGCATGGTACGTGTGGAGAAATGCCTCGGGGTGGGGGTACTAGTTTGGCGTCTGTTTCAAACATCAGATCTCGCCCTTGAGCTTCTGCCCTTTCCTAGTTAACTTATACAGCCTCCCCGTCTTCTCCTGTGGATTAATGACAGTTACCAGGCCCTTCTCCTTTAATTCAGCAAGCGAGCGAGACACTAGATTAAATGAGGTGTTGCTAACCTTTCCATACACCTTGAGAACCAATTCTGACGGCATCATCTGGCCTTCAATGGCTTTCAATACGATTTTGCGATTTTTCCCCCGCTTTACCCACGAGAGGAGATCTGTGTTATCCATTAGCAATCTATAAACAAAAGCCATTTAACTGATGGATTCAACAATAAATTAGCAATCACTTAGCAAATATTTATATATCCCCACGCGTTATTTAGCTTAGGTGAATCCGATGGCCATGGTTTATTGTAGAGAGTGCGGGAAAAAAATAAGCGATACTGCCGAAGCGTGTCCTTACTGCGGGGCGAAGCAAAAAAACACTCCGGCAGGAGTAAAAAGGTTGAACTGGACCACCACGCTGATAGTGTCTATATTCGTAGGTTGGCTAGGTGTTGACCGCTTCATGATGGGGCAAACTGGATTGGGCATCCTAAAGCTGCTCACCGCAGGTGGCTTTGGCTTGTGGTGGCTGGTTGACATAATTCTTATAGCGACCAAGAAGATAGGGGGAGTTGAGTGGGAATGAAATGGTTTATGGGTCCGCTGGCCATTGTGTCTGTCTTGGCGCTGGCTCTTTTGATGGGGTGCACTGGGGAGACCAAGACCGCAAACATCCTATGGGATAATGTCGATGTCACGGTTACTGAATATGCCAATGTGCCAACCGATGTGGCAGTATACCAATCAACTTATACAACCTACTCTCAATTAGCGGGCGCGGAGCAAAAGACTGAGACAGTAACAAAGCCATATCGCGTCGTGAAGCTAACATTAAGCGGCGATCCTCACGACCACTTTTATGCTTATGATGTGATTGGTGCGCTAAGCATATATGACGAGGATGGCAGCATGTGTTCTTCGATACACCCCATCTCCGGACAGAATGATGACGTTCTTGTCAAGGGCAAGGTGGAGCTAATTGGGCTCATAACCTGCAAAAACCAAAACGCCGAGAAAAGCCAATTTATCTTTCGGGAATCGACCACTCAGGGGCTAAATGAGGTAGGCGATAAATTCTTTGTAGACCTAGCAGATAAGCCCTCAGATGAGACCTTACAAGCCATCCGAGAATGGAGCAGTAAACATTAACTGGACTGGTGACGAGAATGGGGCTATTTGGCGGGAACAAAGCGAAGGTAGGTATTTTTGATATAGGCACGCGGATGAAGATGTCCCAAATCATTATGGGCTGGAAAGGGAAATGCCCCGAGTGTGGTGGGCGCCTGGGGATGTACAAATGCAAGAAGTGCGGTGCAGATGTTCAGGAGATGGCCGCCCGCCAAGCACGCCTTGAGAAAGCAGCTTCCGAAGAGGTGGACATACCCGACGCAATCTTAAAAAAACAGGTCAGGTTCCTCGGAGGCCATAAATCTGCTCCAGATCCCGTGGGCGGTTGGCTTGGCCTACTTCGCAATAAAATCGTTTTCAAAAATGCACTAGGCGTGGAGTTTGAAATCCCATTCAACAAAATAAAAGACATTCGCATAGTCGACGACAAGTACACCCCTAGCCTAGGACGAACATTTGTGGTTGGTGCAGTCGGTGGGAACACAGATAGCCAAAGTTTTAGACCACACAAAAGCGTTTTGCAAGTGGTCTACAACACAGGAAAGCGCAACAAAGAGCTCGAATTCAATTTTATTGCGGTGACATGGGCAGGGGCAGTAGATGAGTGTCAGCGGTTCTACAGCAAATTTAATGCAATACTTGACTAACCCCTATGCCTACTGGGGTAATGGTGCTATCTTGGGCTGCGCCTGCCAGCTTGTTGTGAGCTCTTAGCAGATAAACAGGCGAAGCCGCCCCGCGTGCTGCGCAGCGCTGCCGCGCATTTGAGCAGGTGGGAGATGGGGGCATCTGCCCCCCGTTTATAGTTTTTGGTTTTTAAGGGGGGGTAACCCCCCCTACGGGTTCATGTTTTTCATCCGTATCCTCCGTTTAAACGAGCCCGCCTTTTCCCCGTTGCCCTCAATCTTACCCGTTTTTTGCAGAGCTCTGAGCCGGTTATACACCGTGGCCTCGCTCAAGCTTAGCTTTTTGGTTACTGCTTCAACCACCTCGCGAGGGGAGGCCCAGCCATCTTCTTGTTGCCTTTCCTTTATGGCAGACAGTATTGCCTTGTCTGTCTTTAAGATGTGTTGCTTCCGCCATGAAGGTTGCCAGTATAGTCCAGGGTTCTCGTCGAGCCAAACCAGTATGTGGCGCAAGGATCCCTTTATGAACTTACAGCCCTTGTTGAGGTCCTCTTGGGTGATTTCGAGGTGCTGAGGATCTTGCCTAAGGTAAGCGTTATGGAGCGCGATTATTGCCACCCTTTTGCTTTGGCGCGACAGGATTTCAGTATATCTGTCCTTCATTTCCCGCTTACTTTCCTTGGAGAGGGCTTCAAACTCCTCGGCACACTTGCCGATGCGCGCCCTAATCTCCGGACTGAGTTGCTCATCAACATGGTGTTCCTGTACGAACAATATAAATTTCGCAAATAGTTCCGCCACTCTCCGTGCTTCAGTGCTTGGAGGTTTGCCCAGAAGGGATATGCTTTTCTTAATATTCTCCTGCATCTCCTCAACAGTTAGCTGTTTGCGGAGGAATATCATCCTTGGTACAAGCCCACTGACCAGCATTATCTCAGGATCCATCATCTCCCTTACTCCACGGGTGGTGAGCAGGACAGAAGTGTCTGTTCTATATTCCTTATCTTCGTAGGCAGCTCGCTTTTTTGTTATTACCCCTGTTGCGTCCATGGCTTGTAATAGGGTATTAACGATTGCTTTGTCCTCACTGTTCTGCTTCCTATTAAATAGGTTGGATGCCTCAGTCACGATAAGCACATTATATTTCCAAAGATCACCCACAACCCACTTCCCTTTTGGGTTGTATGTCCCTGTGAGAGCCGCATCGCTAGTTATTTTGGTTCTGAGCACCACATCAAGGCGCATTTTAATATCCGGATACTCCTCGTCAAGTACCTTGTTGACCTCTTTTGACAGCTCAACGATGGCGTTTGCCCCCGCCGTTTTTCCACTTCCTGCATTTTGTATGAGCAGGATATTCACCCGTGAATCTTTTGCTTGCCCTCCTAAGTTCACTCCACGGTCCATCTTGCGAAGCACCGCGCCGGTTAGCGTATAAAACAGTGCCTTTGCGTAATAGTCATTGTTCCAGCTCCGCTCCTCGAAAAATCGCATGAACTCGTCCTTCAGTTCTTTGTCGGGAGGGGCCAGTTGTATATTCTTCATAATTTTCCATCCTCCATTCGTTTTTCTGTTTGCCTGAGCCACTCGATAGCCTTCGGAAGGTCTTGTCCTTCAGCCAACGCTTTGTTGCACGCAGCAACATAGGCGGCTGGCAGTAGCTTGACGAACTCTTCTTCGAGACCGCTCAAATCGAACAACTCAGTCATTGTGTTTAGCTCTGCCAGTCACCCTTTTTAAAAATGATTATTCCGTGTCTTGGAAAGCCGCTTCCCACAAGGGAAAGCGAGACAAACACCTATGGAAAAAGCTATAGAAAAAACTATAACACTATGAAAAAGCACAGCATTTTTTATAGTAAAAACCTATAACTCTTGAAATGCCTATGAACAGCGGAAAATTGAGACACGCCATTTTTCGACGCGGCCCCACAGAAAAAAGTTTTCTATACCATTTTAATAACGCTCCCCCGCAGCGCTTGGGGGCCTTGCGCCCCCACCCTCGGGAGATTCCAGTTTCCGCCACCTGGCAAATTGCGGAGCAATTGCCGGGGCAACGCTTTTCTCACAGCTTTTCACAGAAAAGGGTTGGTTGGGTCTCCCCCGCAGCGCTCAATCCTTTTCTGTTAAGGATTTTTGGCTTTGGCTAAGCATTACAGCAGCCTTTCCCCTGTAGGCAAAGCCTGGGGAAATCAGTGCCTTCGGCACGAAGCCAAAAATCAGTAAAAGCATTGATGGAAAATGGCGTGCCTATTGCGGGGGCTTGTCCCCCGCGGTAGCCTAACGTGCCGGCTGAGTTTCAGCCGTTTGACGTCTCCCCCGCAGCGCTCATTTATTTTTGTAAGCATGGCGCCTGTGGCGAACCGTCAGGACCTCAATCGCATGTTTGTCCTTGTTCAAATCAACAAAAACGCGGTAATCGCCAACTCTGACTTTATAGCCCTCTTCCCCCCCAATTTTCTCCAAAAAATCGTACGGAGAAATTGCTACCTTCTCCATTTTTTTGATTATTCGAATAATCTGTTTATTCTCAAGTTTCTTGAGCATTTTCTTCGATCTGGGTGACCAAACCAACTCATAACTCATGCTGAAACTTCCAGTTCCCTGAGCAGTTGTTTGGTAGTGAGGCCCTTGCCTGTCTTTATTTCCTTGCGGGCTTCAGCTATTTCTGAAAGTACTTCATCACTCAACTCCCTATTTTCTGAGAGGGCCTCAAATACATCAACCAATTTTTCAATAACTTCATTGTAGGTTTGTCGAGGGTATTCTTTCATGGATTCTAGTTCGTTTCTAACGTCATCTGTGACTTGGATAGTAGTAGTCATTATATCCACCTATAGTGTGCTATATTATCTTATAACTACTATAAATAAGTTTTGGTTATAACTCCCAACCAGCTGTCTATACCGTTGTAACAACTCCCCCCCGCAGCGCTCATTTCATTCTTTTCACGTATTTTTCCAATTCTTCCCGTGTGATGAACCAATTGCGCCTGATTTTCGTTGCTCCGATTAGTCCTCTGCGGGACAACAAGCTCAAATACTCCTGGCTGTAATCGCAATACTTTGTTGCCTCAGCTAAGGAAATCATCTCGTTTTTACTTGTTGGTTTTTTGAATGCATTTAAGTAAATGTTTAAGGATTGTTCCACCGCCCTCGCCACGAAATTAACCAATGGCACGGAGTCACCCCTGTCCGCTTCCCGCAAAACTCGATAGTACTTTCCCCGATCCACTCTCTTCAGGATTGTTGGCGGATAACCGCTCCTGAACAGGATTAGGTTCATCAACAAACGGGAAGTGCGGCCGTTACCATCAAAAAACGGGCGGATTCTTACCAATCGGTAATGAGCCAATGCAGCGAATTCAATTATGTTTTCTTGCGGGGAATTCATCCACTTTTCCAATTCAACCATCAAGGGGATTATCTCTTTGGGATTAGGTGGGGTGAAACCTGCGCCTGTAGCAATCACTCTCCGGTTGCGATATCTCCCAGCGTAGTCACTAAGGCTTTTCATTATCATCCCATGTATTTCTTGGACATCTTCAAGAGTTACTTTCTTTTTCCCTTTTGCAATCGCTTCGATTTTCTCCAATGCCCTTTCATGGTTGATAGCTTCGGTATAATGCTTAAGTGGTTTTCCACCAACAGTTATCCCTTCTTCTATTGTCAGTTTTGTTTCCTGTAATGTCAATGTGTTGCCTTCTATGGCATTTGAGTTGTAGGTGAATTCGATGTTCATCTGGTGGTGCAGTTTCTCCACCTGTTCTTTGGATAAAGGCCGCAAGCTATCCAACTCGGATTTTTTCTCTTTTATTCGGGCGTATGTGCCTTCATTAATCAGCATATCGGTTACCCTTTTTTTAGTGTTATCCGATACCATGCAAAAAATCGCTTCAAGGCAGTCCCATAGCCCGTTTCACGGGCCTGCTCTGCTCATAGCACTCCTCGACTTTTTTGTTGTAAAATTTGTCGTCGGCATATCTGTCGTCTTTATCCCAATCGCTAATGACTGGAGCACTGTATTTGTCGATTATCTTGTTTCTCTTTTCAGCACGTTCCAACGCGCGTTTCCGTTTGTTTTCTATTTCTTGAACGCAATTGTCCATTGTTTTCAATTCATTTCCGGTGGACCCAACCAATCGCAAGATATTGTTTATCTGCAGAAGGCTTTTCAGTGCTTCAAGAACCATAAGTTATTATTGTCATTCTACTTTTTAATCTGTTGTGAACTGGCCAAAACCACTTAAAGGATTGCATTATGTTATCGAAGTAGCGATGGTTGCTATTGCTGTAGTCATAGTTTTACTCTTGCTTTTTCAATGAAAATACAGAGGCACTTCATCTCCGCGGAAATGACTGGCCGGTGCCCCAAAAACCCTTAGCGCTACAAGGCTCTGCCTTGCCGTGCCCGCAGCGCTCCTTTTTAACAGAAACCTTTTTATATAACAATCTATAGAACATCTATAGTGATTCTATGGTGCAGTACACTAGTATCCAGTTGATGCCTAAAACTCGCGAAAGCTTAATTCATCTTAAATCCAGCAAGCATGAGACTTATGATGAGTTGATCAACAAACTCATGAGGCTCATACCTACTAAGGATGACGAGGGCGAATACACAGATGAATTCCGTGCACAACTGCTTAACGCAAGAATTGGCTTAAATGAAGGAAAATTAGTTGGCATGGCTGAAGTAGAGCGATCCTTAGGACTTTAAAATGTGGAAGATAAACTTTTCAACAGCTGCAGCGAGAGACTTACATGATTTTTCCCGGAAAGACTCTGAAAGGATAATTAAGAAACTAAAAGAAGCTGCTAAAGATCCTTATCATTATTTTGATAATCTAGTTAATTGTGATGAGTACAAGTTAAGGATTGGGGATTACCGTGCTATTGCACTGCTTGATTATGATGAAAAGTTGATATTCATTCTAAAGATTGGCCATCGAAAGAATATCTACAAGAAGCTTTTCCGATAAGTCAACCGGCCATCTTAACCGTTCTAATAATGCCCCCCCGCAGCGCTCAATCCTTTTCTTGGACGCTCCCCCGGCAATCCTTTGGGATTTGCCAGGTCCCCTTCGGGTCGCTAAGAAAAGCATTGATGGAAAAGAACCCGCTCCCTTTGGTCGCATAAGCTGCCGGTTTGTTCCCGGGAATTGCCGCACATTATTACCTTGCCATCCGCTTTTCGTAATATAAGTAAGCAGCTATGGAAGCCATGCTTGCCACGGCAAGTGTCAGGGTTATCCCATTTAGGTATTTGCTTAACAGCGCCTGGTTCTCTCCAAGGAAGTAGCCAAGCACCACGAGTATAATGTCCCACACCCCTGCCCCTAGTGCGGTATACACCGTGAACTTGGCTGGGCTCATCCCTGCTAGGCCAGCTGGGAAGGATATATACTGCCTTACCACGGGGATTAGCCGCCCATTGAATGTGGATATGCTGCCGTGCTTCCTGAAAAACCTCTCAACTTTCTCTAGCTTATTTTTGCTTATGGCTTTCAGCACAATTTTCCTGCCAAATTTATATGCTATGGCATAGTTCAGCCACGCACCTGCAACCGAGCCCAGCACGCCTGAGAGAACCACTAGGGCGAGGCTCATTTCCCCTTTATATGCAAGGTATCCAGCTGGGATCATGGCGGCCTCGCTAGGAAAAGGGAAAAACGAGCTCTCTAAAAGCATTAGGAAGAATATCCCGGGGTAGCCAATCCCCCCAATTGAGCTGACCAAGATGGCTATTGTTGCCCGGTATATGCCCATTCTAATTCCCCCCTGGAACCAGCTTGCCCCAGGCTTTGAGCACCCGGCCGTTTAGCTTCCCCAGCCTATCACGGTATGCAAGGACGGACAAAGAAGCGATGGCTGCGACAGCAATGGAGCCAACGATGTCGAATGGAAAGTGGATGCCGCAATACACCCTGGCAATCCCGCCGAACAGCCCTAGCACAGCCAAGGCTGCCCCCAGCTTTCGGGTTTCCTTAAAGTACACAAGCACGATCGCAATGGACAACATCCCTGTTGTGTGGTCGGATGGGAAAGAGTTTTCGGCTGCATGCCGCATTAGGGCATGCCCAAGGTGCATCATGAACGGGCGGGGATGGAAATAGGCCAGCCCGATTAGCAGGTCAAGCGCAATCCCAACTGCGGCGGAATAACTGGAGTAAAGGGTGGCTTCCCTACCTTGCTTTCCCTTGTAAATCCAGAGAAAGAGGAGGGATAGCACGAACACCAGGGGCATGTACTTGGCTGCACCTATCATAAGCCCGTCAAGCGCAGCGCTGCTCCCGGCGAACTGGTTTATTGCAATGAACATTTGGATGTTCAGCTGTTCCAGCATTGCCTAACTATTTTCCATTGGCTTATATAATGATTGGCTTGCCGTGAAGGCGTATAAATGCCAGCGGGCAAATGTCCTGGCATCCAGCAGGTTTTTTATCAGCTGGCTTGCTCTCCCTTCTAGCAATTAAGCTTGATTTGCTTTGGTGAATGGCACATACCTTTTTAGTGGTTGGGGAGGGGCACCACCACAAAGCTAATTGCCCTTACCTACTCCTTATCTTATTACCATATGAGTAGCTGCCATGCCTCTTGGGGCTGCGGGGAGTTCTCTTATGCCCTCTCGGCGGCCTGCGGCCCCAGTTTTCCCTTGGCTTTTCCTGAGGCTCCCGGCCTATAAGCTTCACTTGCTTGAGTTTTGGCACCTCCAGCCGCTTGATATCCATACCCATCTTCAGTATCCTCCGGAAGTCGGGGTATTCCTCTTCGGTCAGCAGGCTTGTTGCCATGCCCTCCTCGCCGGCGCGCGCAGTCCTTCCTATACGGTGTATGTAGTCAACTGCATCATGGGGTATGTTGTAGTTGTAGATGTGCTTGACGCCTTTGATGTCAAGCCCCCTCGCAGCCACGTCGGTGCAGACAAGGACGCGGATGTCATTGGAGTGGAACCCGCTGATGACCTTGTTGCGCTTGTTTTGGGCCATCCCGCCGTGGAGTGCATGGGCATTTATCCCATTGGCTGCCAGGTTCTTCTGCACGAAGTCAACACCAACTCGTGAGTTGCAGAATACCATTGAAAGCCCGTCATGATTTTTCTTTAGCATGTGAAGCAGCAGTGCGAGCTTGTGCTGCCTGTCGGTGTCGTAATATGCCTGCCTCAGCTTTGAGGGGTCAACCACTTCCTCGCCATTCACGCTAATTGGGCTGCGCATGTGCTTTTCCGAGATGCGCATTACTGCATCATTTATTGTTGCAGAAAATAGCATGGTCTGCCTATCTTTTGGGCAGAGCCGGATTATCCTCTCGACATCATGGATGAATCCCATGTCAAACATCCTGTCAGCCTCGTCAAGCACTAAAATTTTTACGTGGCCTAGGTCAAGTGTTCTGCGGTGGCTGTGGTCAAGTATCCTGCCGGGTGTGCCAACGACAATGGCTGCACTTTTGATTTCGCTGATTTGCTTATCTATGGGCATCCCGCCAATGACCTTGGTCACGCCTAATCCGCGTGGCTTAGTTAGCACGCTTACCATATCAGCGACTTGTTCAGTTAGCTCGCGGGTTGGTGTCAACACTAGTGCTTGTATCCCCTTGTTTGGCTTGAGGTGCTGTGCTAGTGTAGCTGCGAAGATAAGCGTCTTGCCAGAGCCAGTTGCGGACTTTGCAATCACGTCCCGCCCTTCAAGTGCAAGGGGAATTGCAGCATCCTGTATTTTTGTGGGGCTGATGAACCCCATTTTTTTGATTTCCTTTAGGGCAGGCCCATCAATGCCTAGCTTTTTGAATTTTTCCATCTTATTTCCTCGGCAGTTTCGGGGATACAAGGGTTAATAATGGTGTGCTTTTATCCTCTCCAGAATGAGCCGGTTCATGCCGTCCCTGAACTCGGGCAGCTGCTCAAGGTCACGGATGTCCTCTTCTTTCAGGGCGCCATGCAGCCCTCTCCCTTTGTTATGCCTTATCCTATTACGGTATACGTTCCACCCATGGAGCTGGTTTTCACGCTCAACAAAAATGCTTATGTAATTCCCTTTCTCTTCTTCATCGAAATCCACCCGTATGTGCTCTTTGGGTAGGGGTATGTGGACGTAAGTATGGCCACCATTGCCCATCTCCTGTATCTCATGGCTTATCCCCGCCGCCTCAAGCAGCGCGGAGAACATGGCTGCGCGGTGGCGGCAGTTGCCTTCGTTGTAGTGCAGTGATACCAGCGAATAGGATGAGATATACTCGTCATGGTCGGCAACTTTTGGCTTGCCGAACTCCCTTGGCATGGAGGCGAAGCGGGCAAGGGCAAATACCTTTTCCTCGGGGCGCTTCCCTTCCAGCCCCATGGCATCAACAATTGGCTTGATTTGGTAGGCATCGATGGGCCGGGCGGGCTTTCCCTTAAGGTGGCGGAATTCCATCAGTTAGCTATCCCCGTAATAATATATAAAAATTACCACCTTATTTCAATGAGGAGCATAACTGCATACATGGCTGCAACAGCAACTATGCCGGCAACCACTGGTTCAAGGGGCAGGGTGGCAGCTGGGGTAAGCTGGAAGAACTCTCCTGCAATGGCCCCAAGAAGGAGGATGGTCATCATTCCTGTTATCTCCGGGATGCGCTTGAGCCTTTTGAATAGCTCCTTTTGGGGCATGCCACTAGATTGCCATTTGTTGTATTTAACACCGCCCGGCTGGACGAATAGTTATAAATAGCCAAACCTCTTTTCTCTTTTCATGTCAGTCCTAGCCAAGCCGAATTCAAAAGTTGTGCTCCTGGGCAACGAGGCGATAGCCCGTGGTGCGCTTGAGGCAGGGGTTGGGGTTGTTGCTGCATATCCCGGTACCCCGTCGTCAGAGGTGCCGATCACATTCTCGCACATCGCAAAAAAGACGGGCACCTATTTCGAGTACTCAAGCAACGAGAAGGTCGCGTTCGAGACCGCCGCGGGGGCGGCGTGGTCGGGCGTCCGCTCGCTTACCGCGATGAAGCACTTTGGGCTGAATGTTGCTGCCGACTCCGTTGGGCCTGTTGCATACCTGGGCGTTAAGGCAGGGATGGTCGTGGTCGTTGCCGACGACCCCAACGGCTGGTCCTCGGCGCAGTCTGAGCAGGACACGCGCTACTACGCAAGGATGTTCAAGATGCCGGAGCTTGAGCCATCAAATCCCCAGGAGGCGCTCGATTTCACAAAACAGGCCTTCAAGCTTTCGGAAGAGTTCCACATCCCAGTCTTCCTGCGGACAACGACAAAGGTGTCGCACTCTATAGGCACGGTCAAGGTAGGAAGGATAAAGAAGCCAATCCGGAAAGGGAAGTTTGTTAAGGACTTGGCCCACTACTATAACATACGCCCGCACCTGCAGGAAATGCACCGCGAGATAGACGCAAAGCTTGCTGGCATCGCAAGGAAGTACGGCGGGAAATTCACAAAAGAGGGCAAGGGCACTGGGAAGGTTGGCATAATCACATCCGGCGTCAGCTATGAGTATGTGCGGGAGTCGCTCAAGACGCTTGGCCTGAAGCCGCCGGTGCTGAAGCTTGGCATGACACATCCGATGCCAAGGAAAGAAATTGAAGAGTTCATCAAAGGGAAGAGGGCAGTGCTTGTTGTCGAGGAGCTCGAGCCGATTATAGAGAATTATGTTACACAAGCTGCAAAGGGCACAAACCCAAAGCTTGCCATACATGGGAAGGACTTGCTACCTAGCTATGGTGAGTATACCATGGCACTTGTGCTTCCTGCAATTGGGAAGCTGTTCAAGAAAAAAACGCCTGACTTCAAGGCACATTCCCGCAAGGAGGCAAAAGCTATTGCAGGTCTCCCGCCGCGGAAGCCAGTGTTTTGCCCGGGATGCCCGCACCGCTCGACATTCTATGCAGTGAAGCAAGTGTTTGGTAAAGATACAATCTGGGCAGGCGACATTGGCTGCTATGTGCTCGGCATATTCGAGCCGTTTGAGATGCAAGATTTCATAGTTAGCATGGGTGCATCGCTTGGCATATCCCATGGCATAAGCCGCACCAGCAACCAGGAGGTGGTTGCTTTTGTTGGCGATTCCACCTTCTTCCATGCGGGCATGCCAGGGCTTGCGAACCTTAAGTTCAACAACGGCAAGTCGCCATTCATTGTTGTGCTTGATAACCGCATCACTGCAATGACTGGGCACCAGCCTCATCCAGGAAGCGGGTTTACAGGCATGGGCACACCTGTAGAAGAGGTATCTATTGAGAAAATAGCAAAGGCAATGGGCGCAAATGTCCTTGTTGCAAACTCATTCAGCCAGAAGGACCTTGTGGAAAAGGTAAAAGAGCTAAAAGGCAAGGACGGGCTGCGTGTGCTCATAAGCAGGGGCGAGTGCCGCCTGCTTGCACGGCGCCAGGCGCGGGAGAAGGGTATCGAATTTCCAACTTTTGAGATAGACCAGGATAAGTGCAAGAAGTGTGGCATCTGTACCAACGAGTTCGCATGCCCTGCGATTGTTGAGATACGGCACAAGAGGGGCGAGGAGCCAAAGTATTGGATAAACCCTGACAATTGCTGGGGCTGTTCGGTGTGCTCGCAGGTGTGCCCTTATGGGGCGATACATGTGGCGGTGAAAAAATGATAGCTAGGGAGACGCTTGCGCGGATGAGGGAAGTGGCGAAGGCCGCATCCAAAAACTCTAACGAGAAGGACGAGAGCCACCGCATAGGCGCTGCCGTCCTGGGGGAGTCGGGGAAGATTTACGGCGGCTGCAACCTGCTCTCAATCCCGCAGGACACCTGTGCGGAGAGGGTTGCCCTCTACAAGGCAATTTCGGAGGGGGAAAAGAGGGTAGAGGCAGTCCTCATCTACCGCGAGCACAAGCTAGGCTCCCAAGGCGGCCCGTGCGGGCACTGCCTGCAGGACCTTTGGAACCTGTCGAACAACCCACAACTGGAAATCTATTCATGGCACGGGAACATGGACGAGCCGCGGGCGGGGAAGATATTGGATTATCTCCCACACCCGTATACGCCGGAGGCGATGAAACAATGAAATTCAGTGCGTTTTTCATAGGCGTCGGCGGTGAGGGGGTGCTTACCTCCGCAGCGCTCGTTGCAAAGGCAGCGCAGAAAGAGGGGCACTTCGTCCGTGGTGTCCAGCTACATGGGCTTGCCCAAAGGGGCGGCTCAATACCAACTGAAGTGCGCTGGGGCGATGTGTCGTCACCGGGCATTATGCAAGGCGATGCCGACCTGGTGATGGCATTTGAGCCGCTTGAGGCAGCAAGGGCGGTACATTACGCGAGCAAAGAAAAGACCTCCTTTGTCATCGACGACCATGAGTATATGCCAGTCTATGCGAACCTGCTTGATGTGCCCTACCCGCCGATGCCAGAGATAGTCCGCCGCGTGAAGCCATTTGCAAAGAGGATAATGGTTTTTAATACCACCAAGCTTGCCAAGAAGGAGTTTGGTACGCCTGTTTTAGGGGACACAATGATGCTCGGCGCCGCAGTTGGTGCAAAGCTGCTTCCGCTAAGGCCAAAGAGCTTCCGTGAAGTGATAAGGGAAGATGCGCCAAGGATGGTCAGCAAGAACGTTAAGGCATTTGATGAGGGAGTCAAGCTAGGGAAAAGGAAGCTTACAAGTGGCTTATGATGCTCTCCACCTGTGCGGTAAACTGCCTTATTCCCATGCGGAGTGTCTTCTTTAGTTCCCCCCTGTCTATTGTCTTGTAGACAAACTCGTAGCCCCCGCTGTTCCTGTTCTTTTGGAAGCGCAATAGCACCCCTTTCTCGCCTAGCTTCTTTAGGTGCCTCTGTGCGACCGACCTGTCCTTGCCCATCTTCGAGGCGATCTCCGACACAGTGAACGGCTTGCGAACCTTCAGCACCGCCTTTATCGTTTCCGCCTCGCTTTTCGACAGCCCCAGCGAGCACTCTAGTACATCATCGAACGACAGCCGCCTGCAAAGCTTCATGCCCCCTGTTATCGGTTGTGCAGTTTAAAAGCGTTATCTGCCATACTACGGTTTGTATAAAAGCAGCGGCCAAGATAACCTTTGCCTATGGATGAGTTAGAGCTTATTCGCCAGAGGAAGATGAGAGAGATGCTATATGCAAAGGAAAACAAGGTTATTGTTTATTCGACAGCACACTGCCCTTACTGCAAGATGGCAAAGGAATACCTGACACAGCGCGGGGTAAAGTTTGAGGATGTTGATGTGGGCGCCGACCGCGCACGCGCGATGGAGATGGTCCGGAAGAGCGGCCAAATGGGTGTCCCAGTGCTTGACATAAATGGGCAGATAATAGTGGGCTTCAACAAGCCGGCGATAGACGCTGCGCTCAGCGCGACGGTATAAGGTGTTAAAAATGGATGAGATACCGGGAATCCCCCTAATTGGGGAGAAGCTGCCTCACTTCGAGGCGCAGACCACGGCGGGAAAGAAGAGCTTCCCCGGCGACTACAAGGGGAAATGGCTCGTGCTGTTCTCCCACCCGGCGGACTTCACGCCAGTGTGCACGACCGAGTTCGTCTCGTTCCAGAAGCACTACAAGCAGTTCAAGAAGCTTGGCTGCGAGCTTGTCGGATTGAGCATAGACCAAGTGTTCAGCCACATCAAGTGGAAGGAGTGGATAGCGGAGAACCTGAAGACCAAGATAGAGTTCCCGATCATCGCCGATGACATGGGGCTCATCGCCGAGCTGCTTGGCATGGTCCACCCCGCCAAGGGGACCAACACGGTCCGCGCGGTGTTCATTATCGACCCGAAGGGGATTGTCCGCGCGATGCTTTACTACCCGCAGGAGCTTGGCAGGAACATGGATGAGATAGCCCGCATGGTCGAGGCGCTGCAGGTTGCCGACAGGAACAAGGCTGCGATGCCCGCGAACTGGCCCAAGAACGAGATTGTCGGCAGCGACGTTATAATCCCGCCGGCATCCGACGAGAAGACCGCCGCCACGCGCATGAATAAGTACGACTGCTTCGACTGGTGGCTCTGTCACAAGAAGGTCGGGAAGAAGTGAGGCCACCGCGCCCCACTTCTATAAATACCCCTGTTGAGAAATGGGGATGGGGTGTTGATATGGGCGAAACTTTACAGAACTTAGCAAAGGCATTCATCGGCGAGAGCCAGGCGCGGAACCGCTACACCCTTTATGCTAAGACCGCGAGAAAGGGGGGGTACCAGCAGATAGCCGCGATATTCCTGCTTACTGCCAACAACGAGCTGGAGCATGCGAAGTGGCTCTTCCGCATGATGCAGACAATCAAGGAAGGTGACGAGAACATCACTGTTGAGGCGGAGGCGCCCACGGTGCTCGGTGATACCGCCACCAATCTCAGGGCTGCGATAGGCGGTGAGCACTACGAGCATACGATTATGTACCCCCAGTTCGCCGACGTCGCGGAGAAGGAGGGCCATCCTGAGATTGCGGCGCGCCTTCGCGCGATTGCTGTTGCAGAGAAGCACCACGAGGAGCGCTTCAAAAAGCTGCTTGCAGAGGTGGAGGCGGGAACCGTGTTCAAGAAGTCCGAAGACAAGGTTTGGGTTTGCAGGGAGTGCGGCTACGTCCATGTCGGCAAGACGCCCCCAAAGGTGTGCCCATCGTGCGGCCACCCCGAAGAGTACTTTGAAGTAGAATGTGAGGTGTATTAGATGCTTTCGAACATACCATTTGACCTTAGCAAAATAAGAAAAGAGGATCTTGACCACGAGATACTCCGTGTTGCGCTGATTGCCGAGCTAGATGCCATAAACCTCTATGAGCAGATGGCTGCTTTGACCGAGAGCCATGACTTAAAGGCAATCCTCTTGGACGTTGCGAAGGAAGAGAAGACGCACGTGGGTGAGTTTCAAACCCTTTTGCTAAAGTCGGATAGGGAACAGGTAAATGAGATTGAGGCAGGAAAGAAGGAAGTTGAAGAGGAACTGAGAAAGTGATTGGATGACAGCGATAGGCGGCATATACCGCTGCAACATATGCGGCAACATCGTTGAGGTTGTGCACGCCGGCGCGGATGCACTCGTGTGCTGTGGCCAGCCAATGGAGCTGCTCAAGGAGAACGCCACCGACGCCGCACAGGAGAAGCACGTGCCTGTGGTTGAGAAGACCGCCAACGGCTACACCGTCACGGTCGGCTCCACACCCCACCCAATGGAGGAGGCGCACTATATCGAGTGGATAGAGCTTGTCGCGGGCGGGAAGTCATACCTGCAGCACCTCTCGCCGGGCGATGAGCCAAAAGCGGAATTTTGTGTGAAGGCAGATTCTGTAACCGCACGCGCATACTGTAACTTGCATGGGCTTTGGAAGGCGTAGGAATTTTAATGCCTCCGCCCTAACTTTTTTTATGCGGAAGCTTCTTGCGGAAATCGGCCAGCTTAAGCAATCTCCTGTCAAGCAACAGGTGGGCAGCCGAATCCGCGGGTTCAAGAAAAACGGAGACCATTTTAGCGAGCTGTGCTTCTGCATACTCACGGCAAACACGTCCGCGGGGATGGGCATCAGGTGCCAGCGGGAAATCGGTGGCGGGTTCCGCACACTGCCCAAGGCCAAGCTGGCTGCAAGGCTGAAGTCGCTGGGCTACCGGTTTTACAACCGCCGTGCGGAGTTTATCGTGGCTGCGCGCGATCAGGATATTGTGCCTGACAGGGACTGGCTAGTAAAGAACATAAAGGGGGTTGGCATGAAGGAGGCGAGCCACTTCCTGCGTAACATAGGGTTCGACGACTACGCAATCATAGACTTCCACATAATTGACCTGCTCGTGCGCCACGGGCTCATTGAAAGGCCAAAGACGATGACGCGGAAGCGGTACCTTGAAATTGAAGGCGTGTTGCGGAAAATTGCTAAGAAGGCTGGCCTGACGCTCGCAGAGTTGGATCTTTACCTCTGGTACATGGAAACAGGGAAAGTGCTGAAATAAGGGCGGAAGCACATCCTTTAAATACTCTTTCTTCGTAGCGGTTGGGGTATGATAGGGAAATATGATATCACGAGTGTCCACGCCAGGCAGATATTTGACTCGCGCGGCAACCCCACCATCGAGTGCGACGTGCACTGTGGCAAGGGGTTTGGGAGGGCGGCAGTCCCCGCTGGCGCCTCTACGGGCAAGCACGAGGCCCTGGAATTGCGGGACAAAACCCGGGCGTACTATGGCATGGGCGTCCAAAAGGCAATTGACAACATACACCAGCTCATTGCGCCGAAGCTCATAGGCAAAGATGTCCGCGACCAGGATGGGATTGATAAGCTAATGATAAGCATTGACGGCACGCCGAACAAGAAGCGCCTTGGCGCCAATGCAATGCTTGCAGTCTCGCTTGCCTGCTGCAAGGCAGCAGCGTCTGCGAAGGAGGCGGGGGTATATGAGCACATTGGGCAGATATACACCCACTATGAGCCGCATTATGTGACCCCTGTGCCGTTCTTCAACATAATCAATGGCGGCAGGCATGCCAACAACAAGCTAAGCATACAAGAATTCTTGCTCGTTCCGAAAGCCAAGACATTCACGGAGGCAATGCGCATAGGCACTGAGGTTTATCATGAGCTAAAGCTATTGCTTGATAAAAAGTTTGGGGCTGTTGGCGTTGGTGATGAAGGGGGATTTGCTCCGCCGCTCAAGAAGACCACGGAAGCGCTTGATTTCATAATGAAGGCAGCGAAGGCATCGGGGCATTCGAAGGACACAGCGCTCGCGATGGATGCCGCCGCATCTGAGTTCTACAAGTCCAAGAAATACAAGCTTGACGGCAAGCAGATGGGCACCGACCGGCTAATCAAGTTTTACGAAAAGCTTGTTGCAGACTATCCAATTGTCTCCATCGAGGACCCCTTCCAGCAGGACGACTACAAGGCTTTTGCCCGGCTGACAGAGCTAATGGGCGAGGATGTCCAGATAATTGGCGACGATATCTTTGTAACGAACACCGAGCGCATAAAGGAGGGCATACGCCGCCGCGCTGCCAATGCGGTCCTGCTAAAGGTGAACCAGATAGGCACACTCACCGAGACATTCGAGGCTGCCGAGCTAGCAAGGCACTCTGGCTATAGGCTCATGGTTTCTCACCGAAGTGGCGAGACAACTGACGATTTCATCGCCGACCTTGCAGTTGGGATCGAGGCCAAGGAGATAAAGGCTGGCGCGCCCTGCCGCGGCGAGAGGCTGGCAAAGTACAACCAGCTATTGCGCATCGAGGAGCAGGGCGTTCCGTATGCTAAGTGGTTCTGAGGAAATGATTGGCTATTGCGGCATAGACTGCACAAGCTGCGATGCGTTCATCGCAACGCAGGCAAATGACAGCGCCCTTCGCGAGAAAACCGCAAAGAAGTGGTCCAAGGAATTCAATTATCCCGGGCTAAGGCCGGAGGACATAAGCTGCAACGGCTGCCTTTCTAACGGCCCGCTCTTCAGCCATTGCCATGACTGCGAGATACGCAAGTGTGCCATGGAAAAGGGTGTTAAGAACTGCGCTTACTGCAGCGACTATCCCTGTGAGAAGCTGCAGAAGTTCCACGAGCGGGTGCCGAGCGCCAAAGCCACTCTTGATGGCTTGCGCTACTCTCTTAAAACAAAAAAGAAAGCGGAAGATAGTGTATAGGCTAATGGCCCCCGAAGGGGCCGCAAATAGCCAGTTACTTTTTCTTTATCCAAATGACATAGATCAGCCAAAGGCCTGCAAGGCCGATGATGATGTCAACACACTGCTCCAAGATAGGGATTGAGCCACAGCAGGACTTAATAACATCTGTACCAAAGGCTACAATACCGATATTCAGGGCACCGATTATCACCAAGATCATCGAAATGAGGTCAATTGGCTTTTTCATATTCAACATTTGGGCACCTCCTGGTAAGCATCAAACACAGCAAGCATTTATAAAGATTTCGCTATAACTTACAGTGGTGGTCTATTTGGGGCACTTTGAGCATTTTAAGAATGCCAAGATGGCATACGAGTACTATCGGCACTTTACGGAGTCTGCGGATGAGTTCAGGAAATCTGGCGATAAGAGGCTGGAAGTTAACTCAATCCGTAATACCGTGCAGGATGGGATGTATGCACACAAAGAGCTGATGCAGCATATAATGCAGGTTATAGACCCCCTTACCGAGAAGCCGGTAGAGCCTGGGCTGGCGTCCATAATTGCTAGCCACACCCTTCACGATGCAGATGAGATGGGGTTCGAAGAGTCATATGACCATAACTTTGAATGGTTCACGGAACATGAGGGCCTTCCAATAGAGGCAGAGTCCAGGCTCCTTAAGGGAGACGAAAGCGGATATAAGTACTTAGCAGCATATCTCAAGCGAAAGGACTACCCGCTTAGTGATAGGCTCCGCATATCCCGGAGCATCATGGGTAAGATAAGGGAAACAGGAAACCTGCTTGAGGCAATAAGGCAGCTTTCAGGCAAGCAGGATTAAATACTCCTTTTGTGTATTCCCATCATGCAGCTCCCGCCGCCAAAGCCAAAGAAATGCCTTTTTGTGCTAGCAGATGGTGCAGGCGACCGCCCAATCAAGCGGCTGGGGAACAAGACGCCTTATCAGCTTGCCCGCACTCCAAACCTAGACCACTTATCAAAGATTGGCGAGGATGGCCTTATGGATCCCATCGCCCCCGGCATAAGGCCCGGAAGCGACACTAGCCACCTGCAGCTCTTTGGCTATGACCCTTACAAGTACTATAGCGGCCGCGGGCCGATTGAGGCATTGGGTGTTGGGCTTGAGCTGCAGGAAGGGGACATTGCATTCCGCTGTAACTTTGCAACCATTAAGGATGGGATAGTCATTGACCGCCGTGCGGGCCGCATAAGGGAGGGCACACATGAGCTTGCGAAGGCAGTAAATGAGATTGCAATTACCAGCGTGCCGGGCGTGCGCATAATATTTAAGGAGTCAACAGAGCACAGGGCTGCCTTAGTGCTGCGCGGGAAAAGCCTGTCGCCGCAGATAAGCACGAATGACCCTCATCTAGCCGGGCGCCCGCCTATGAAGGTGCTGCCAATTGAGCATACTGAAGCAGCAATCCGGACGGCAAAGGCGCTTAATGAGTTCATTGAGAAGAGCCATAAGGTGCTCCGCAGCCACCCCGTTAACCGCGGCCGTGAGCTTCCAGCGAATTACCTGCTTTGCCGTGGCGCTGGGAAGCTTGTAAGGCCGCCCTCTTTTGAGCAGGAGCACGGCATAAAGGGGACAGTGATAGCAGCAGAAGGGATGATTAAGGGCGTTGGGAGCCTGCTTGGCATGGAGGTTATACACCCTAAGGGCGCCACTGGCGGCTACGACACCAACCTTTATGCAAAGGCCGATGCAGCTGTTGAGGCACTCAAAAGGAGTGACTTTGTATTCTTGCATATTAAGGAAACCGACCTGGCTGGCCATGACGGCGACCCTGAAAAGAAGGTAGCTGTCATTGAGGACATCGATAAGATGCTTGGCTATCTGTTGAAGAAGATAGATATGGGCAGCACAATAGTTGTATTTACAAGCGACCACTCAACACCCTGTTCGGTAAGGAACCACTCTGCTGACCCTGTTCCAATTGTCATTGCAGGCGGGGATGTCAGGATTGACTATGTCACACACTTTGATGAGCTAAGCGCCACCGAAGGGGAGCTGAGGATACGCGGCAAGGACCTCTTTCCAATCCTAATGGACCTTATGGGGCGTGCGAAGAAGTTTGGTGCTTAGATGAGCAACTACAAGGTTCATTTTCTTGGGGGGATGGCAGTTTGGCTGTTCTCGCTTGGCTTGTTTTGGTACCAGTTTAGTGGGCGCCCAGTTGGGCAGCTGCTGGCGTTTGCGCTTACAAGCTTTTTCATATGCGCCCTGGGATCGCTGCTGCCTGATACAGACACGCCAAAGTCAAAGATTGGCGGTCTGCTACAGGCTTTGGTCATTGCAACTGCCTTTTTGTTTGGGGCAACGAGGTATTTCCATGACTTTAGCACCCCAGTCAGCAGCCTCGTAAGCACGCTAATTGTAACGGCTGTTATCTTCCTGATGTTTGTCCTTCTGCGGCCGCGCCACCGCGGTGCAACCCACCGGATAAGGGCAAACATAGTTTATGCACTGGCAGTGTTTTTGGTTTTCTTCCTCTCTAGCGGGTTTTATGATGCTGCGTTCTTTGGGGTAATAGCGTTCCTAAGCTATTTCTCACACCTTGTGCTTGACAGGCAGGTTGTGTTTTAGGGCATCATCCTTATCTTATCCCTTGGGAAAAGCACTGCTTCGCGGATGTTTTTCAGCCCAAGCAGCTTCTGGGCAAACCTGTCTATCCCAAGCCCAACACCGCCATGTGGTGGCATACCATACTTGAAGGCATTTGTATAAAACTCAAAGCTTTTTGGGTCTAAGCCAAGCCGCCTCATCCTTGCAATTAGGGCATCATACCTGTGCTCGCGCTGCCCCCCGCTTGCAAGCTCCTGCCCTTTGCACTCAAGGTCAAAGGAGCAGCTGCTGTCCCCATCTTCCATTATGTAAAATGGCTTTTCCGCATTTGGGAACCCAGTTATAAAGTAATAGTCGTCCCCGATAATACTGCCAAGTGCCTTCTCAGCCTCACTGTCAAGGTCGTTTTCTATTTTCTTGCCTTCAGCAGCAAGCAGCTCCTTTGCTTCTGCAAATGGCACCCTCCTAAAGGGGGCCTTTGGCACATCCAGCTCACGCCCAAGCAGCTTGAGCTCATCCTTGCATTCTCCCTTAACGTGGGTCATTGCAGATACGACCATATTTTCCACTAGCTGCATTACCTCTTCCTGGGAGTCGATGAATGCCATCTCAAAGTCAAGCGATATGAACTCGCTGAGGTGCCTTGTAGTTGCGCTTGGCTCTGCACGGAATGCAGGTGCAATCTCATAAACCCTGTCAAGGCCAGTGGACATCAGCACCTGCTTAAATAGCTGTGGCGACTGCGAGAGATATGCCTTTTTCCCAAAGTAGTCAACTTTGAATAGCGTTGCCCCGCCTTCAGCGCCAGCCTTCACGAGCTTTGGGGTGTGTACCTCGATGAACCCCTCTCCCTCAAGATAGCTGCGTATTCCCGCCAGCAGTGAGTCGCGGACCCTGAAGACTGCGGCAACTGTGGGCTGCCTAAGGTCCATAAAGCGCGAGTCTAGCCGTGTCTCCAGCTCGCTTGTTATCTTGCCTGAAATGTCCATGGGCAGCGGTGCGGCGGCGCGTGAAAGCACCTCAATGTGCTCCGGGATTACCTCTATGCCGCGCGGTGCCTCCTTGTTTGCCTTGAGCGTCCCCTTAACTGAGATGACGCTTTCCTTGGTGAGCGACTTTGCCTCCCCGTAAAGCTCGGCGAGCTTTGACCGGGGTATTGTAACCTGTACTGTGCCATACCTGTCGCGGACTATGATGAATGCAATCTTCCCAAGAATGCGGAGCTGGTCCGCCCAGCCCGCAATTGTAACGGATTTTCCTTCCTGCCCCTCGAGCTCGCTAGTGTAGTGTGTGCGCTTCATGAGGGAATTGTTGCAGGCGGGGTTTTTATGGGTTTCTACTTTACCTCAAGCACAATCGTCCTGTCGCTTAGCAGGTTCGCCGCCTTCTCAAGCGTTTCCCTCGGCGCGATTAGCTTATACTTATCCTCGTGGGAGATTATAACTTTTGTTTGCTCCCCACTGGGCTTATAGACTATGTTTATGCCCTGAATCTTTGCAGGGGAGATTAGGTCAGCAAGCATTGACTTCATATTGGAAACGCTTACAACCCTAACTTTCTTGTTTAGCTCGTGGCTAAGCAGCCTGACAACACGCCCCCCCTTCCCAACAAGTGTGCCAACCCTGCCCTTAGTGGAGATCACAATTAGGTTCCCAATAAGGTGCGCCCTCTCAAATGATGCCCCGCGGACCAGATCCCGCTTCTCGAGCTTGTATAAAAGCCGCGCTACTTCAATGTCAAGTTCGCTGATCTCTTTGTTTTCAAGCTTTTTGCTGCATTCCTCACAAAGGACCCCACTTTTGATACATTCCTCGCATAGCGGGCCTTTCATGGCCAACACCCTTATTTTGAGAGGACAATCTCAATTGAAGAGACCCTCCCCTTTTCTCCATCCTTGGAGGCGAGCTCTTCAGTGCTTATTCCTATGTTTTTTACTTTTGTGCCTGGCAGGAACTTGCGGCGGACGGATTCTGCAACATCAACTGCCCGGCTTATTGCCTTTCCGCGTGCCTTGATGGCCACTTCAGCGGCTCCGCTGTTGAACTGGGTTACCACCGCGAGCACGTAGCTCATCACGCCCTTCTTCCCTATCAGCACCTCATTATCCCGCACACTTTAGTTATGGGCAAGGCAGTATAAAAATGATGCATCCAGAAGAGTTTTATATCTTGTTCCCCTTTTTCTTCTCATGGACTTTGCCGCCGTCGCGGCCACTCTCGCGAAGCTCGAGCAGACGAGCTCCCGCCTTGAGATGGCAGGGATTGTGAAACAGCTTTTTTTGGACAGCGGCAGCGACTTGCGCACCGTTGTGCTTTTTGTGCAGGGAAAAATATTCCCACCATGGGACAGGCGGGAAATTGGCATCGCACAGAAGTCCATGGTTAGGGCAATAGCTATGGCAACCGGCGTTCCGGCGGGGAAGATCGATAATAAGATTGCCGAGCTTGGCGACACGGGCCTGGCTGCAGAGGAGCTGTTTGGCAAGAAGGCGCAGACCACGCTTTCGAAGAGCGCGATGTCACTTGGCGAAATCTATGCCCTGCTTGAGAAGCTGGCTGCCATGGAAGGAACAGGCTCCCAGGAGAGGAAGGCAAAGTATGTGATTGAGCTGCTTAACTCTGTCGGGCCAGGCGAGATTAAATACCTTGTCCGGCTGCTGCTTGGCGAGATGCGCATAGGCGTCGGCGAGGGCATAGTCCGCGATGCAATTGCGTCTGCCTTTGATGTCCCGGCAGAGGAAGCGGAGCGTGCATTTTCACTGGTTAACGACTATGCGGAAGTGGCGGAGATAGCCCGCGACAGTGGCGTTGCCGGGCTGGAGAAGGTAAAAGTCAAGC
>WALL01000029.1 GCA_015522845.1 Nanobdellati archaeon
ACTGGCTTCTCGAGCACTTAAAGCAGGGGTATGGCATTACAGTGGAACAGGGAAATGACATAGAAAAGATGATTGGCTGGGCAGACGTGCTCTATGTTACCCGCGTCCAAAAAGAGCGGTTCCTTAGTGAAAAGGAATATTTAAAGGTGAAGGGCAGCTACTTCATCAACAAAAAGCTCCTAAAAAAGGCAAAGAAAGATATGGTTGTTATGCACCCGCTGCCACGGGTAAATGAGATTGACTATGGCATTGATGATGATGAAAGGGCATTCTATTTTGAGCAGGTTGGCAGCGGGATACCCATAAGGATGGCTTTGATAGCAATGCTGCTGGGGGTGAGAAAATGATGTACGTAAAGCCAATTGAGAATGGGACTGTCATTGACCACCTCCCAAAAGAGACAGGCTTTAAGGTGCTGCGCGCACTTGGGGGGCTGGATGGGTACACTTTTATCCTAGCATCGGATGTTGACAGCAAAAAGCTTGGCAAGAAGGACCTGTTGAAGATACAAGGCAAGGAGCTCGAGGAAAGGGAATACAACATCATATCCCTTTACGCGCCGGAAGCAACAATAAACATCATAGAGAACGGCAAGGTCGTGAAAAAAAGCCAGGTGGAGATCCCGGCTGAGATTACAGGGATACTTGAATGCAACAACCCAAACTGTGTTACAAAGACAGAGAGCTTTTACCTAATGCCAAAGTTTAGGGTGATTTCAAAAAAGCCGCTAAAGATAAAGTGTGCCTACTGTGACAGCATCCTTGACTCTGAAAAGGCCCTCAAGAAGATAAGGGGCGCAGAATAGCCAGAAATGGCACAGTGCCCTGAAAGCCTTGCAAAGCCGAGTGTAGTGCTAAGCAATATATACTCCTAAGTAAAAATAACTGCATGAGATCGAAGGCCCAGCAGCTAAGGGGCAAGCTAAAAAGGGGCACCGTGGTGCTTGTTGGGGCCCATGATGGGATCACTGCTAAGCTTGTTGCCAAAGCGGGGTTTGATGGGGTTTGGGCAAGCGGCTTTGAGATATCGTCTGCACATGGTGTCCCAGATGCCAGCATACTCTCAATGGAAGAAAGCCTTGCATCGGCCAAAGCCATAGCTAGCTCGGTTCCCATCCCAATGATAGCGGATTGTGATAGCGGCTATGGGACTGTGGAAAATGCTGCCAAGATGACAAAGGCATATGAGGCAATTGGTGCTGCAGGAATCTGCATTGAAGATAACCCCTTTCCGAAGCGCAACAGCTTCTACCCAGGGAAGCGGAAGCTAGTCTCTCCTGAGGAGCATGCTGCAAGGATAGCTGCTGCAAAAGGGGCACAAAAAAGCAAGCATTTCATGGTGATTGCACGGACTGAAGCATTCATAGCGGGCCTCGGGCTTAAAGAGGCGCTCAAGCGGGCCTACTGCTACGAAGAAGCTGGTGCAGATGCAATCCTAGTGCATTCAAAGGCTAAAACACCGGATGAGATATTCTCATTTGCTAAGGGGTATGGGGGCAGCCTGCCTTTGGTCTGTGTCCCCACCTCATACAACCGTACCAATGTAAAGCAGCTTGCGGACGGCGGCTACCGGATGGTGATATACGCTAATTATGTCCTCCGGACAGCTGTTGCTGCCATCATAAAAAACCTGGAAATACTCAAGCAGGAGAACTCGGCATACCCCCTTGAGGGGAGCATTGTCCCCATGGGCAAAATTAACGAGCTGGTTGGGTACGCCCCGCTTAAGCACCTAAAATCAGGCGGTTAAATTGGCTGATCCGGGAAAATTTTGTGACAAGCTGGCAGAAAATGGGATTTCAATAGCTACGGGTGTTCCTGGATCCATAATCAAAAAGGCAATTGCATCCGTGCAAGACCGTATGGAGTATGTGGCATGCAACCGGGAGGACGAGGCAGTGGCAATTGCATCTGGTGCTGCCCTTGCTGGCAAGCTGCCAGTGGTATTTCTCCAAAACTCCGGGCTGGGGTATGCCCTAAGCCCCTTGCTCACCTTAAACATGGTTTATGGGATCCCCATACTCCTAGTAATTGGCTGGCGCGGCCGCAGTAGGGATGCCCCTGAGCACCGCGTTAGCGGCAAGCGCCTGGTGGCAGTGCTGGAGGCTGCTGGAATCAGCCATTACACCCTCGGGAAAGGCTGGAAGGCAGCAGTTGAAAAGGCAATGGCTAAAATGAAAAGCAAGTCCGCTCCAGCCGCACTGCTGGTGCCCTGGGGGGGATTTGATGAATAGGCAGCAGGCAATACGCGCAATCTCATCATGGCTAACGGATGAGCTCGTGGTTTCTTGCAATGGGCTTATAAGCAGGGAACTGGCAAGCGCCCATGACCGGCCGGGGAATTTTTATATGCTTGGGTCGATGGGCTTGGCATCATCAATTGCACTGGGCGTGAGCAAGGCGTCGCAAAAAAAGGTGGTGGCCATTGAGGGTGACGGCAACCTTCTAATGAACCTCAACACCCTAGCAACAATAGCCACAGAAAAGCCAGGCGGGTTCACCCATATTGTGCTGGACAACAATGTGTATGAGTCAACTGGCGGGCAGGGGACCCGCTCATCCATTGGCTTGGATGGCATGGCAAAGGCTGCGGGGTACATGTATGTGGCAAGGGCATCCGATGTGGGGGGGCTGATAGCTGCATTGGACGGTGTGAAGGGAAAAAGCCCAGCATTTGTGCTCGCCAAAATAGATACTGGAGGCAGTGCACAGCCGCGTGTGCCCCTGCCGCCCCAGGTGATAAGGGACCGGTTCTCAAAAGAAGCAGGTGGTCTGCATGAGAGAGATAGCAGTATATAATCCATACACTAACGAGCGCATTGGGGAGGTTGCAGCTTCCACTAAAGAGGATGTTGCTAAGGCGTTTAAAAAAGCAAAAGAATGCATGGCCCCAAAAGATGTATATTCCAGAAGCAAGATGCTGGCCGAAGCTGCAAAGCTAATAAAAAGGAAAAGGGGGGAGTTTGCACGGCTAATCACAAGCGAGTCCGGCATTGCCATAAAAACTGCATTGCAGGAGGTGCAAAGGTCGTACACCATGGCCTTGCGATGCTCGGAGGAGGCTATCCGCATAGGCGGTGAGGTAGTGCCACTGGACACCACAGCCAACCCTAAAAAGGAGCGGGCTATTGTCATAAGGGAGCCGATTGGTGTCCTTTCAATAATCACCCCCTTTAACCACCCCCTAAACCAAGTTATAGTAAAATTAGCCCCTGCAATTGCAGCAGGAAACCGGAGTGTTATAAAGCCATCCGGAAAAGTCCCACTCACACCAACCATGCTGATGGGCGAGCTTGGAGAGCTGCTGCCAAAGGGGCTAGCTAATATGGTATTTGGCAATCCGCGCGAGATAGGGAACGAGCTTATCACAAACCCCGCAGTGGACATGGTCTCGTTTACAGGCAGCATGCGCGTTGGGAAGCAAATAGCAAAAAAGGCGGGGATGGTAAAGCTCCTGCTTGAGCTTGGGGATACCGGCCCGCTTATAGTCTTGGATGACGCTGACATACACAAAAGCGCCAAGGCAGCCGCACAAGGAGCATTCGGTAATTCCGGGCAAAGGTGCACCTCAGTGAAGAGGGTCATTGTGGCGGACAGCATAGCCAATGAGTTCTCAGAAGAGCTGGTAAACGAGACACTAAAGCTTAAGGTGGGAGACCCATCAAACCCCAAAACAGATGTGGGGACTGTGATAAATGAGGACTCGGCAAAATCAATTGAAAGAACTGTGAACCTGGCTGTGAGGCATGGCGCATCACTCCTCTGTGGCGGGAAGAGGGAGGGTGCGCAATACTGGCCGACGGTCCTTGACCATGTACGGCCAACTGACAAATGCGTAACTGAAGAGCTGTTCGGCCCGGTTGCCCCTATCATCCGTGTAAAATCGGCCAAAGAGGCACTCCGCATTGCCAACATGAACCCCTATGGCCTGCAGGCGGGGGTGTTCACAGATTCCCTAAAATGGGCAGAGCGGCTTATTGATGGCCTTGAGTTTGGCACCGTTGTGCTAAATGAGGGGCCAGGATTTAGGTCCGAAAACATCCCTTTTGGCGGGGTAAAAGGCAGCGGCATTGGAAGGGAGGGCGCAAGATGGAGCATACTGGAAATGACACGCGAGAAAACCGTGGTCCTCTAAAGCTAGCTGGCTTTAGCTTGAAAGCCGTCTCCTCTAACCTCCGTTCTCTGCCCCTCCCAAAAAGCGCTGGAGTTTCTAATGGTGTAGGGAACGAGGGCAGCATAATCCTCGTAAGGGTTGCCTCAAAAGGAGCATATGCCTCTATCGAGGACAGGAGCGGGAGAGACATAAAGCTAGCAGCTGGCGACCATTTTGTTGGTGTTTTGGGGCACCGCTGCTCCAGCTATTCAGTCGTTGGGGGGATCCCTGAGGGCGGATTGAAGCTGCATAAGGGCGATAGGCTAGCACTCCTGTCGAAAGCAGGGCTGATTGGAAAGGCAGAATGCGTTTCAAAATTTCTAGGCGGCAAGGCAACTGAGGTTGTTGTCGAGGGCCTCATTACAGCTGATGGCAAGCCAATTAGCATATCCAACAGGCTTAAGACCCCAGCTGGCGGCCAAATTGCCCCACTCCTGCTGGTCATTGGGACTGCTGCAGAGGTTGGAAAAACAACTTTTGCTGAAAAGATCACCTATTGGCTTTCTAAGCGTGGCTATCGTGTAGCAGCTGCAAAGATTGCTGGAACAGGCAGGATGAGGGACATTAAGAGGGTGGCAGGAAGCGGTGCAATAGCGCATGCTGATTTTGTTGACGCAGGGCTGGCCTCAACATATGGGCGCAGCGATTATGCCGCCATGTCCAAGGGCATTTTTAGGTACTTATCCGGGTTTTCGCCAGATATCATCATTGCTGAGGGAGGTGGTGACCTAATTTGGGGCGGGCTGCCAGAAGTCCTCCGCGATAGCGAGGTGCAGTCACGGACAGCTGCAATTGCCGTGGTGCCAAAGGATGCGGCGGGTGCAATTGGAGCAAAACAGCTGCTAGCTAACTGGGGCTTAAGTGCCCCAAGCTATATAATCTCCCCTATTGGTGCTAACCCGCTTGGCTTTAAGAAGAGGATCATGGCATTCCTTAAAGAGCGCCCGTTTAACATGCGTGACAGGGGGGAGTTTGAGGAGATAGCAGAAATAATCAGGGGTAAGCTGGGCTAGCATGGTGCCCCTGGCAACCCGTTACGGCCATATAAAAGAGTAGCAGCCAAAAAGAACTTAAAGATGGGGGGCAGATTACATTACGGGGGTTTGTTGAGCAATGAATGCGCTTTTCGTCGGCAGGTTCCAGCCGTTGCACAAGGGCCACCTGCATGCAATCCAGGCAGCCAAGGAGCAGTTTGGCGACGTTACCGTCGTAGTTGGCAGTGCGCAGGAATGGGGCACTGAAGCAAACCCCATCCCTGTCGAGCAGCGCGTGGCACTCCTCCGCCAGAAGCTTCCAAACATTAAGGTGGTTACCCAAAATGACATATTCAACGACCGTGAGTGGGCACGCCAAATACGCAGAAAGGTGGACTTTGACATTGCAATCACCGGGAATGACTGGGTTAAGCGCTCGTTTAGGACACTGGGCATCCCAGTTGAGGAGCCAGAGTGGTACATGCCTGAAAAGTATAACGGCACACGGCTAAGGCGAAAGATGATATGAGGGGAATAATTGACTATGCGCTAGCTGCTGACCTTGGCGACGGGGACATAACAACAAATGCGCTGTTTAGCAAAGGCCATAGGACAAAAGCGGCGATAATCGCCCGCGAGAGCGGCACCCTTGCTGGTGCCAGCGAGGCAAAATACGCCTTTGAAAAGCTTGGTGCAAAGGCGCGGCCCCTAAAAAAAGACGGGCAGCGCTTCCAAAAAGGCGAAAAGGTAATCCGCATTAGCGGCCCAACCCGCGCAGTCCTTGGGGCTGAGCGGACCGCACTAAACATACTCTCGCGCATGAGCGGCATTGCAACACTTACTTCGCGGCTCTCGCGCTACTGCATTGTCGCTGCCACAAGGAAAAGCCCGCCGGGAATGTCTGCCCTTGACAAAAAGGCGGTTGAGATTGGCGGGGGCATCGCCCACCGCCGCGGGCTGTGGGACATGACGCTCATCAAGGACACCCACCTCGACGCGATGGGGGTGCCACGCAAACAGGCAATCCGTGAAGCCATTGCAAAGGCGGTTCCGCCTGTCGAGATTGAAGTGCTGAACAGGCAGGAGGCGCTCCTTGCCGCCTCGCTTGGCGTAGACATAGTCATGCTCGACAACTTCACCCCTGCAAAGGCAAAGGAAGCAGCAAAGGAAATAAGGGCAGAATACCCTGATGTGGCAATCGAGCTTTCCGGCGGCATTACGCCGGACAATATCCGTGAGTTTGCAAAAGCAAAGCCGGACTACGTTTCCATGGGGATGCTGACCAGCTATGCGAAGCCAATTGACTTCTCGATGAAAGTCAAGCTCGCTAGAAAGCATTATATATAAGCAATTATATATTACCTATAGGTGTCATATAATGGCAAATGTAACAACTGTTCAGCTTGATAAGACAGTCGTCAAAGCATTAAAGGATATAAAAGAATACCCCCGGCAGACTTACAACGAGCTGATAATGCACCTGATTAAAATTGGAAAAATGGCAAAAATGAGAAATCAATATGATGAATTCCTCCACAAAATCCAGCAGCCAAAAATGAAAGAACTGTGGGATAATAATGAGGATGAGGCTTGGGAACATGCCTAATCCGGGGGATGTGGTCCTTGCCACAGTGCAGTTCACAGATACATTTGATACAAAAAAGCGGCCTGCGGTAGTATTGTTTGAGGGGTACGGCAATGTAGTTGTAGCAGGCATAACAAGCAATTTAGCGATGAAGGGGATCCCCCTATCAAAAAAGGAGGGTGCAATAAAGGAGAGCGTCATAAAAACCAATTACATCTTTACAATATCGGAAAAAATGGTCCTGAAAACCCTGTTTCAGCTGAGTAACAAAAAGAAAAAGGCCCTTTTCGATGAGCTAACAAAACATTTAAGCGGGCTTTTACCCTAAAGGCCGCTATTGCTTAAGCATAGGCGGCATGCGCCGCTTGTGGGCGGCCTCCCTCTTCCACCGCGCCACCTTCGCGTTCTTTCTTTTCCCCCTAAGCGCCGCATCGATTACCCCGTACGAAAGCCCGAGCTCTCCCTCATCCGTCTGCCCGCGCCATAGGCCTGCAGATGGCTTCTTTTTTATTATGTGCTCAGGTATTCCAAGCTCCCTTGCCAGCTTTGGCAGGCGTGTCTTGTATATGTGCGCTATTGGGAAAAAGTCCGCCCCGCCATCGCCCCACTTGGTGAAGTAGCCAATTGATATCTCGCTCTTGTTTCCCGTGCCAGCAACACGCCTGCCAAGAAGGTTGGAGTAGTAATACAGCAGGGCCATCCTAATGCGCGGCCGTATATTGGCCCTTGCCTTCTTGCCCTTTGGCCTGCATGCCTTGTCAAACTCCCTGGCAATTGGCGCAATATTGATTACCTTGTATTCAATGCCAAGCTGCTTTGCTATTGCAACGGCATCCCGGAAATGTTTGTCTTTTCTTTCGGGCATTATCAGCGCTAGCACGTTCTTGGGGCCAAGCGCCTTTGCACAGAGCGCTGCAACAACTGCCGAATCAATCCCACCAGAAAGCCCAACGACCACTGCCTTTGCCTGCCGCCGTATGAACTGGATTTCCCGCCTCATTCGCCCCCCTTCTTCCTTGAGCGCAGCATTGCAGCAGCCATCGCCCCAACTGCGGATATGACGCTCATTATAACAAAGCTTAGCATAAGCACAAACACATCAACCTGGGAGGGGTCAAGGAAACGGATCACTCCCGTGAGTGAAACCAGGGCAGCAAGGGAATAAATAACAAAAAACGGGACTGGCAAGAAAATCCCATATATTATCTCCGGGACAACTGGCAGCTCATACTCTTCCTTCACGGCAAAGAACACCGTCACAAAGGATATTAGGAAGACAAATATGTAAAAGCTCCAAAATTGCGTCTCAAGCCGTGGCTTTGACTGCAAGAATATCCTGTACTGGCCAGTTGACGGGTCAAACCCATAAAACTCCTGGCGGCCCCACCAACCCTGCTTGCCAAGGACATGGCTGCTGTCAAGCTCGCGGAATGCTGAGATTGTCTCGTCTGGAAGCCCCAGTATCTTTGGGTTAGTCGCTAGCTTGGTAAATGCAGCGCTTGCTATCCAGTAATTTAAATAAGTGTATGCGTTCGGGGTAACGCTCGGCGCCTTTATCTGCTTGGCAAGCTCCGCTGCCTTTGCTGAAACTTCCTTAAACTCCCTTGCATCGGTGCCAGATTGCTGCGCATAGGCCGACGTAGACCTTGCCTTCATAAGGTTTGAGATATAGGTAAGGTCGTTGCCAACTTGCCCTACCTGGGCAGCATACATTGCATGCAGGAAGACGCCGTATATGCCTCCCGCAAAAAACAGCAGTGCTGAGCCTACCAGCACCACACGCACCAGGTCCTTGTATGCAAAGAAGTCTGACAGCCTCATCTACCACAAAGACGGGAAGAGTGAATAAAAAGCTTATGCCCTGCTCACGCCAATGCGCACTTCAGTGCCCCTAAACGATATCTTACCCCTCTCGCTTCCGCCCTCCCCAATCTGGACCTGCACCGCATTGACCTTTCCAGTAATTAGTGGCAGTGCCTTCGCAGCAAGCTCATGCCCGGACACGAAAAGGGCTATCTTATCCTCCACTTTGAGCCCTATCTTTTTCCGCAGCGACTGGACCTGGCGCGCTATGTCGGAGGCAAGCGCTTCGGTAAGCAGCCCATTATCCATCTGAGTGTCTAGCGACAGCTTATCGCCAACGCGCACTTCCTTGACATTGCACTGGGACTTGAGCACGTTGCCAAGCCGCCCAACGGCACGCTTTGATAGATCATCATCCGGGACTACCAGCGTTTTAAGCGGCCAGCGCAGCTTTATGCCAGCGTCATGGCGCATCGTGGCAACAGCCTCCGCTATCTCACGTGCCCTCGCCATTTCCTCTTCCAAGCCTTTGTCTATCAGCTTCTCCTCTGGCTCTGGCCATGATGTGAGATGCACTGATTCCCCCCCAAAGATGCCAAGGTTAAACTCCTCCGCCATGAAGGGGATTGCTGGGGCAAGCATGCGGTTAACACGGTCGAGCACGTAATAAAGCGCAGCAAATGCTGCCCCCTTATCCTCCCCTGCATATCCTGGCCACGTCCTATCCCTTATCAGCTTGATATACCAGCGTGATAAGTCATTGACAACGAAGTCAGATATTGCATTAACTGCCTTGTAGCCAAGGAACGCATTGTTATATTCCGTTGCCTGCTTCACAACTGAATTTGCCCGTGACACTATCCAGCTATCCTCCGGCCTTAAGCCACTTAGCTCCGCCTTCCTGCAGTAGAGCTTGAAGAAGTTGAACGAGTTGCGCAGTATCGTAAAGAACTTCCTCACCTCATCCACCTTCCCCCAAGACCAGTCGAAGTCAATGGACGGGTCAAAGTGAAGCAGGTAATAGCGGAGCGTGTCGCGGGAGTACTTTTTGATTACCTCCTCCGGCGTGACCACGTTGCCCCTGCTCTTGCTCATCTTCACGCCGCCCTCGGAAAGCACGAGGCTATGCTGGACTATGTGCTCAAACGGGATCCTGCCCATTGTGATGTAGCCGCAAATCGAAAGCGAATTCCACCAGCCGCGCGTCTGGTCAGAGCCTTCAAGCACGAAGTCAACGGGCCAGAGCGACTCGAACGGCTCCTTCTTCCGCGGGTAGCCGAGCGATGCCCACGGCGCGTTGCCGGAATCAAACCAAACGTCAAGCACGTCGGGCACTCTTTCCATATCCGCCCCACATGAGCATTTCAGCTTAACATCATCTATGTACGGCCTGTGCAGGTCCTCCGGAACATTCGGAAGCTCGTCGGCCGAGCCGATTACTTTTACCTTGCCGCATTTCGGGCATTCCCATATGGGCAATGGGATGCCCCAGTACCTCTGCCTGCTTATGGGCCAGTCGCCGAGGCCCTCAAGCCAGTTGCCAAAGCGCTTTCCAGCCCATTCTGGAACCCAGGGTATTTCCGAGTTCTGCTTCAAAAGCCCTTCCTTCATCCCCCCAACCTTGAAGAACCACTGCGGGCGCGTGAGGAAAAGCAGCGGGGAGTGGCAGCGCCAGCACGTTGGGTAGTCATGCTCAAATTCCACCGCCATTAACAGCTGCCCGCTCTCGCGCAAGTCGCCAATAATCTCCTTATTTGCCTCTAGCGCTTTCTTCCCAGAATACTTGCCAACGGTGCCATCAAAGGTGCCGTCTATCCTTACCGGGCAAAGCACAGCAAGCCCTGCCTCCTTGCCAACATGCCAGTCCTCCTCACCATGCCCAGGCGCAGCATGGACAAGCCCTGTCCCCTCCTCCAAATGGACATACCTCTCACTCATGACAACGCGGTTATTGATGCCCTCCTGCAGCGGGATATCCAGCGGGTGCTCATATTCCCAGCCATCCATCTCGGAGCCCTTAACCTCCTTAAGCACCTTGTAGCCCATCTCGGCCTTTTCCATCACTTCGGGAAGCAGCTCCTTCGCCATCCAAAGCTTTCCCGCCATTGTCTCAACAAGCACATAATCATATTTCGGGTTCGCCATGACGCCGCTATTCGCTGGAAGCGTCCAGGGCGTCGTCGTCCAAATGAGCAGGTACTCGTCCCTGCCCTTCAGCTTGAACTTAACGTATATGCTTGTGTCTTTGCGCTTCTCATATTCTATCTCATTGAATGCCACAACCGTCTGGCAGGACGGGCAGACATGCAGCGGATATTCCCCCTTGTAAAGCAGCCCCTTCTCAAACGCCACCTTAAAAGTGTGCCATGTGCTTTCTATGTACTCATTATTCAGCGTTATGTAGGGGTTTTCCCAGTCCATCCAAACCCCCAGGTTGTCAAACTGCTGGCTCATTGCATTGATGAACTTTGTTGCATAGCTTGCGCATTCCTTATTGAACTTGCCTATGCCTATCTTCTCTATCTCGCCCTTCCCCTTGAGCCCCAGCTTTTTTTCCACCTTTACCTCAATAGGGAGCCCATGGGTGTCGTAGCCCGGCTGGGCCCTGACATCATACCCTCTCATTCGCCTGTAGCGCAGGTAATAGTCCTTGAGTATCTTGTTGAATGCTGTCCCCATATGTATGTAGCCCGTTGCGTACGGCGGCCCGTCAAGGAAAAAGAACTTCTTCCTGCCACTGTTCAGTGCCAGCGCCTTCCTGCGCATGCCCTTGGCTTTCCAGTAATCAATTATCTCTTGCTCGCCCATGGACAGGAAATTCTCAAGAGAGGGATATAAAAAGCTTGTTGTGCAAAAATAAGGCATGGCACGCAGGAAAATTATCGCCGGTGCAAAAGCATTCAAGCCGGTCAAAATAGGGGGGAGGTGGGACCACAGGAACACCCACGCCATTGGCATTGATGAGAAAAGATACATACCTGGGACTGAGCATAATCCTTTGGAGCACCGCGTCTACGAGCTTCCGCTTAAGATGTTTGACAAGCCCGGCCACCCCGCCCGCGAGGGCACGATTAACCGCGTGCTCTGGGTGGAGACGCACAACGGCCCGGTTGTTTTGAAGATACCCCGCATCGACGGCTACGTCCACAACACGCAGTATGTCGACGACCGCAACCTGATAGACGAGATGATATCCGACCTTGTGCCCGCCCCGAAGCTCCTCGGCGTCGTCTGGGTGAAGGGCATCAACTACAAGGGGACCAAGCAGGAGGAAAACCCAAATGGCATCCCAGTCGAGCTGCACGAGGCTGTAAACCTAAAGAACCTGAAGCAGGAGCACCTAAAAGGGAAAGAGTTTCAGCGTGCGCTTGAGGAGGCGGCAAACATCAATATAACACTATTCAGGAACGGCATCCTCTACGACGGCAGCAAGCCCGAGAACTTCTGCCGCGACATGCACAGCAAGCAGGTAAAAGCCGTCGATAAGAATGGCTCCCCGATTAGGTCATACCTGACATATGGGGGCGAAACAAAGGAAACTAAGCACTGGGAAGAACAGATGCTGGGAAGGAACCTCGCCGAGTTCCTTGTTGACCTCTACCGGTCAAATACAACCAAGCCGAACGAGAAGATGCTCCACAGCGCAATCCGGGGAGTCAAGCAGCAGATAGCCAAAAGCGGCATGAAACAGAAGGAGATAAAGCGTATCACCGAGAACTTCGAGCAGCAGCTTGCGGAGTTCCTGCGGCGGAAGGGCATGAAGCCGCCAGCGAGTTTTAGTATGCATTACTGAACAGCCCAACGTGCGCGGCTTCCTTCCCACACCCTATGCACTTGCCCTTTCCCTTCTCGCCGACAAGCGTGCCGCGGAACTCCAGCGACTGCAGCTTCTCTTCGGTTTTTTTCCAGCATTCAGGCGAGCCGCAGACCGGCACAAGTGCCGGAAGCCCGCTTTTGTCAAGCTCCTTCAGCTGC
>WALL01000030.1 GCA_015522845.1 Nanobdellati archaeon
AGTTCCTTCAAAATCTCCTGCGCCCTGTCCACGCGGACCTTCCCTTCAGCAACCATCCTTGCTGCCACCTTGTCCGCGAGCTCGCCCTTCGCGCCCGCGGTTATCGCAATGTTCCTCGCATGGAGCTTCATATGCCCGCGCTGTATGCCCTCGTTTGCCAGCGCGCGCAAGGCGGCAAAGTTCTGTGCAAGCCCAACAGCGGCAATTATCTGCCCGAGCTCCTGTGCGGTCTTGACGCCGAGTATCTTCACGTTCGCCCTCGCAATCGGATGAGTCTTTGTCGCACCGCCCACTAGGCCCACGGCGGTTGGCATTTCTATCTCCCCGACGAGATTCCCATTTTCGTCCTTATAATACTTTGAGAGCGGCTCATATCTCCCATTTCTTGCGGCGTAGGAATGTGCTCCTGCCTCGACCGCCCGGAAGTCGTTCCCGGTTGCAACTACAACCGCCGATGACCCGTTCATTATCCCCTTGTTGTGTGTTGCTGCCCGGTAGGGGTCAGCCGCCGCGAACGCATAGGCCTGGATTATCCTGTCCACAACCTCCTCCCCGCCGAGCGCCTCCTTTGTCCAGACCGCTTTTGCCCTTGAAAGGCGGTGGACTGCAAGGTTTGAGATTATCCTGAGCCGCACCTCTCCGCCGGTCAGCTCCTCAAGCATTGGCGCCAGCCCCTCAGCCATCGTGTTCACCGCGTTTGCGCCCATCGCGTCGCGGCAATCTACAAGCAAATGGCAGATGACCATTTTCCCCACAATCGTGTCGATAACGCGCGGCTGGATGTCCTTTGCACCTCCGCCGAACTTCACAAGCACGGGGTCGAAGGAGTTTGCCTTTTCAATTATTCTTTCCTTGCTTGCATTAATCGCCCCGACCGCCTTATCAACATCCGGCACATTGACAATTTGTATCTGCCCAATCATGACCGGGTCGGTCGCCTCTGTCTTAAACCCACCCCCCGGCCTTGCAAGCTTTGCTGCATAGCTTGCTGCTGCGACGACACTTGGCTCCTCAATTGCCATTGGAATGAACCTGTCACTCCCGTTTATGCGGAAGTTCACCGCAACCCCAAGCGGCAGGGGCATCTCGCCAATAACGTTCTCAATCATCCGGTCTGCCTGGCTAATGGGAAACATTACTTTCGCAACAGTCTCTTTTTCCTCGTCGGTCAGGTTGGCCTGCGCCGCTATTTTTTCCAGCCGCTCCTTCGGGCTGAGCTTATAAAATCCAGATATCTCTGAGTTCATATTGGCACCGAGCTAATTGGCAGGCACCAACTATTTAAACATTGACGGATTATGGGAAGTGGTGATGGCATGAGTCTTTTGGAAAAGATTTTTCCCCCCGGGAAAATGGCAATAAACCTGGATAACTCGGAGTTTCATCCTGGCGATGAAGTGAAGGGCACGCTTATACTGACAACCAAGCACCCCGTAAAGGCAAGATCCCTTGAAGTCCGTGTTTATGGTTATAGGGAAGTTAGGAGAAAGGACCCAATGGACCCTACCAAAACCGAGACGGTGCGTGAAACAATATTTGATTTCCCAAGAACGCTTGACACGGAAAAAGATTACAGCAGCAAGGAGTACCCCTTTGCCATACCCCTTCCCTCCTCACTTTATGGGGGCAAAATGCCCAAGCTTGATGGGGCACTGGGTGCGGCCGCAGAGGCAGCCAGCTTGGCAATGAACGCGTTGAAAACATCAGGTGTCCGTTGGTATGTGGAGGGGAAGCTTGACATCCCCGGAGGGCGCGACATAGCATCCCGCACAAGAATAATCGTCAGATAATTATTTGTTCAGGCTTTCCCAGAGGACCTGCTCACTTGCGTTGACTTCGACGCCGTTTGGCCCTATCTCAAACGGGTGCACACGTTTGTCGTGGTCAGTCCCCCGCATTTTCTTTACAAGCACCGAGCGGACCGGTGGGAAGAAATAGAGCGCGACAACGCCGTCGACGACGAACTCCTCAACCCCAAAGCGCGAGAACTGGTCCCTCTTGCCGAACGTCTCAGAGAGGAGCAGTGTGGTGCAATTTAATTTTTTCATCTCATTGATTAGCTTGAAAAGGTTGTAGCGGATGTCCGCATCATTTGACATGAACATGCCAAATGCAGTAGTCGAGTCAATGACCAGCCTGCGGGCACCCATCTCGTTGACCATGTCCTTTATCTTGCCTATCTCTGTATCAAACTGCTGTGCAAAGTCCTTTGGGTTGAACATGCCAACGCGGTATATCTTTATTAGGTTCTCCTGCTGCATCTTTGCAATGTTCCAGTGGAACGACTTCATGTTCCACCATATGTTTGTTGTTCCTTCCTCAAGGGTGATATAAATGCCTGGGTCGCTGTACTGCTCTGCCCCCTTGTATACATATTGTGTTGATAGTATTGTCTTCCCGGACCCTGCACCCCCAGCAACCAGGATGGACGAGCCTTCTAAAAACCCCCCCTGCAGTATCTCATCAAGGCCTGGAATCCCAGTTGGCACGCGGTTCATAGGCAAAACCTTTAAATTCGCTGATTTTCTAACCATATACTGCTTAGGGGTATTTAAGTTTATGGGGGCCGCTGATGTCCAAGACAAGCTCTTGAGGATTGTTGATTATCCTGACTGGAAGGCAATGCTTACAGATATTGTCAAATCTGAGAACATGGACCCGTGGGACATCGACGTTACCATCCTTTCCAGCAGGTACATGGAAAAGATAAACGCCATGCAGAAGCTGGACTTCCACGTGCCAGCGAACGCGGTGCTTTGCTCATCCATACTGATACGCTTCAAGAGCGACTCGTGGGAGCTTTACCCGCAGGACGAGCTTGAGGAGCAGCTTGAGGAGGACAGCGGATGGGAGTATATAATTGAGGGGAAGCGTGTCCCCGAGCTCGACCCGGCGCGCAGGGTAGTGCGCCGCCGCATAACCATTGACGACCTTATACAGGCAGTTGAGAAAGTAATGGAAAAGGAGCGCAAGCGTGCCATGCGCCAGCGCCAGCGGCTGGAGGTGCCCCAAGAGCTAGCGGACATTGCCTTTGAGGACAGTGAGGACTTTGAGGAGCTTATTAAAGCGGTTTACCAAAGGGTCTTAGCCAGTGCAGATAGCAGGAGAATAGCCTTATTTTCCAGTGTGGTTACAGGAAAAAGCAGGATGGATACGGTGCTTACCCTCCTCCCCCTGCTGCACTTGGTGAGCCGCGGTAAGCTTGGGCTGAGGCAGGACAAGGCGTTTGGGGAGATATTCATATTCTTACCGGAGGATGGAGATGGAAAAGAATCGGCTGGTGGAAGCGGCACTCTTCATGAGCAGTGAGCCCCTAACAATTGACCAGCTAGGGAAGATAATCGAGTCGGACTCCTTAGGGAAGACACTGCGGGTGCTGGATGGGGCAATCTTGGAGTTCAACAAGCTTGGCTCTGCATTGGAGATAGCGAAAACCACCGATGGCCGCTACCGTATGCAGGTGCGCTCAGACTACCTGCCAAAGGTAAAGCACCTTGCTGTTTCTACAGACTTGCCAAAGAGTGTACTGCGCACATTGGCAATAATTGCATTTAAGCAGCCAATCAGGCAGAGCATCGTCGTGAAAATGCGGGGCAACAAGGCGTATGACCATATTGAGCGGCTCAGTGATGAGGGGTTTATCCGGAAGGCCAAGGAAGGGAACACTTACATGCTTGAGACAACGAAGAAGTTCATAGACTATTTTGGCGAGCCAATAAAAGGCACAGACTTTGTCCCGAAAAGCCAACAGCAAATACTTAGTGAGGAGGGGGAGGAATGAGCACTGATGACTGGATGCTGCTTGTTGCAGGGCTGCTAGCAATTATCCTAATGTTGTGGGTAGTCTTCCTTGCAGGGACGCTTAGTTAGCTTTTTAAATAAGGGGGGGCATAATCCTGCCGCTGCGGGGGAGTAGCTTAGCCTGGTGGAGCGCCTGACTGATAATCAGGAGGCCGGGAGTTCGAATCTCCTCTCCCCCATCAACATTTTTTGTTATTGTTGGGCGGGAAAAGCAGAGCCTGCGCATTTGCCGCAAAAATCGTGTGGGAGTTGGTAACACATGAGGAAAAATGGAAAATACCTTTTTACATCAGAATCGGTAACCGAAGGCCATCCTGATAAGCTGGCCGACCAAATAAGCGATGCAATACTGGATAGCCTATTGGAGCAGGACCCTAACAGCAGGGTAGCCGTTGAGGCACTCCTCACCAATGGGATTGTCTTTGTTGCTGGCGAGATAACAACAAATGGCTATGCAGATGTGCCTACCATTGTCCGTGGCCTGCTGAAAGATGTGGGCTATACACGTGCAAAGTACGGCTTTGATGCAGATACTTGCGGGGTTATTGTCTCAATCCAGCACCAAAGCCCGGACATTGCCCTGGGTGTTGACCGCGAAGGCGCTGGCGACCAGGGGATGATGTTTGGCTATGCCTGCGATGAGACGCCTGAGCTAATGCCCTTGCCAATAACACTGGCAAACCGCCTTACTATGCGCCTTGCCAAGCTCCGCAAGGAAAGGACACTGCCATGGCTGCGCCCCGATGGCAAGAGCCAGGTGACTATAGAATATGAGGATGGTAAGGCTAAGCGTGTTGAGGCAGTTGTAATTGCAGCCCAGCACGAGCCATCCATTGATGAGGATGAGGCCCGTAGGGAGATAATTAAGAATGTCATTAAGCCAGTATGCGGCAGCCTTATGGACGAGAACACGAAGGTCTTTGTCAATGCCACCGGCCGGTTTGTCATTGGCGGGCCCCGTGCTGACACTGGCCTTACTGGGAGGAAAATAATCGCAGACACCTACGGTGGCGTGGGCTCCCATGGCGGTGGCTGCTTTTCCGGCAAGGACCCAAGCAAGGTTGACCGCTCAGCATCTTACATGGCGCGCTACATTGCAAAGAACGTTGTCGCGGCTGGGCTTGCAAGCAAGTGTGAGGTGCAGCTGGCATACGCGATAGGCGTTGCGGAGCCAGTATCCCTTTATGTGAACTGCTTTGGGACTAATGTGGTGCCTGAGGAAAAGATAGAGAGTGCAGTCCGAAAGGTGTTTCCGCTAACGCCAAGGGGGATCATTAGCCACCTCCATCTCCTCCGGCCCATCTACAGGAAAACAGCAGCATATGGCCACTTTGGGAGGGACGATCCCGACTTCACGTGGGAAAAGGCAGATAAGGCGGATGAGCTAAAGAGGGCAGTTAAGTAATGTTTATATTCATGCTGCCCCTTATTGCCATCAGGTGTTCTCCGTGAAAAAAATACTAGCACTATTGCTTATGCTGATGGCTGCAGCCTTTGCACACTGCACGCCCATGGATAACCCTTCTAAGGCGCTTTGCGAGAATTATGCCTCTAGCAGCTCATATATAAATGCAGGATGCTGCTACAAGCAGATTGGCGACTGGGGCGAATGCACGCTCAACCTCCTAAAGGGCGCAAGGCATGCGGAGATACTTTGGGACCTGAACCGCGGCCCATTTGAGCAAGGAGGGATTGCAAAGCAGTACTACAACCCCGAATATTACCCTTCAAGTGGGCTTGGCTCGGACATGGGTGTCTGCTTGCACAACTATGGCGACAGTGCGCTTACAGAAAAAGTGGCAGCATACTATAATTGGATAAAATATTATGGCTATGGCGGCCAAGAACAGCCCCCCTTTAACATGGACCAGCTGATAGCATCATTTGAAAGCAGCCTTTACCCGCAGGCTCCAGCGGCAACACCTGCTGCAACGCCTAAGCAAGCAAGGCAGCACACTCCCATCCCAACCCCCCTCCCTACTGCAGAGGAGGAGAACGGATGGGTGCTGCCTGTCATGCTGCTAGTTATTATTGTGGTTGTTGGCTACCTTATTTTTGTTAGGAAAAAGGCCAGCCCCAAGCAGCTAGCACAACCAAAGCCCGCTGAAAAGCTGGAGCCCCATAAGGGATACCTATACAAGGCAGCCCAAAGGGCACGTGAAAGAGAGGCAATGCATACGGTGAAAAAGAAAGCAGCCGCCAAAGGCAAGAAAAAGTAAGCCCAGAGGGCCTTATAGCCCCCTTTCCCCCTTAGTTAAATAAAAAGAAGGAGCGGGAATATCCCCGCAGCCTAAAACACATTGTAAAGCTCTAGCTCATCTTTCCTTTTGGTGCTGGCATCACCAGCCACATGCGCCGCCTGCCCCTTGATGTGCGGTGACATGACACCCGTGAAGATGCCAATTACCTCAACCTTGCCCTCATACTCGGGCAGTATCCTGGCGCCCCAGATAACGCTTGCATTCGGGTCAACAGCGTCTGTAAGGCCCATTCCTATCTCATTGACTTCGCCAAGCGTCAGGTCCGGGCCGCCGGTCACGTGTATCAGCACGCCCTTCGCGCCGGTGTAATCGATGTCCAGCAGTGCATTTTTCAGCGTGCTGTTAATTGCCTCTTTCACCTTGTTGTTATTGCTCTTTGACTCGCCCACACTTATGACGCTCACACCGCCGCCAGTCATAATTGAGCGCACGTCCGCATAGTCTAGGTTAATCAGCGAAGGCACTGTGATTGTCTCGGTGATCCCCTTAACCGCACGCGCAATGACCTCATCAGCGACAGAGAACGCCTGCTCGATCGGCAGGTTCGGCACCAGCTCGACCAGGCGGTTGTTGTCGATTATGATAACAGTATCGGCAACTTCTTTTAGCTTTGCAATGCCTGCATCGGCTTTAGTGAGCCTTGCGCGCTCCATCTTAAAGGGATAAGTGACAATCGAGACCACAATTGCACCCTCCCGCTTTGCAATGTCTGCCACAACCGGGGCGCTGCCTGTGCCAGTGCCCCCACCCATGCCTGCTGTCAGGAAGACAAGGTCTGCTTCGCTTAGTATTGACTCTAATTCAGCCCTACTGGACTCTGCTGCCTTTTCCCCAACTTCTGGGTATCCACCGGCCCCCAAGCCGCGGGTCACGGACTTGCCAATAAGGACTTTGTTTATTGCATTGTTCATGAGGTTCAAATGTAACCTATCAGTATTAATGGCCACTAATTCAGCACCAGATACGCCCATTTTGGCGATCCTGTTAATAGAGTTGCTCCCGCCGCCACCGCAGCCAATGACAACGATTTTAGGTCCGTCAGCCGATTTTGTAGTGTTTGGCTTGACTTCGTTAGAATAGGATGTCGCGTTTTCCACCATGCCCATCATTATAATTCCTCCAAGAGCCTTGTTCTAAAGAACCAGGTACTCTTTATAAAGCGATTAAACTATTTATATATAAGGAAAGCGCATCCAGGTTAGCTATCCTAACCAAATTTAGCAAGCTTTAGGCGTTTTCCTAATTTGCGGCATGTCCTACTTGCTTTTGCGAAGCCCAAAAGTTCGGGAAGTGAATTTAATAAACATTTAAATACGCTCTGAATAAAAAATAACCCCCTTATTGTGGAAGTGTTCGTTTTGCCCAAATACAACCCCCTTGAAATAGAGAAGAAATGGCAGGACAAGTGGATAAAGGATGGCATCTACAAGTTTGACATAAACGCGCCAGGGGAGGTCTATGCAATAGACAACCCGCCGTCGTTCACGTCTGGCACGCTGCACATGGGCCATATCCTTAACCACTCCTGGATAGACTTCATCGCGCGCTACAAGCGGATGCGTGGCTACAACGTCCTGTTTCCGCTGGGCTATGACTGCCATGGGCTGCCAACCGAGCTCCGCGTTGCAAAGGAGTATAAGATCCCAAAGGAGAGCCGCAAGGAGTTCCGCGAGAAGTGTGAGGAGTGGACCACCAGGGCAATTGCGAAAATGAACGAGCAGTACAAGCGCATTGGCTACTCGTGTGACTGGAATGAGTACTACGAGACGCGCATGCCCAGCTACAAGCGCAAGGTGCAGTACTCGCTGCTAAAGTTCTTTGAGATGGGCCGGATAAAGCTTGAGGAATATCCTGTGTTATGGTGCCCCAACTGCGGAACCGCACTAGCAAAAGCGGAAGTTGGGCACAAGGAGGAGCACGGCCATTTGTGGTACATACAGTTTGATGTAGATGGCACGGATGATAAGATAACATTTGCAACGACTCGCCCGGAGCTTATGCCCGCCTGCATTGCAGTGATGGTCCATCCGGACGACGAGCGCTACAAGAAATTTGTTGGGAAGAAGGCAATAGTCCCCTACATGAACCGTAAGGTCCCCATAATTGCAGAGGATTGGGTGGACATGGAGTTTGGCACCGGCGCGGTCTACCACTGCACGTTTGGCGATGAGGATGACGTCAAGTGGCAGAGGAAATACAACCTGCCCATATACAAGGCGATTGGTGAGGATGGCAGGATGACCGAAGTGGCTGGCAAGTATGCAGGGATGAAGGTGCGCAAGGCGCAGGAAGCAATTGTAGAAGACCTCAAGCGCGATGGCTATCTCGTTAAGGAAGAGCCATTCAACCACAATGTGCTGGCACACACCGAGCGCAGCTCTTGCAATGCCCCTGTCGAGTTCATCCCCAAGCGCCAGTGGTTCATTAAGATGAAGGACGTGCTTGGCGACATAGTTAGCGCATCCGAAAAGATGAAATGGTATCCTGACTATATGAAAGGCCGCCTCAAGGACTGGGCAGAGAACATGGATTGGGATTGGATAATTTCACGCCAGCGTGTTTACGGCACGCCAATACCATTTTGGCACTGCGAGGACTGCGGCGAGATAGTCCCGGCAACAGCAGACCAGCTTCCTGTGGATACTATGGTTGACAAGCCTCCTGTGGACAAATGCCCGAAGTGCGGAGGGAAGCTTGTTGGCACGACAGACACCTGTGACTGCTGGGTTGACTCATCGATTTCCCCGTTGGTGGTTGCGCATTGGCTCGAAAACGACGGCTATTTTGACAAGGTGTACCCACTTGCCTTGCGCCCGCAGGGATATGAGATAATACGCACCTGGGCTTTCTACACGATATTCCGCGATCTCATGCTTACTGGCAAGGCACCGTTTAAGGAGGTAGTGGTGAATGGAATGGTTGCCGGGCCCGACGGCAGGAAGATGGCGAAGTCATACGGAAATGTTGTCGCCCCGGAAACCGTGCTGGATAAGGAGGGTGGCGATGCAATCCGCCAGTGGGCGCTCATGGCTTCACTTGGTGAGGATTACCCCTTCAGTGGCAAGGAAGTATTGCATGGCCTCAAGTTCCAGAAGAAGTATTGGAACGCGAGCTTTTTTGCAAGCAAATTCATTGAAGCCATCCCTGAAAGGCCCGCTAATCTGCAGCCAGCCGACCGCTGGATTCTTCACCGCCTCAACGCCACAATCCGCGATGCAACTGAAGCGCTTGAAAAATACGAGTTTGCAAAGGCACTTGGCCCAATCCGCAACTTCTTCTGGCACGATTTCTGCGACTACTACCTTGAGATTGCAAAGGACCGCCTTTACAATGGTTCCGGCGAAGCTAAGCTTGCAGCACAATATGCCATTTACCAGGTACTGCTTAAGAGCACATTGCTGCTTGCCCCCTTTATCCCGCACATCACAGAGGAAATCCATGAGCTTTACCTGAAGAAGTTCACTGGCTCAAAGTCGGTCCACCTGATGAAGTGGCCAGAGCCAGATGCCTCGCTGATAGATGAGCCACTTGGCAGCCTTGGCGAAGCTATGAAAGAAGCAATAGCTGCTGTCCGAAAGTTCAAGACTGAAAGCCAGCTTCCGCTTAATGCCGAGCTTTCAAAGGTTGTAGTTTATGAGCCAAAGCTAAAGGAATTTTCCGCCGCCATCCGCAGCGCTACCAAAGCAAAAGAGGTTAAGTTTGCTGAAGGCACGGGCCCAATCCACGCGAACGGCTTTACCCTGGAGGTAGTGAAATGAAGCAGATAGAGCATGATGCCCTTATGGAAACGCTTGAGAGGCGTAAGAGAAAGCTCCTCCTAATGATTGCTGCGCTTGTTGTCCTATTTGCCATTTACCTTGCCTTTGTCCGCCCGCTGCTACAGGCTTACATATAAATACCCATTTCCCCTGGTTTTGGATATGGCTTTTGGCTTAGTGCAGATGGCGGTTGCGATAGGCATACGCATACCCGCGCTTTATGTGGCCATCAGCCGTGAGGGTTACTACCGCATTGACAAGGGCACGCTTATAATGCTCTCTCTCTTCTCAGCACTGCTTGGGTTTTTCATGCCAGCACATGGCATTTTGGACATAGGCGGCGCACTCTTTCGCATCATGCTTTTTGCCATCCTAATGATGGTTCTTTTAAAGGCAGAGTTTATTGAGGCGTTTGGCATAGTGATAATTGCAGCAATAATAGAGTCGCTGATAATCCTTGCCTTCTCGATTTCGCCTTTTGGCTGGCTGGTGTCTGGCATGAGCCCGCTGACTATCCCTTAGGGAGGATGCGCAGCCCTTTTATTGTATACTCCCCCCGCACCCCGTCCCACTCCTTCTCTGCAGAGCTAACCACTAGCCTTTTTTCGAACATCGGGCCGTCAAGCACAAATGTCTCAGCCTCTCCCCCTTCAAACATTATGTGTAGGTGCCCCATCCCGCTGAGCTCGTCCACTGCCTCGTAATCAATTGTCCTCCCAAGCCAGCTCTCGTCTAGCCCTTCGGCTGCTGCAGCGGTAACTATTATCTCAAACCCCAAGTCCAGCACTTGGCGGAAAAGCCGCCTATCCCCTTTTTGCCAGAGAGGTGCATAGCTCTTTAGCCCAAGCTCCTTTGCAATACGGTCCACGCGCTCCTTCTGGTAGCGGCTTGCAAGTGCGCCAGAGACAACCCCCTCAACATCAAGGCCAGCAAGGGCATCCTTCATATCCCCAAGCTCCTCTTCCTTTATCCCTTTCGTCGGCTTCTGTACAACAGGCATGCCCATGCATTTGCCCTGGTAGGTTGTCCATTTTACATTAGGGTAGTGAAACATGTATGACTCAGGGGTTGCAGGGAGCATTGTAACCAGGCAAGCAATCTCATGCCCCTTTTGCATAGCGCGGTAAATGGCCATGCTTGAATCCTTTCCCCCGGAAAAAAGAGCAGCGAGCCTCATATCCCTTCAAGCTTTCCTTTCCTGCGGAGGTAGTCAACCTGGTGCTTCTTGTACTTCCAGATTACATCCCCCTTCTCGTCGCCTTGGATTTCCCATGGCTCAACAATCACGTAGTCGCCCTGGCGCGCATAAACCGCCCTCCTTGCCCGCCCGGGTACGCGGCAAAGCCGTCTCCTTCCGTCGGTGCAGTCAACATACATCCTCTTTGCGCCAAGCAGCTGCTCGACATAGCCAATGACTTCCCTCCCTTTTGGGAGGCGGGTTCTAGCAACTTCTTGCTGTATCCTTTCCTCCTCAGTAAGGCCGTCATCCTTCTTTTGCCAAGGCTTCCTGTATGCCATATCACAACATCCTGACTATCTGCGCATGGGGGACACCTGATAACATAATGATCCCCCCCTCGCCGACTAAGCTTTTCTCTTTTGCTGTGTTTATAACCCTTTCCCCGACAAGGTTTGCAACCGTGCATTGGTCAAGCATTTTTGAGAATGCCTCCTCATTAGTAAGCTCACCACCATAAAACCGCTTGCTTACGGAGAAGCCATCAAGCTCTTTCCCGAGAAGCTCCTCGTCACATGCTGCAAGAAGCAAGTCTTTCTTAGTCTCATACAGCTTTACATACATCACTTTATCACCGCCACTGGCGACCTTGCCCCACAGGCCTCGCACCTCATGAAGGTAACGCCATTTTGTGTCACCAAGTTTGTGTCAGGCTTCCCGCACTCCTTGCAAAGCACATAGCTCTTCACATACTTCTCAAGCCGCTCGTTTAGCATTTTTTCCCGGTGCTTGCCTTTCAATATGAGCCTTTTCCCATCAATGCTTGCTGGGCTTGCAAGCTCCTTTGAGAGGAACTTCATCAGGTGCTTTTCCTCCCTGCGTAGCGCTGCTGCAACATCCCCAAAGTTCTGTATTATGGTTTGGTTGCCCTGGATAAACGACTCAAACTTTGGCATCTTAAAGCGTGACTTTTCGCTTGCCTTTTCTGGCAGCTCCTTGAATGCATTTTGGAGAAGCTTCTCGTAGTTATCCATCCCTTCACATCCTTATTTCTTTTATTCTTGTTTTATGAGACAGCTCAAGCTTTCTCAGCTCAAGCCATTCGGGTGCAATAGGCTTGATTATCTCTGCACTTATGAACCTTTCGCCGCCCTTCTCGCGAACCTTACCAATAACGCGGGCCACTTCGCCCTCTTTTGCGTATTGCCCAGCAAAGGACAGCACTTTTATCTCGCCGGTCCCGTCATCAAGCACCAGCGGATTCTCAGCAACGATGGTGCCTATGACATTGCACCTGCCCACTTCCTTTAATCCAATGCGCACAAACGCAGGGTCGTATTTCCCTTCCGACGGCTTGAATTCCCCGCCAAGCAGCTCTGCAATGCTTACCCTGTATGCTATGCCCCTCATAACAGCAGCACCGCCGCAGCCCACCCTAAGATTGCGCCTATCGTTATTGGCGGTAGGGCAGGATATGCTTTTCCAGGCCGGTCAACAAGCCATGCAAAGAATGCCATTAGCACAGCAATCGAGCCAATAACCGTTGAGGCTGCTGCCACCAAGCCAAACTCGCGGAGGACAGCAACAGAGAAGACAAGCGGCATCACAAGGTCGCCCCCCCCAAGCTGGAAAACATGCCCTTTCGTTGGGATTGCCATCGTAAATGCAAGCTTTTGCTTAACGATCTCCTTGGCCATTGTCACCATGTGCTTTGTCTGGAACACTGCAAGGACATCGTAAACTGCCAGCAGCCCAAGCAATATTAAGGCTGGCAGGAACCCCAATGACGCGCCAAGAAGTGCCCCAACTCCAATTATTGAGAGCAATATTGCGACATTCTGTGTGAGCATATTCCTCCAGAGCGCCCTTGATAGCGTGACGATTAGGGCAAGCACCAGTGCAGCAGCCGCTCCTGTCCCTTCCGGGACAAATCCCAGAAGCAGCACCTCAAAGAACACTTCCGTTGATATGAATATGGACAGCAGCTCGAACACCTTAAGCAGCTTCTTTTTGAACCTTATGACCACAAGCACAACCGCGGTTGCCACCATTATGTAGAGGAATATTCCAACGCCATAAGCGGCATCTGTTGTTGGCTGTATCTCTGGCAGTGCAACGAGCTTGCTTCCCAAATAAAGCCCTATGGCCTGCACAACCAGCAGCGTAGCTAGCAGCACCAGCACTACTTTTTGGTTTGGGCTAATGCCCTGCTTCCTTGCCATAGGCGCTATTTAGGTGGAAGTTTGTTTTAAAAGCAATGGGGTGTTTTTTATTGGCTGCCGCTACAATTAACTCATGCCAAAGCAGGACCCGTTTGTCAGGGAATTCTTCAACAACCACCGCCGCGAGATGAAGGCCAGGCAGGTGGCAAGGTCATTTGTATCCCAACTTAAGGCAAAGCGCGGTCGTTTCCATCCCGACGAGCTAGGCGAGCTCCTTTCTGAGCAAAAGGAATTCTTTAATAAGGAGAAAAAGCGTGTGGACAGCAAGCTAAAGGCCCTCGCCCTAAAGAAAGGCGAGCACCCTTACTACCTTGATTACCAGTGCCTGCTTGAGCATAAGGGATTTGTGGAAGGCCATCTGGATTTTTTGAGGAGGATAGCAAGCTCGAAAAGCCCGGCAGATGCCGCCGCCAGCATTTCTCCCCCGGAATGGTACAGGAAGGACAGATATGATTTCCTAAGGGCAAAGGTAAAGACAATTTTTGATGTTGCAAACGAGCCGTCGCTGGATGGGAATGTTTATGCGGAGCAAGAGATAGAAAGCGCCGACAAGCCGCCGCTGCTTGTTATCAACGACCTTCCAATCAGGCCGGGCAAGCTGAAGGAAAAGCTTTCCAAGGCAACGGGCAACGAAATCTTGGTAAGGCCGTTTGCGGAGCTGGCGAAGCCCCTCATCGACCACATCCGCCAATCAAAGCCAGATATGATACTTCTGCCCATGCGTGGGGCCTTTGCGTTTTATGGGCTCATACCCCACAGCCTGCACGGCAGGATACATACCTTTGATATTTCCGAGCACGGCAGCGAGAGGGTTAGGCTGGAGGCAATCTCCCGCTTAATCAAGGAGCTGGATGAAAAAAAGCCAAAGAGCATTGCATGGCTGGATGATGAGCTGTTCCTTGGGGTGCAATCCTCCTACACGGCAGACATCATAGGCAGCATCCTCCCTAACGCCAGTTTCCACCGCCTTGCGCTTTCAACGTACCAAGTCCCCCCCCAAGACAGGGTTACAGTTAGCTTCGCCCCGAAAGACAAGGCACACTTCCCAATGCTCGCGAGCAAGTGGGTGCGCCTTCTAGCAAAAAAAGCAAGGGAGAAAGGTGACGAAAAGACAGCCAGCGAGCTGCTGTCCCTTTTTGAAGAATCTGAAAAGGAGCATGGCATCAGCGGGGCGCCTTAAGCATTTCTGTAGACCTATCCCTTTTTCTAACGAACATGAACGTGACACTGCCATGTTAATATCCTTCCAGAATGTGCCAGTCCTTTTGATGTTCATGCCAGCAGCTCGGCAGCATTCTTAACAAAGTAAACAGCTCAAAGATCCCGAGCCGGAGTGCCTCAGCCTTTGCTTTCGCAATCCCTGCTTGAGAAGCTTTTCAATAATCTCTTCCATGAACCGCTCAAAGTCCCGAACGGCCCAAACCCGGGCCGATGCAGTTGACTACCGCGGGACACAAGGTTTCACAATAGGCAGATGGGATTATGGAAATCCGGCGCTGCCTGCCCTAACTGCTGCCCTTAGTGCCGGTCTTCTGCAGTCCCGAACGGCCTTTTTCCGCCTAACGCGGAAAAACCCCGGGGAAAGATACAGCATGCGTTCCCTGCCGGAACGCAATAGCGCCTCCGGCGCTGCCTGCCCTAACTGCTGCCCTTAGTGCCGGTCTTCTGCAGTCTTAAACTGGCCGTGCTTCGGTGAGTAGACGTCGCCGTTCTTCTTCAGTATCACGATCAGCGAATCAACTTCTTTTGGGTCAATGCCAGCACTTTTAGCCTCGTCAGCAATCATATCCTTTGTTACAACGTCATATTCCTTGGTGAGTGCCTTTATCACGGAATACAAGCTGCGGACCTTGTCCATCTTTGACTTTGGCTGGCCAGTTGCGATTATGTCTATGTCAAACCTCCCTGTTTCCTTGTCAATTCCAATTTGCTCCATCACATACCTGTGCAGCCGGATTGCCCGCTCTGCATCCCCTATGTCCACATGCTCGCTCAGCCTGCCCCTTGCTGATGCCTCAGCTAGCCTTACCAGTGCTTCCAGCTGCCGGGGGGTTACCGCCACTGTCCCCTGGCTCTTGCCAATGCCGCGCAGCTCAACATAATACTGCTCTATTTTGTCCATTGCCTCCTGTGTAAGAACAGGATTTATGTATTTGCGGGCGTATGCAATGTATTTCCTCATGAGGTCTGGAGCAAGTATAGGTGTTATTTTTGCCTCTGCTTCCTCCAGCTCTTCCTTGGTAAGTATCCCCTCTGCTGAGTTGCCACGTATTGCAGAGGTTTGGTGTGCAGTAAGGATATGCTCAGCCATTGCCTTGTCCTTTGCCTCATCCAGTACATCCTTTATAGGGAAAATCAAGTCAAACCTGCTTATTAGTGTTGGCGGGATATTGAACTGCTCAGCTGGTGAAGCGTAAGGGTCAAACCTGCCGTATTTTGGATTTGCCGCAGCAAGTATTGACGTTTCGGACTTAAATGTTGTTACTATCCCCGCCTTTGCAATTGATATCCTCTGCTGTTCCATCGCCTCGTGCATGGCTGACCTGTCCTCGTCCCCCATCTTGTCGAACTCATCAATTGCAGCCATGCCACCGCTTGCCAGGACAAGGGCACCAGCCTTCAGTGTCCAGCCGCCCTCGCCGAACTCGTCTTTTTCCGCGGTGGCAGTCAGCCCTGCTCCGGTGGCACTCTTTCCCCCAACAAATACCCCTTTTGGTGCTAGGGTGTAAATGTAATAGAGCAGCTGTGACTTAGCAGTCCCCGGGTCCCCAATCAATAGCACATGTATATCTGGCCTAATCCTTACGCCATCGGGCAGGACCTTGTTTTTCGAGCCGCCAAACAGCTGCAATGCAAGAGCCTCCTTAATCTCATTGTGGCCGTAGATGCTAGGTGCTATGGACCCAATTATCTTCTTATAGATGTCTGGGTCATTTGCAAGCTCCTTTATTTTTACCTCTTCTTCTTCAGTTAGCTCAATCTCCTCAAACTCCTTTTCTATCTGCTGTACGTGAATAGCATGGATATAAACCGAGTAAACCGAGCTTTTGTATTTTGGCGGGATAAGCCGCAGTATCCCGGTGATCTCAACCTTGTCCCCTGCAAAAAGCTTATTTGTCAGGTCGCCTTCCATCCACACGTTGATGTTTTTCGCCTGCTCTCCCCTCACCAGTGCCTCAAGCGGCTCCTGCACCTGCATCTTCTGCATGTCCGTGAATTTCGCCTCGTCGAGGACAAGCTTGAAGTTGCTCCTGCCGCACTGGGGGCATTGGGCTGGCTCGTTCAGCTTCCCAAACAGCTCCCCCCGCTGGTCCACAGTAATTTTTCTGCCGTCGTGCACGCACTCAAAAACGGCAACCTCTATCTTTGGCCGCACGTCAGTGATCTTGTTTATTACCCCTTCAATCGAGATTAGCTTGTTTATGTGAGTGGAGTTTATGTTACGGATTAGGATTTTGTTTGG
>WALL01000031.1 GCA_015522845.1 Nanobdellati archaeon
GCGGCGGGTTATGTATGCCTTTGGCCCAAATCGCCTTGTTTACGGGCTCGCTTATCACCGGCTCCTTCCTTGTGTGCTTCCGTATGTACACCTTAAGCTCACGAAGCGCGTAGTTTGCCCGCTTAGAGATTGGGTGGGCAAACGCCTTCCGCAGCGGGACAGTGTGTATTGATTCTTTGATGAATGCCTTTGGGGCTTCCTTCTCTTTCTTCTTCCCTCCCCCTTTTTCCTTGGCCTCCCCTGCTGGCTGCTTTGCCTTGGCAGGCTCCGCCACAGTGCCCCCCTTTTTGGGCTGTGGCTTTTCTGCCTTGTCTGGCTGCACAGCGGGCTCTTCCTCTTTTGGCTTCTTTTCTTTGGCTGCCTTATCCTTAATTGCCTTTGCCATCTTGCTCACTCCTTAGCTGCCCTCACTTTTTTTACAAGAGACCTGTCAAACTTCCCGCTTGGCCCGGCGCTTGCCTTTTGCTTTTTGTTGAGCGCCTTTGAGAGCCGGTTTCTCCGCCAGTGCCTCTGCTTGGGGTTAGTTGATACCCCCCTATTTGTCTTTAGCATTACCCATAATGGGACACGCTTGTTGCTCTTTTTTGCGTGGATGAGCAACTCCTTCGTATTTGCACTCTTCCTGCTTGGCATCCTCTCACTTCCGTATAATTGTTGTTTCTTTCCTTTTGCCTCTAATCTTTAGCAATATCTCCTTAAACGTGGCATCATCTATCCTTTGGATCTTCCCCGACTGGGCAAGGTATATTAAAAGCTGCTCTACTTTCCCTGCCAATGCTGGATTGGCAAGCTTCAGGCGGGTAAGCCGGGACTTTGCGTCTGGCGCCATAACCTTCTTCAGGAGTGACTCCTTTTGCATCTCATACTGTGCTTGTGCCTCAGCTTCAGCCTGCTGTTGTGCAAGCTGCCTCTGCAGCTCTGCTGCCCTCCTCTGCCTCAGCTCTTCTATGTCCATTAAGCTTTGGCCCCCTCTCTTGCCTTTGGCTTCTTTGCTGCTGGCTTCTTTGCCTTAGCCTCTTCTTTTGGCTGTGGCTTCTTTGCTGCTGGCTTCTTTGCCTTAGCCTCTTCTTTTGGCTGTGGCTTCTTTGCTGCTGGCTTCTTTGCCTTAGCCTCTTCTTTTGGCTGTGGCTTCTTTGCTGTGGCCTTTGGCCTTAGCGATGATGCGGTCTTGTCAATAAGCGACTGCCCTTTTGCGCTTATCTTCCTGCCACTGCCTTCCTTAACAATAAGCCCTGCACCCTCAAGCTGCTGGAGGCAAGTGCGGATTATCTTCCCACCTGCACGGCGGTGCCTCTCGGGCCTTGACCCCCGCTTTTTCCTGCCGCCATACCAGTTCCTAAGCTTCCCAACCCCTATTGGGCCGCGCATGTAGACTTGCCTAAGCAGTGAAGCCGAGCGCACATACCACCAATCTGGATCTTGGGGCGGCCGCTCCGCATGCACGCCGGTCTTTACAAAACCCGCCCATTGTGGCGGGCTGACCATGCCTTCCTTTTTCAATACAGCTGCAAGCCCATCAACGAGCTTGTTTGGGTTTATCTCCTTTGCTACCATCTTACTCTCACCTTTAACCTAGATGGACTCTCAAAAACGAGCATCTGCTCTTTTGCCTCACAAAAAAGCCTTGCCACAACGCCATAAAGCAGGGCTTTTAGAACCTTACCGTTTGGGAACCTTTCGCTTTTTAAGCTTTTCGCCGGTTGGGAAGCGCATCTTGTTCCCACACTCCAAACAGGTGTAAATAATTGTCTTTTTTGGCTTTGAAGCCAGCCTGACCCTTAAATTCTTGCCGGGAATGAGGACAGCCCCGCATTTTTTACAGATAAGCCGCCTTGATTTTTTGAGGGGGACATTATATTTCTTAGATTTTTTAACTGCCAGCTCAGCATAGCGCCTTGGCTTGCCCTTTCCCTGCTGGGCTAGCAAGAGCAGCTTTCTTATCGCCTCTGCAGCAGCATTCCGCACCCAGGTTGGCTTCATGAGAAGTTCTTTGCCTAAACATTTATAAATGCACACGATGTTAGTGAAGCGAGACTATGGGGCCAAAAAAAGAGCTTGAGAACTTATCTATGCTGGTTGCCTTACAAACGGCTGGCTTCGTGGTACTTGAGGCAATTGTATGGCTCCTCCTGGAGCTTGGGATAATGCCCCCAACGCTTATCCTAAGAAATATGGGTGAGATGGTCATAGAGATAAACAGCGCGTATCTTGTAATTGCGGGGCTATTTGCAGTACTTGTTGCTGGCTTTTGGATTGCCTTGCTGTCAGAGGTGTTTGGGCTCGTTGAAATAAGGGAGATAAAGGTTAAGTTTTAGGTGTCAATATGGTTGTAAGGAAAAAAAGAAAAGCGCCAAAGAAAAAAGCTGCCGTGCGCCATGCCAAGCCAGAGCAGCTGGCTGACCTTGCAAAGCTCACTGCTGTTGAGATGGTTGGGTTCATTGCCCTCGAGCTTGTGCTCTGGGTGCTTGTGCTTGCAGACATAATCCCCCCCTCAATTGTAATAAAGAGGGTGGGCCTTCTTGAGATTAGCATGAATACTGGCTACCTGATAATAGTTGGGCTGGTTGCGGTGCTTGTTGCATCATTCTGGCTTGCAATACTCGTCCAGTTTGATATGATCCGGCTTGAGAAGATGGAGTTTAGGCTTTAGCGGCACAGCTGCTAAAGCCCGCAGGCGCTAATTGCGTTCCGGCAGGGAACGCATGCTGTGTATTTTCCCACCTGGCGAATTTCCCGCAGGGAAAACGCTGGGGAAGGCTTTTTCGAGTACCGCGAGAAAAAGGCTGTGGTGGGCCTGGGCGGATTCGAACCGCCGATATCCGCCGTGTAAAGGCGGCGTCATAACCGCTAGACCACAGGCCCGCGCTTTCATTTTGGCGCAAATCTTTTTATAGCTAGGGGGCTTAGTAGCGCATATGCACAGGATAATAATCCTAAAGGTTGGGGGAAAGCGGCTGCACCTGCTAAAGGTAACCGGGTCCCTTGTTGTCGTCGGGGCAGCCCTTGGTGTGCTTAGCGCAATAGCCTCAATGTTCCGGCTCCTAAAGCAGCTTGAGCTTGCACAGCTAAACCCGCAACTTGCAGCGCAGGCGTTTGGGCTTACCCCAAGTGCCATAACCAGCGACATTGCGCTTGGCTTGTTTATGGCGCCCAGTGCCTGGCTCATGTTTTGGATAGCGCTCTTTGTAATAGGTGCAATGGTCTACCGCTCCGGCAATGTACTGCTCCCAATTGAAGAGGAAGTAGAAAAGGAAGGCGCCTAAGCCATTGTGTAAATGGTTACGCCTTTCCTGCTGTCTATCTTTGCTTTCTTTAGCCCAAGAAGCATGCTCACATTCTTTGATGCTGCAAGGTCAATTAGCCTCTGCGTGATAATCCCATCAAATACTACCTTATCCACTGCTTTCTCTGTGCGTATCTTGTCTATTATCTCTGAGACTGGGACCTTGCTTATGGCCTTGCCGTCCTTGTTCAGCAAAACTGCCTTCATTGTTCCTTTAACGGCCTCGTAAGCCCTCTGCAGCTCCTCTGGGGCCTTTGTGCTGTCATGCCTTAGCTTGCTGGCGCCGTGCTCCCTTTTGCTAAAATGCCCGCTGTGCCTTGGCCTTACTGGCGTCTTAACTGAGCTTTTAGCTGCAAAGCGGCTGAAGGGGACCTTGCTCTTAAGGCACTTTAGTATTTCCTTCTGTGTTAGCTCCTCAACTTCCTTGCCGTCTGGCGCCTTGGTAACATAAGCTGCCCTGCCCCTTTCTACAAAGTTGCGGACTGCCATATCCCCACCGCGGTCGCCATCAACAAAAAGGGTTACTTCCTTCTTCTTTGAAAGCTCAGCCACTGTCTTTGGGATGACTGCCCCCTTAAGGGAAATTACATTGTTTATCCCTGCCTTTAAGAGGTTAATTACGTCTGCCCTCCCTTCAACCACAATTATCTCGTTGGAGCTGTCAATGTCCGGGCCTGCCGGGATTTTCTCTTTCCCATAAAGCTTTACTTTCGCTGTCCTCATGCTGTCCTTAAGCTCTTCTGTAAGCTCTTTTGTTTCCTTCTTGCCAAGCGTCTTCATTAGCTCCTTGGCGCGGGACATGACTATCTTCTTCTTTGCCGCACGCGTGTCCTCAATCTTGCTGACCTTAATCTTGGCTGCACAGGGGCCAATGCGGTCTACAGTCTCTAGCAGTGCGGCAATGATTGCGGTCTCGCTCTTGTCAAGGCTTGATGGGACTTCTATCGTTCCAACAGACTTCCCGTTGCTTACCTTTAGGTCTACTTCAATCCTGCCAATCTTCCCTGACTTAAGGAGCTCGCGCAAGTCAAGCTCGTCTGCAAGCAGCCCCTCAGTCTGCCCAAAAATCGCGCCAACAACGTCTGGCTTCTCAACAATGCCGTCTATGTCAACTGTCCCCTTTATCAGGTATTTAATTGTGTCTATATATGTTTTTCCCATCTAACATCACTTCCTATCTTATTTTCAATTAGGGAAGGGATGTCCTCAAGCTCGACATAGCCAAGCAGTGCCTTAAGGCGGGCACGAAAGCTTAGGTCCGCCGCTATGCACTCGTTGGAAAAAGAGTTCCGCAGGCCCTTTGCGGCCTTTTCGCCGTAGCGGTCAAAGTCTGTTAGTATTATTGCCTTGCTGGCCTTGCCAGCAATGCCTTCGGCCAGCTCGCTGTAGGGCTTCCTTGAGAGCTGGGCTATATTGCCCCTAACTCCAAGGCTGCGAAGTGCCTTTTCGTCGCTTGGGCCCTCGACAACGGCTATTGCGCCATGATCTAGGGCATCCTGAAGGTCTGAAAGCAGCCTTTCAACCTTTGGGGCATATCCCTGTTCGCTCATTCTATCAGTTTTTTGACCGAAATAATATCCGATGAAATCAGGAGCTTTTTCCTCCGTGACTTATGGCCAGATATGATTTTGACTTCTGCGGAAAGTGCTTTTCCCAGCTCGCTAACGAGCTCGTGGTTTGCCTTCCCTCCAATTGCTTTATTTTTTAACTTAACCTTTACGTCTTGTGTCCATTTGTCTGTGCCGACAACAGCAAATGACTTGCTGCCTGGCACAACATGGACAGTTATAATGACCCCTTCGGGGGTTTCTGCTATCACCTCAACCACGACTGTGTATGGGGTGTTGCCCCGCTGTAACACCCTAGCTCATTGCTTGGCTCGCCGGGCTGACCCGCGGGGCTGTACTGCTTTGCGTTGGCAACAGCTTCATTGGCCTAAGGCCTTTGTGTGCCATCCAAAAGCAGCTGTACTATTACTGGGCTGCCCCTTTATAAATCTTTGTATGTTTGTTGCGCTATGCCTGCTTTGCAAGGTAGCTTACTAGGTCCGTCTTTGTAATTATGCCCTTAAGCTTGGTCCCGTCCATGACAATAAGTGAGCCTATCCCGCGCTCAAGCATTAGCTTGGCAGCAGAGGCTGCATCGCTTTTTGATGGTATTGTTGACAGCTCCTGCCTCATTAAGTCATCGACAATTATGGGCTTGAAATGGACCTGCCTTGCCCCATCCTCTGTAGCATACACTAGCTTTTCTGGCCTTAAGCCGTATGTGGCCATTGCAAGGTCGCGTGCTGTTATGATGCCAACCGGGCCGCTGTCCATAACAACAAGGCGGGCAATGTCGTTTTCCTCCATCTCCCTTGCTGCCCTAAATATTGAGTGGAAGCGGCCAATTGTCTTCACCTCTGCCTTCATAAGGCTGTGCACGGCTGCCTTGCCGCTGTAGTTTGCTGCAAAATAGCGCGTTAGGTCTGTCTTTGTGATTATGCCAAGCACTTTGCTGCCCGGCCCGCCAAATACGGTTGCCTCGCTTACCCCGCTTCCCATAATCTCCTTTGCTACTTTCTCTGGGCTGTCGTGGGGATCAGCTACAGCTATCTTTTCCCGCATAACCCTTGACACAGGGACTGCATCTATTGGGTCGTGCTCCCGGTAAAGCGCATCGCTTAGCTCTTTGTCGCTTACCATCCCAACAACCTTTCCCTGCCCTACAACCGGCAGGTGTGCAATCTTGTGCTGCAGGAATAGCTTTCGCACCCTCGCAACACTATCTGTGGGCTCAACAAAATATACTGAGCCAGTCATGATGTCTTCTGCATACACTTATTTCATCTCCATCTTGCTTATTGCCTTTTCTGGTATCCCACACCTCATCTCAACTGCCTCGGCAATCATCTCAAAGAGGGCGGGGGAGATTGAGATTATGTCTGATTCTGTTATTATGCCAACAAGCTTTCCCTTATGCACAACCGGGAGGCGTTTCACCCCAAGGTCGCGCATTATCCTGCTTGCCTCCCCGACATCCGTAGTTGGGGGGATTGTCCTGATTGGGTGTGTCATAACTTCGGCTATCCTGGCCTTCTTTGGGTCCCGGCCCGCATAAAAAACCCTCTCAAGAAGGTTGCTGTCTGTCAGTATCCCAACCGGCTTTTTCCCCTCTACAACTACAACTGAGCCAATATCAAGCTCAACCATATAGCTAAGCGCCTTTTCGCAGCGGTCAGCTGGGCTTACAGCTACAACCTTCTTTTTCATGACGTCAGAAACTTTAATCCCCGTTTTCATCTTGCTTGCCTTCCTTTTCCTTAAGCTCCTTCTCGCACCGGCTGCAGATGCCGTTCTTCAGCTTTGCATACCTGCCACAGCGCGAGCAGTTTCCCATCATCTTCATAAGAGCACCATAGCTATTCTAGCAGCTAGGTATATATTACCTAACCATCGAGTGTATGTCCCTTAGCTGCTTTGGCTTCGGCTCCTCGTCGGGGTAGCCGAGCGCCAGGACCGCAACAGGCATTATGTTGCCCCCGATGCCGAGGGCTTTCTGGGCTTTTGCGTTTAGCTGTGGCTTAAAATCGTAGCGCATTACTACCCAGCAGCCGCCAAGCCCAAGGGCATGTGCTGCAAGGAGCATGTTTTCAGCTGCGACCGACCCAGTCTCTATCCATCGCGTTGGGGAGCACCGTTCCAAATCAACACAAACAGCAATAAGAACTGGCGCATTAACCACCCAATCACATGGGACGGCAGTTTCTTTCCTTATTGCTGCAAGCTCCTCCTTCTGCTTGCTGCCTGTGATAACTATGAATTGCCAAGGCTGCGAATTGCGCGATGAGGGCGCATGCCTGCCGCAGTCGATTATTTCCATCAGCAGCTTCCGCGGCACCGGGTCTGGCTTGAACTTCCGTATCGAGCGGCGCGTCTTGATGCACTCTATTGCGTCCATTGCTGTTCCCCCTTTTCCTCCCCTGCCTTCTCAATCGCGCGGATGTTGGAGAATTGAGTGAAGTGGGCCGTTTCGTCCTCGCCCTCGCCGTAGCTGGCTGTGATGCCCGTCTCGTCTGCCTGGATTATTCTTAAGTAGGGATGTGCCAGCTCGCCGCCGTCGATTGCCTCGCGGATTGCGGAGAGGTTATGTTCCTGCTGTGCCGGATCTGCTAAATTCGCCCCGAAGCCCGGGTGGGCTGCATGGATGTAGTAGGGAAAGTCAAGATCTAAAAAGGGCTTAAGGAATGTGGCTGGGACAACCGGTATCCCTATATAATCTGCAAACTCAGCAAGGGGTACAAGTTGCTCCGGCTGGCTTGAATAGGTTTTCATGCCTACCTTCATGATATCACAACAGCCTGTATCTTGAAAAGAACTTGTCTATCTCCGGCTCAGGGGCGGGGCCGGCAGCCATCGCAGTTAGCGTGCCAGGCTCAACTTGGGTGTGCCCGGCATCAGTTATGAGCGCGGCCGGAAGCTCCCGCCTTGCTTCCTCGAACAGCTGGACAAGTGCCTCTTTTGACCCTACGCGGAGCACAATCTTCTTCATGCCTTCCGCCAGCCACGCTTCTGCCCACTGTGGCTTTTGCTTTGCTGCACGCAGATAGGCCGCCAATGAGGCATGACTTCCCTGGGCAACCATCTTGCCCTTGCCCATGTTGAGGTCGGTCCTTAAAACAATTGCTTGCTTAAACATGCTTGTTCGCCTTCTCCAATACGTCTTTCCAGTTTATTATGTAGATTGGCCTCTTCTCCCATTCCCCACCGCTCTTGCGTATTATACGGGGGAACACATAGGCAGGCAGCCGCTCATCGCCAAATAAGTTTTCACGGGATACCATTTCCGGAAGCCTCTTAGGCATGTTGAGGCTTTGAGCAATTATTATCAGGGGGTTGTCCCCATACTTGTGTATGATGTTAAGCAGCTTCTGCAGGCCCATGTTGCCGCTGTCCATGTGCAGGTTGCCCTTTATCTCAAGCGCATACTCCGTGCCTGTCTGGGGGTGCACAAACCGCCCGTCAGGGGTAAAGCGCTCCCCCGGCTTTACCTCAATTTTTCCGGAATGGGCAAAGAATTGCCCCTCGCTTTCGAACGCAGGGGGGTCGTGCTTCCTTCCGTAGGTTATCTGTACCTTCTCGCCCCGGCCTTCCTCGTGGTACCGGATGTCTGCGCCAACTATCTTTGAAAACAGGCTAAGCACTTTCTTCTCTGACTTTGTTGGCTCCTCGCGCTTTGTGAAGGGGACTTTGCTGCCCCTTGCCCTTGGCTTTGCCGGATAAGTCCTGCCCATGGTGCTCTCCAAGATAAGTTCCATCAAGGAGGGTTGCCCTTGCATGCGAGAGGTCTACCCAGCTCTCGCTTATTTTGGTGAATGGGATCCCCCCAAGCAGGCTATTAAAGGAAGGAATGATTAATAAAGGCTTGCCAAAGGCCTCCGCCTCTATCCATGCCTTCTCTTTGGTTAAAGCACCAGCCGCATCCCTAAACTCAACCATGGGGTGCCAGTGGGATGCAATGAGCTGGGAGGACGCGCTTATATCATCCGAGCGCGGCTTCGCATTTCCGTGAAAGAGCAGCAGCTTCTTGTACACGAGCCCGCGGGGGCCATAGCTGTCTATCCCCTTAAGCAGGGGCTTTAGCCCGCCGTCATGGTTGCCAAGGATTACCGCCAGCTGCACCTCAGCAGAAAGGGCAGAAAGGAAGTGCGGAATCTCGCGGGCTTCCTGTGGGCTCACCCGCCCAATGGTGTGCTTGATGTCGCCAAGAAGGAACAGCCGCTTTGCCCTTGTCTGGTGCAGCAGGCCTAGGAGGCCTGATAGCATGCTTTGTGTTTGGGAAGGCAGATGGAGCCCGCCTTTTTCAAGGCTGCCTTCAAGGCCTATGTGCAAGTCCCCCACAATGAGGGCACCGTATGCCAGCAAGGCTGGCTTCCCGGGGATAAGGTGCATTAGTTGCTTTTGGCGGCTAGGTTTATAATCCTCGGCAAGCCATAGGCTTGCTGCTTTTAAATACGCACTCCAAAACTATAGCATGGCTGTGGACGGGCTGCTCCAATATCTCGGGCAGAAGTATGATGAGGGCAAGCTTCTCCCCCCAACCAAGATGAAGTCTGCAGAGTCAAGGGCGTATGGGCTTTATCCCCTTAGTGCAGGCAGCTTTGTGAACTACAATCCCCTGAAGGTAAGGGAAAGGTTTAGGGTAATGGCCGTTGATGGCGGCAGCATCTCCTTATTCGATACCCCTTACTGGGGGATTGGGCTTGTCAAGCTAAAGGCCCGGCTTGTTGAGTTTGACCCGCTGGCAAAGCAAGGGAAGACAATAAAGTCTGCAGCAGGAGAAAAGTTTGTTCTTTTCTTAGAGGATGAGGCAAAGGGGGAGGACATAGTCAGCAGGAAATTCTACGAAAAGGGAAACTACCTAAAGCGTGAGGAAACCAGGTTCATCCGCGAGCAGCTAAAGGCTGGCTGGCTTGACGACAGGGACCTGCTGCTAATAGATGGTGCCCTTAGCATGCAAAGCTTTTATGAGAAAGAGATTATTAAGATCCACCCTAATGTCGTTGGCATAAGCAAGCGGAGCGGCATGCGCATAAACCGCTACTCGGCCTCATCTTTCCTCATGATGCGGGCAAAGGAGTACGGGAAGGACGTGCGGCCGTGGTTCTGCTATCCCCTAGTTAAGGAATACCCGGGAAGGGAGCCGCTGGCTGAGATTATGTTTGCCTCATTTGCCCCAAGGGGGAGCTATGCTTTCCGTGTTGACTTCCCGTTTTCTATTAGCGAGCTGAACCCTGCAGAGCAAAAGGAAAAGATAGCCAGTGAGCTGTCTAAGGCTGCGCTATTTTCGCTTGACCCAAAATATCGGGACTATCCCTACCCCCTTGGGGCAGTGCACACGGATAGTGTAATGCGGCCGGTGGACAAAGATCGGGCAAGGCTGTTTATCCAGCAGAAAGTGGCGGAGGCGGGCCTGCCACACGAAGCATATGAATTGATAAAGAGAGACATTGAAAATGAGTACTGGTATGATAAGTTCAGGCAGAGGGGTAACAAGTGAAGGTTGGGAAGGTTGACTATTTCGATGGCGAGAAGCGGAAGGCATACTTCTTTGTAGAGGGCCCTGTTGAGGAAGAGGGCTTCTATAAGATTAAGAGCGACGGCAAGGCGTTTTACATATTTGTGACTTCGCTAAGCGAGCTGCCAATGGACACTGCGCTCCGTGCCAGGTATAGCGCAGAGGAATATTCGTTTGACCAGGAGGAAAGGTACTTGCTTTATGCAACGGCAAGCATACTCATGGAATACCGCCCTGCTGGCAATAAGAAAGTGATTGGTTACAAGACAATCCCGCGGCACAACGACGTGGTGGAAACACTCGAGCATGAGGATTTTGGCGTGCTCGGGCTTCCAAAGCTGGACTTTGCTTATGTGCGCAGCGGCTCTGAAAAGCTTGATACCACTGTGGGGTTCAGCAAGAGGGCTTACATAACCCACTGGCTGCTCTGTGGCTGGACAAACTCAGGAAAGACAAATGCTGCAAAGGTGCTGCTTAATGTAACCATAAGGGGGGATGGCGAGCCTTTTGCAGGGGGGGTCATCATTGACACACATGGGGAATATTATGATGACCTAAAGCACTTTAACCAGATTGGCGCGCCGCGCGTCTTCCACTATACGCTTGGGGCAGGAAGCAATGACCCGTTTGAGAAAGAGCTTGAGGTGTCTTTCCATGATGTTTACCCCAGCTACCTCACAGAAGTCTACTCGTTTAAGGAAGACACGCAGATGAATTTCCTTTGGCAGCTATGGTCAAAGAAGCATGGCGAGTGGGTTAGCTACCTTGAGAATACGCCAGTTGAGGAAATAATAAAAGAGGTTGGGTTCAGCGGCTATGGTGCTGATGCTGTTGTTGGCGCTGCCAAGCGGAAAGTAACGGGCTTATTCCGCGATGATGATGTTTGGGTGCACGGCCCAAATGGCTTTATAAGTGCGCTCTTGGATGGTGTTACGCGCGGCATCTGGTATGTCATTGATGTTTCGTCTGTCAGCAACAAGACAGCAAAAATAATAACAACCATGGTTGCACAGTCAATATTTAAGAAATACAAGCACGCATGCACAAAGGACAAGAAGGAATGGGAGCGCTACAAGCCAGCGGGCGTCCTTGTTGAAGAGGCACACAACTACCTCTCCCCAGAGGAGACAGGGAAAGGCAACATAATCGCCAGGATTGCAAAGGAGGGCCGGAAATTCAAGGTGTTCTCAATAATAGTTGAGCAAGACCCAAGTGGCATTGACCAAAGGATACTGAAGCAGATCCACAACAAAGTGATCCTCCAGCTAATCCCAAAAGATGCTAGGGCGATCTGCGAGACAACCCCATACGTGGGGGAGCTTGAAAGAAAGATCCCGTACTACGGGATAGGGGAGGGCGTGTTTGTCAGCACAGGATCATTTAACTTTGCCCTTCCTGTGAAGTTCCCAACCATTGGGGCGTGGGTTGAGGCAAACGGGAACAAGTGCAAGGTTTGCGGCAAGCCAACTATGGGAGAGCTTTGCGCAAGCTGCCAGCTCGCCAAGGAGCGCACCGATGCAAAGGCATTCCTATAGCAACGCTTATAAAGGGCCTGCCTTACAATAGATGAGTTTTGGGTGGGCATATGGGATACACTCGGTTTGAGGAGGCAAGGATACTTGGTGCAAGGGCGCTGCAGCTGGCAATGGGGGCCCCCCCGCTAATAAAGCCAAAAAAGGGAGAGCGCCCCTTGGACGTTGCAACAAGGGAATTCGAGGTTGGAAAAATCCCAATAACGGTTATTGAAAAGTGATGCTATGGGCAAGCAGACAACGGGAATACTTAAAAGAAAAGCTGAAAGGCTTTATTCTATGTACCCTGCTGACTTTAGCGATGATTTCAAAAAAAACAAGGGAGTCCTTAACTCTACTGGGCTTTTTAGCTATTCGAAGAGGGACAGGAATATCGTCGCTGGCTACATCTCTTCACTAGCATCCAATGAGAAAAAGAAAGAAGACTAGCATGCTTTCTGTTGTGGTGCCAGCGTACAACGAGGAAAAGACAATTTCTAAATGCCTTAGGCGGCTTTCTGGACAGGGCTGTGAGATTATAATCGTAGTTGGGGGCAGCGACAGCACAGCAAAGATTGCTAAGAGGTACGGTCACGTAATCAAAGACACTGCAAACCGCGGGGCAGGTGCTGCAAGGAACCTAGGTGCAAAGGCAGCGAAGGGGGATGTGATCCTGTTCACAGATGCCGATACCTTCGTCCCTAAAAGCTGGGCAAAGCAATATGCAGAAGTGTTTAAGGACAAGCGGGTTGTTGCTGCAGGCGGGGTAGTTCGGCCCATAGGCGGGGGCCTAATAGATAAGGTTATGTTTAAGGTAAACCAAGATTGGCTTTACTGGCTTGGCTCGCTTGTTGGGCTTTACCAGTTTAGCGGGAGCAACTGTGGCTACCGGCGAAAGGAGTTCCTTAAGGTGGGGGGATTTGATGAGAAGATGTCAATGCTCGAGGACACAGAGCTGTCCTTCCGGATAAAGGGAAAAAAAGTATTCAAGCGGGATATTGCTGTGCGTACCTCCCTGCGGAGAATGAAAAAAGTTGGCTACCTGCGCCTTTGGCTTAGGTTTGTTTTGGGGTATGTTGGCTGGCTCGCCCTTGGCAGAAAGCCAAAGCGGCCATACTTTGCAAGCGCACAGCATGCAAAAAGTTAATAAGATGCTGTGTGTAGTCCCTGCGTATGGAATTTCTCCTCGCGATCGGCATTTTGCTGCTGACTGCCAAGCTATTTGGGGAGCTCATGGAAAGGCTGCACCTCCCAAGCATACTTGGCTACATTGTAGCTGGGATCTTCCTTGGGCCGATGCACGGCGTAGTGTCGCCAACGCCAGAGATTGCCCTGTTTGGGGAGCTGGGGGCGCTGCTGCTGCTGTTTGTTGCGGGAATAAAGGAAATACGCCTAGAGGACATACTAAGGAACAAGGTTGCGACCATTGCCGTGTCTTTCCTTGGGTACCTGTTCCCGTTTGTTGCTATCCTTTTTATAGTATCACATATTGGCGAGCTCTTCCCTGGTGTCTCGCTAAGCATTAATCAAATGCTTATCATGGCAGCAGCGCTTTCCACTTCCTCCATCATAACAACCGTAAAGACCTTAATTGATATGAACAAGCTGAATACAGAGGGAAGCCGCGTGCTTCTTGGGTCGTCTATCCTTGACTCATTCATAGGGCTTTTTGTGTTTACCCTTGTAATTACGCTAGCTACAACGACCTTCGTGGACATACCAAAGGCAGTTGGCATAACCTCGCTTACGCTTGCGTTCTTCCTAATATTTTACCTAGCTGAAAAGGCACTCCCAGGCATAATAAGCAAGAGCCGCTTCCTTGAAGTCGAGGAAGCGCAGTTTACGCTTGTGTTTGTTGTGATGCTTGGGCTTGTTTACTTTGCTGAGATAATTGGGCTAAATGGAATAATTGGGGCATTCTTTGCGGGAATAATAATATCAAAGACCCGGCTTGGCGAAAGCATATTCTACGAAAAGATTGCGTCGCTTACCTATGGGATATTTGTTCCCCTCTTCTTCGCATGGGTTGGGCTAATGGCAACGCCCATACTAAACAACTTTGTCCTTATACTTGTTGGCGCTATCCTTGCAGCTAACCTGCTTGGCGCATATTTTGGCGCATGGCTTGGCGGCCTAAGCGAGGGGGATGCGCTCCTTGTTGGGATTGGAATGCTGCCAAGGGGGGGTGTTGACCTTGTCATAATAGCTACTGCAAAGTCGCTTGGCCTTCTTGCCGGGCCAGCAGAAGGGATGCTGTTTTCCTCGGTTGTGATGGCAATTATGATTTCAATTGTTGCCACGCCAATACTGTTGTATGGCTTGTTCGGCCCGGACAAGCAATATGCTTAAAAAGGGCCGCAAACAGAATAATGCCACGAAGCGGGGTGGAGTAGCTAGGAGTGCTCGTCGGGCTCATAACCCGAAGGTCCAAGGTTCAAATCCTTGCCCCGCTATCCTGTTTTTATACTCAGGTGGGGGGGTTCTTCCAGGGGTAGCGGGGGCGCAGCCCCCAAGACGCCGGTGCGCAATCCTTGCCCCGCTATCTAACTAAATGCCTATTAGCGGATCTTGCGCTCCGCTATTGTTTTTGGCTGCCTTTGCCATCTTAGCAAAGCTGAAGAAGTAATTTTGGAAGTTGGGAATGCGGTTCCCAACAACTGGGATGCCCTCTTTCCTGAGCTTCATGGCCTTGCTCCCACCACCGGAATAGCCGCCAAGCGTGCCATCCGCACATACAACCTTATAACAGGGGTATTTCTTAGTGTTGGGATTGTGCTTCATAATTCTGCCAATGGCGCGGGGGGATGTGCCGCATGCCCTTGCAAGCTCGCTATAGCTGGTAGCTTTTCCCTTAGGTATGCACAGCAAAAGCTTAAGTGCCATATGTGCCATTAGCTAGATTTTGCTTGTTGGGGTTAAAAATTGTGGCGGGCCCCTTAGTTCCACTATTGTGGCTGGGCTGCTTACCTTGGAAAGATCATAGTGACTGAGTGGCTGCCATATCTTTTTAGCCGCACGTGGCTTCTTAGGGTGGGTCTCACGAATTCCCCACTATTGTTATAATAGCCATAAATATAGTTACAAATGGTTGCTGGACTAACTTTTGACTTTCGGGCTAGCTCACGCAGCCAAATTCCTCTTTTATGCTTTTGGATCTCCTTAAGGACTTCATTCTCATACATAAGTTACGCCTTAAAAGTTAATTGTGTTTATTGAACACTGTTCAACTATAATATTATAACTCTCCCTTATAAGTTTTTCTAATTTTTCATTTCCCAAGTGCTAGTCTGCCAAGGAACCCCTTTGCCTCACTAGTATCTGGCTTGAAAGGGAAGCGCAAGCCAGCGAAAGCAAACCCAAACTCTAAAACTTGCTCCAGCAACTCAATTTCATCGTAATCAAAAGGCAGGATATAGAGGTGGATGCGCAAGTCATCCCTTTGTTTTTTGTTGGCCGCGCACAGCAGCAAGTTAAGCATTTCCCAAGTGTAATTTTTTGGCTTTTTAAAGCGATGCATTAAAGCACACAGCTCAAAATTCAATTCCAAATCTGGCCTTGGGAGGGAGATAACAGGAAGCGAGGGGTCTGGGGCTAGGTAAAGGAAGTTGGTTTGGTAAAGCTCAGATAGGTTGCGCGGGAGCACCTCACTGCGCGCCTTTGCACTCTTTGCTACCATCTCCCTTGCGCGCGGCCAAATCTTGTCTTTTGGAGTGTATTTTACAAGCAAATTCAGTTCCAAGGCCGGAGCTAGAAGCAAGCCAAGCTTTTTCTTTAGTTTTGAAGCTGGGGTCTTTGGGTAGAACCCTGGGACGGCAGCCTTTAGGTGTGACGCAACTGATGCAGGAGTCCTAGGGGAGTAGTATGAGCAATAGCTAATGCTTTCTTGTACTGCAGCCACACGGTCAAAGTGCACAACACAATATATACAATACCAGAATATAAGCATTTAGGTAAATAGATTATTTACCTATAAACAATTGCTACAGCCCAAGCCCGGAAGCAAAATCCTCCATCTTGTCCATAGCCTCTTTGATTAAGGGATAGCTTGTTGCATAGCTTATCCTTATGAATCCCTCGCCATAGCGCCCAAATTCTGTGCCGGGCACAACAAGGACGCCTGCCTTCTTTAGCAGCGCCTCCGCAAACACTGCAGAGGGCATTAGCTTTCCCCTTTTCTTGAAGTGGATGCTTGGGAAAGCGTAGAAAGCGCCGTCTGGCTCAACCAGCTCAAGCCCCCCAATATCTGAAATCCGCTTTATGACAAGCTTTCTACGGCGGTTATACTCGTTTTTCATCCTTGCAATGCAGCCCTGTGGCCCGGTGAGCGCACGGGTGGCTGCAATTTGGCTCATGGTTGGTGCGGATAGGCCCGCATAGGTATGGAGGCGCGTCATTGCCCCTATGATCTTTTCTGGCCCTACAGCATATCCTATCCGATAGCCAGGCATTGCATAGCTCTTTGAAAAGCTTTGGAAGGTTACAACGCGGTCTTCCATCCCGTTTAGCGACGCCATTGAGATATGCTTTCCCTTGTAGACAAACTTCTCGTATGCCTCGTCCATAAACACTAAAAAATCGTACTCTATGGCTAGGTCCGCCAGCTCCTCAAGGCTTTTTCTTTTGAAGACCGTGCCAGTTGGGTTGCTGGGGGAGCTTAATATAATTGCCCTAACGCGCTTTGGGTCCCTTATTGCAGCCCGTACCCTGTCCCCCCTCAGCTGGAACCCGTCCTCTTCAAGAAGGGGCACGGAGACCGGATAAGCATTGAGCGACTCCACAGTTGGTATATAAGACAGAAAGCAGGGGTCAGGGACAAGCGCCTCCTCCCCGGGGTCCAGGACAGCCATGAATGCTAGGAGCAAGGCCTCGTTTGAGCCGCAGGTTACAATAACTTGGCTTTCGGGGTCTATGCTAATATGCTTCTCCCGCCTGAACTTTGCAGCAACCGCTTCCTTCAGCTCTTTTCTGCCGCTAATTGGGGAATAGTGGGTTTTTTCTGCATCAAGCGCACGCTTTGTTGCCTGGCGTATGAATGCGGGGGTTGTGAAATCCGGTTCCCCAGGCCCAAGCGAGATAACCCCTTTTGACTCCTCCGCCAGCTTGACTATCCTGACAAAATCGCTCTTCCTCAGCTCCAGCTCCCGTTCCGAAATCTGCATGCACAAATAAATACCCGCTGCTTAATAAACCTAATCATGAGGGCTGCGCTGCTTTTTGCCCCGAAGTTCAAGGGCAAGAAAGGGGTAATGAGAATACTGGAACTAAGGGGGTGGTCTATAGTAAGCAGCCGCCCCGACTATGTGATTACAGTTGGTGGTGACGGCTCCATACTTTATGCAGAGATGAAATACCCGGGGAAGCCCATAATTGCATTTAACTTTGGGGAACTCGGGTTTCTTGCTCCCAACAAGGAAAAGGACATGGAAAAGGCGCTTATTTCAGTTGAAAAGGGCAGGTATTCAGTAGATGAGCGGGAGAAGCTAGAATTCTCTGTTGGAAAACAAAAGGGGGAGGCATTAAACGACGTCTTGGTAGCAAGCTCGGTTATTGGCAAGGCCCTCCGCCTAAATGTGGCGGTTGGCAGCCACAAACTTGGGCAGTTTGTCTGCGATGGGGTTCTTGTGGCTACCCCAACGGGGTCTACTGGCTATAACGCTAGCTGCGGGGGGCCAGTGGTTGAGCCGGGTGCAGCTGTCATCACGCTCACGCTTATCAATCCCCATTTGTCAAAGCTGAAGAGCATAGTGTTAAGCGGGGACGAAACGGTTTCAATCTCCTTCGCACGCCAAAATCCCGGCATAACAGTTGTTGCAGACGGGCTAAAGAGCGTAAGGGCAAGCCACAAGGCAGTTATAGCAATTAGGAAAAGCAAAGAAAAAGCAAGGCTGGTAAGGCTTACAGATAGCTACTTTGCAAAGCTGCGGGGCGCCTTTACCTAGTCCTTCCAAGCAGGCTGCGCCTTCTGGCATAGCTGCTTGCCTTGGGCTGCTCTTCCTCGCCCTCGTAGGCTGCGCTTGCCGCGCCCAATATCACAATGTCACCAACCGCCGCGACATTCTTGTAAAGGACGCTCTTCTCCTTAAGGACAGCTTTTGCCTTCTCCTTTGAAACCGAGCGTAGCGGCTCGGTAGTAAGGCGGACAATTTTTCCGGTCTCTAGATTGAGTATAATGTCGTTTACCTTGCCTACATACCTGGCATTCTCTGAGTATATGTCGATGCCGTACATCTCTGAAATGTGCATCATTTGGCTCCCTCCATAAAAACGCTTATAAGCGCCGCTACTAATAAGCAGAAGGGGTTTATAAAGGTTGTTATATGGCTTTAGCGGAGCGTTTTTTTTCGAGGAATAAGGAGATAGCAATAGTTGGGACTGGTCATGTCCTGCACAGCTCCATATCTGCTGTTAGAAGGGAAATACAAAGCTTCAAGCCAGAGCTTGTTGCAATCGAGCTCGATATGGGGCGGTTTATTGCAATCTCAAGGCGGGCAAAGCCTCGGGCAAAAGGGGTATTTGTAAACCTCCTATCTTCCCTCCAGCAGCGCGCGGCGCGCACAACCGGCGTGCGGGCAGGATCTGAGATGCTAGCGGCAGTTAGGGAGGCGAGGAAGCACAACATCCCCGTCGCGCTGATAGACCAGGACATACGGATAACGCTGCGGCGGGCGCTGCACGGCATGACGCTTCGCGAGAAGGCGAAGCTTGGATGGAACCTTCTTTTTGGGGCTTTTGAGGCAGGGAATAAGGAAAAGCTCGATTCCATAATCAGCCAGAAAGACGAGCTTATGGCAAAATTCAAACAAGAGCTCCCCAACTTGTATGCCACCCTTGTTACAGAAAGGGACGAGTATATGGCAAGGGCAGTTGCCCAACAGCCATTTCAGAGGATTCTTATTGTAGTTGGTGCCGCACATGTAACCGGCTTAAGGAAGCGGCTGGAATACCGGAATAAAGGGGGTAGGTTACGTAATATTACGTAAAGTTTACGTAAACTTTACTAAATGGTATTTTGTCTTGCGCCCCTTCTTTATTGACTTTACATAACCCGCTGCCTGCAGCTCCTTCAGCCGGCCCCATATATATTGCCGCGTAAGCGACAGCTCCTTTGCAAGCTCAATGGTGCTCTTGTCCCCCCCTCCTAGTGCATTTAATATATTTTGGTCGCATTCTAAAAGGCTAATTTCCTTATCTACCTTGCTAAGGGTTTCTGCTTTACGTGTCAGTTGACGTGTCGTCTCGTCGACTTGACGCGTTAGCACTTCCCGTGCCGTGCGCAGCTTTTCAAGACGGCTTCCAAGGCTGTCTATGCCAGCAATCACTTGCTCGCCATTTAAGATATCTTGGCTAACCAGTGCTTTTACTTCCTTAATATCCTGTTTTGTGGCTATTTTAGTATTCATCTCGCTAAGCTTGCCGTTTAGGGAGCGATAAATGTCTTCAAGCTTTGATATGCGGTCTTGTATAGTCAATAGGGGGTGTTCTACAGCCGGGCTATACATTTTAGGCTCTTTTACGTTAATATCTTCAAGTAGAAGTGCCTTCCTCCCAGCATCCTCTTCAGAAACGCGGCCGGCAAGGGACTTTTTTAGCTCAGATTCCTCTTCAGCCTTATGTTTTCCCCTGAATATTAGCTCCAGAATGCCCATGCCCTTATATTATTTTTGTTAAATATATATGTTATGTTACGTAACATTACCAATGCTTTTTACGTAATATTACGTAATATTACCAATGCCTACCACTGCCTAGCTGCAGCTTGCCGTTTGCTCTAGCTATTGCTCCCTGAGCGCAGCACTCACTTTTTTCATATTAAGGGAAGAGCCATAATGCCCTCTCACTTTTAGCCAAACAAGCATTCCTACCGCCAGGCCACCACAACGTCGACCGATTCACCCTCGCCTTTTTTCCTTCTTCTTGCTGCTATAGGCGGCACTCACTTTTGCTCTTCTGCTGAGAAGCTAGCCATAGCTAACCCCCACACACTCACTTTTTACCACCCGCCCTTAGTTTAGCTGCCATATGCTTATTTTTTGGCTTTTTGCTGTGGGGAGTTGGGGCCTCACACTTTTTTTCTGCTTTAAGGGGGAGTGGCGCCGACCAGCAAGAACTCTCACTTTTTATTAATTCTTAGAC
>WALL01000032.1 GCA_015522845.1 Nanobdellati archaeon
GGTGGCTGCGGTAGTATAGCGGCCTTTTTCCGCCGAACGCGGAAAAACCCCGGGGAAAGATACAGCATGCGTTCCCTGCCGGAACGCAAATAGTGCCCTTGGCACAACATGGTGGCTGCGGTAGTATAGCGGCCTTTTTCCGCCGAACGCGGAAAAACCCCGGGGAAAGATACAGCATGCGTTCCCTGCCGGAACGCAAATAGTGCCCTTGGCACAACATGGTGGCTGCGGTAGTATAGCCTGGTTAGTACGGGGGGTTGTGGTCCCCCTAACCCGAGTTCGAATCTCGGCCGCGGCCCTGTATTCCATGTGCAGAGCCCGCAACAATTAGCCCAAAGTGCCACCTTTTTATATTCTACCGCTGCATTAGGGGGCATATGGAATGGATACAGGCAATCCCCGTTGTCGTCTTCTTTGCGCTGGCGGCACTGTCGTTTTGGCTGGTAAGGAGGGCATAGCAGCAAATGCAATATGCCTTTGCCGTCCCGCTTGCCATTTTGGCGATCTTGGCAGTGGGGATGGCACTGGTTTTTGCTGTTGTTGTCCCGAAAGCGCCAGCAGCAGTTGCCTTTGAAGGGAGCTACCATGCCATTTGCTTCCCAGCCAAGATGGTTGTAACTGCCCATAGCCTTGAAAAGCAAAAAATAAGGCTTGGCAACATAACCCTCCTTGAGGCAGGGGCGCCATGCAGCTCCAATGTGCCTTACCTAATAGTTGGGACAACCGCTGTCATAACTTGCCGCGGCAAATATGCCCCAGGAGAGCCATACACCCTTTCTTTTGACAGCAGGGTCATGAGGGTTAAATGTTAAATGAAAGATAGCCAATAATGGCAAAAAGGGCTGCCAGTGCAAGAAAGCCAATTAAAAAAAATACAAAAATCGCGTGTAGCGGCGAGAAAATGATCTCCTCATCCATCTTTGTTGCCATCGTTGCCACCAAAATCTAGGGGCTCAACCCGCCCGTCTGTCCTCATCGCCGGAGCTCAGCACTCATAGGGAATTTCATTGCCCCTTTTAGTTATTTGTGTGAGGGTTTAAATTGTTACCCGTTTGCCTCCCCACTGGTTTCGTGGGCTCATCCTTTTTTAGCGGCGCTTCCTTTATCTTTGGGGAGAAGCGGGTTGGCCCCTCCTCCTTTTTCGCAGGAGTAAGCGCATCAGACACCTTCTTTGGCCCTTCCACAAACAGCTTCCTCAGCCTCTCGCGCTCACGCTCCTCTTCTGGCACCTCCGGCTCTTTGGGCAGGTATTTCTCAAGGAACTCGCTTACCTCGTCCTTTTTCTTAAGCAGCAGGCATGCCCCCAGCACAATGCCCATAATAATGATAAGGAATACCACGCCCACAGCAATTAGGGGGGATAAAGGCAGGCTATTGCTTGCCTTCTCTTTTGGGGGAGCTGTTGGCACAGCCGTTGGTGTGGAGGTTGGTGCCGGTGGCATAGGGGTTGGCACAGCCTCGGCAATAGAATAGCTATAGTTTGGCTCAGAAAACCATGAGGCATTAGCAAGCTTGTTAATTGTATACGAAACTTCCCGGGCTCCCCCTGCTGGCACCTTGAGGTCCCATTCCACGGTTGGGTCAGCACTTATAAGCTTCGTGTAAGGCGGGGAAAACACGGGGGCAGTGCGGTTAGTGCAGCTTGTAGTGCAGTTGGAGGAGAGGTTCCCGCCCACAAGGTAGCAGTCGCTGCAGCTCCCCCTGCTAAGGACATAGCCGAGCTTGCAGCTGTAGTTGGTGCTATTGCAGGATGCAACTAGCTCCGGTATGCTTACAAGGGAGGGGATGGCTGCTTTGCTTATTTTCTCTATTATGGCCACAGTTGCTTCTGTTGGCAGCGGGTTTATTGCCTTAAGGAAGACCTTGGAGCGGTTCGAATATTCCAAATAGCGGAGGACACTGACTTTTGAGCTGTCAATTGGCGGGGATGGCACGCTAAGCCAGATTTTTTTCCTTACGGTCCCGTATATGGTAGCAAAGCCCACATCCACGGAGTAGTTCCCTGGCCTGGTATACCTCCTTGGCCTTACCGCTAAAGGGTAGGTCCTGTTCCTCATGCCAAGCACGCTGTCGCTTGGGGGCTCACTGGCAATAAACTGGCTTGTGCCGATTATAGTGGGCTTTCCAGTAATTGAGATTAAGTTCCTGTTTGATACGGTAACATTGAACATTGTGCCATTCCCCAATATTGACAGGCCAATATTCCCAAGCACTTCTGTGATGTTTTCCTTTTTTGGCATGTATGACTTTATGTTATTGACAGTTAGTGTGTAGTCCAGCTCTGCATTAAGCGAGTGTGCACCATGGGCAATGACTTTCACAGTATAGTTGCCAGTCTCCTTTGGCGCGTTGAACGCAAAGTAAAACTTCCCATCCTCGTGCGGCCGAGTGTAGTAAGTGCTATTCCCAATGGTAAGTGAGAGTGGCTGGCTGGAAAAGCTGTCCGGGGGCCATGAGAGGGCTGTGCCATCATCATAGTTTGCATACCCCCAAACGTGTATCTCATCACTGCCTCTGGCGCTGCCAATCTCGCTTATTGGGCGCTCATAGCCAAACAGCTCAACACGATAGAAGGTAGCGCTCAGCGAGAGGGTGCGGTAAAGGAAGAAGCCGCGTATAATTTTGCTGCGCGTATAGCCGTCGGCTGTTGAACTAACTGCAACGTCATACAGCCCAGTTGTGCAGTTTGACAGGCTGACCTTAAAGCTTGTGCCATTTCCTGAGCCATTGGCGCAGGTTGTGCTACCATTATACACAAAATAGCTTGTGTTGAAGCGTGTGGTGGAAGCGCCGCTTGAAGTCTTGCCGCTCACGGTAAGCGTAGCGGTTGCATTTTTAGATGGGGTATAGCCCAGCGATGCGCTAATCCCACTGAAGCCAGGCACTGCCATGACAAGGCAGGACTCGCTGCTGGTGCCATTTGAATCATATGCTTCAGCACATAGTTCGTGGGAGCTGCCAAATTTTGCTGAATTAGTGACCGTTATCCCTATGCTTTTCGCGCTGCTGGCATTTGAGCTGAGGCTGGCTATACTGTATTTGTATCTGGAGCTATTATTAACAAGGAGCGCCTTGCCATCGGTGTCAAGATAAACATCAATGCTGTCGTTCACGCTTGCCTCGTTGGTGATGGTGACTGTAACGCTGTATTCCTTGCCCTGAAGGAAATAGCTGCTGTTGGCATAGCTGAACCCAATTGCTATTGGCATGGCGCTTGCGGCAGCAAAAAGCAGCAGCATGGCGGCTATACGGCGCATGGGACAGAATACCACATGGCAGTTTTTAATTGTTACCCCTTTTCAACAGGCAGCAGCTCCTCGTCCTTGAGCCAGCTCTCCTTATGTGCTGCATTGGCTGGCAGGGCATGCACTCGCCGGTTTAGCACCCAAAGGTATGCGTTTATGGCAGCCAGCGCAACTATTAAGCCTTCAAAGGCCATGCTGCCATTACGTATCCGGAAGTTATAAATTAGATAGGCGTGTCCCTTTAGTGATGTTTGAGGTTAGCCTTGCCGGCTGCTGCGGGAACTTGCTCTCGCTTGCACTTGAGGAAGCTATGGGCGGGAAGGAAGTGGCAGTCATAGGGCCAGACGCGAAAAAGATGCGATTTTTAGGCTGGAAGCCGGATATTATTGAGGACCCCATGCTCTTTAGCCCCCTTAAAAGATACGACACAATTGTATGCATACAATGCCTGCCAATGCTAAATGGCGTTAGGCTCGTAAATGTAAACAACAAGATCTACGGTGCAAAGGGCTATAAGCTCATTAGCCTAACTCGCGAGCAGCTCCGTGAAGCAAAGGCGTTCATGAAAAAGGCCGGAATAAAGCTGCCACGTGGGGAGTCCACTTTGCTGCCACTTGAGCTTAGCGGCTTTCTTGATAGGATAAGGGCAGCCCTTACTAATGGCGGGAAGGCACTATTCATTGGCTATGGTGATCCAGGCGTATTCACCAAGCTAAGCAGCATAAAACAAAGGGTAATGCCCTTTTCCCGGCTTATAGCCACCACCAAGGCTGGAAAGATGCATGTAGTTAATTTTAACCCTTATCTGTCGAATTCGCCGCATCTCATACGTGATTCTCCGGTTTTAGCATTAGCAAAGAGGCTAAAATGTGAAAATAAGGTTGTCCCGTGGCTGGATATACGGGATAAGCTGGAGGATGGAGACCGGATCCTGCTAGAGCCATTTATAGTTCCATTTTTTCGCATCTTTTCTGGCTGGGGAGATATAGTTAGGGATTACAGGGTAGCTGCTAACGAGCTTTTAAGGCAGCTAAATGATATTGATGGCGTAGCCGAGGTTTATGCCTCCTCCTTTGCCGTTGGCAACCCCTTACCAGATGATTTTAGCGAAAAAGCATTGCTCAGGGCGTCTGAAATAGCATACACCCCAGACACCATGCCCCTCTTTGCTGTAATACTACAAAAAGTATATAAATAGGCACATGTATAATTCTCCTGTGCAATTATTGTTGCACTGAGGTGGTCTAGTGGTTGCGGTTCATGAGCTACGGCGCGATTATAAAAACAAAAAGGAGGCAAGGAAGCAGGCAGGCTTTGACTTATATGCTGCCCACCAGCGGAATACTCCCTTTGGCGAGCTAAAATCCATACAGGGCAATTACCTTAAGGCTTTGGAAGAGGAAAAATATGCAAAGATACGGTACAGGGCATCTATGTCACACCCATTCTCATTCATACACGATTACCTTGGCCTGCGCAAGGAGGCACCATGGGGCAGCCGCAGGATACGCGCATTCTTCAAGACGCCAATAACCCCTGAGGAGGCGGAGGGGCTAAACAAGCTATTTGAAGGAACCCACTTTAGCTTCAAGCCCGGTCAGCGCGTCAAGCGAAAATACCTAGAAAGCTTGTATGATGCCTACGAGAACCGCGCCGATATAAAGCAGATAATGGATAGCATGTACAAGGGGAAGGGCATTATCCCCCCCGGCACAGCACAGCCTCCGCTAAATCCCACCCAAGAGGCAGTGGAGAACGTACAGGAGCACAACGAGAATTTAGAAAGCCAGGCAAAAGGCGCAGCCAACACAATTGCGGAGAATACTGTTGGGCAGGCGCTTGCGAGGGAAGGCTTCAGCAGGGGCGACCACGAGAGCATACAGCGTGTCGCGTCATCCAGCCTAGCGGACTTGTCTGCTGAGGATGTCCAGAAGATGCACCAGTTTGCCGAAGATAGGATGATGGCTTTGCCCTATTCTGATTTCCATTCAGTCCTCACTTCCCTGAAAGGGCAGCCAACGGACATCATGCCCCTCGTCAACAGCCTAAGCGAATCAGCAAAAAACGTCGGGGATGACCATCTGACCGAGCTTGTTGGCAAGCTAAGGGGCTACCATGAAAACTATATACCTGGCCAGATGAATGAAGAGATAATATCTGATTTGGATTCTTTCCTAAAAAAAGTTCGCTTGGCTGGCTATCAAAAGCTAAACGATGCCCAGCTGTATGAGCTGGGAAAAGTGGCTGACCGCCTGAACAACAATTTGCCGTTAATAACTAAAACGATTAGCGAGGACTTCCCGGATGTAGCTGATAATCTAAGGAAGATGATTGAGCTCGCCAAGGCTCCAGAAAACGCAAAATCGGATGCAGACCATATACAGCAGCTGAGGGACAACATACACAGCTTAGCTGACCATGGAAAATATATCTGGAATCGCCGCGGTGAAATTGAGCAGCAGCTATCCGGAAAGGCGGATGAGTCTGTTAAGGGCCAGCATTTGCTAAGGAAAGGAATTGAAAGGGTCCATTACCAAAGCTTATTGGACGAGATTGAAAACCACTTCACCAACCTCCGCGCAAAGAAGCTTGCCGAAAGCCTCCTTGGGCAAATCCATGAGAATATTCCAGAGATTGAGCTAGCCCCAAGCAGTGCTGATGCAGAGCTTGAGAAAATGCAGAGGGAGCATGATAAGCTTGGCAAGCTAATATCCCAGCTTGGCGAGAGGATTGCTGAGAAGAGGGCTTCAGCACAAGGGGGGGGCACAATGCCTGAAGGCCAGCAGGCTGGCGGGGCAGGGATTGACGAGGAGTTACATGGGCTCCTGCTGCAGCAATCCGATGCAGTTGCCAGGCAAAATAAGCTTAAGGAAGAGATAGAGGCAAGAAAGAAAGCATTAGCTGCAAATCGGCCAGTGCCAAAAGGCCAGCCAAAACAAAGAATGGCACAGCCGCTAGCTAGCCAGCCACAGCCGGAAGCCACCCAACAGCAGCCA
>WALL01000033.1 GCA_015522845.1 Nanobdellati archaeon
ACAGATTGGTAGCCCAACGGATCGCCGCGCTTCTTGACGAGATTTCCGTGTGGGTCATAAGCGGCGTTCTCAACAACGAACAGGTAGCTGCTTGGCTTCTTAGTAGGGTGCTTCTCAAGCCATGAGCGAAGGTAAGGCTCCGAACTTATCAGCCTGATGCGCCTCGCTCCCGTCTTGCCACCCGGTATTACCAATACCACACCATACTCATCAAACTGCACGTTGGCTATTTTGATTTGGAGAAGCTCCCCTATGCGGATGCCTGCTTCCCCAAGCATAGAGATTATGCATTTGTATTTGCTGCTGTCGGTTGCCTTGATTAGCTTTAGGAAATCCTCCTCAGTCAGGAGGTCATCCGGAAGGTGGTTATGTGTCGCTCCGTTTTTTGTTTTGAGGTGCTTTACCACAGGTGGATAATCCTCACCGCCATTAATCCACTTGTAAAACTTTTTCAGGCAGACTCGATAATCGGAAAGGGTGGTCGGGGCAAGCCCTGCTTTCTCAAGTTTGATTAGGACGTGGTTTATGTCATCGCGTGTGGCTTTCTTGAACGGCTTGTCCAACAGCTTGGCGAGGCGAACCAGTTCGCGAAGATACTTGTCTGTGCGTGCGACGCTTTTGCCTTCCGCCCTAAAGGAATCAAGGAATTGGATGATTAGCTTTTTGTTAGCTGTGCTGATTTCCTTAGTGGCATGCAGCTTTTCAAACGCCCTGTCGAGCTTTGCCCCACGATTGTACAAATCCATAGTTAAATTATAGCTTACCGGCTATATTAACCTTAAGTTAAGCGCTGCGGGGGAGACTCGAACTCCCGTGCCCAAAAAGGGCAGTGACTTAGCAGGCCACCGCAATAGCCACTATGCGACCGCAGCAATCCAGCGTCTTGGGAGGCACAGCCCCCCGCTACCCTGGGAAGCATCCCCCCAGGAAAGGAGGGGTAACGGTTTTGCGGAACCGTTTGGTGCAAGCCACCATTTGCGCATGGGCCGGCGCCCCGCAATAGGCACCAGCGTGTATGCAACACAAAACAAGAATGGCCTGCTGGCGGTATTTTGTGGCGCGGGATTTATAAAACATTCGCAAAAAGCATCTTTATATACTCATGCGCACCCAATTCAGCTGCGGGATATCCGGGGGGTTAGCAGTCCCCTGCACTCCAAACCTGCTTTAGGGAGGGAGAAGCTGCCTGAGGGCTTCTGTGCCCGGGCTGGCTCCCCATTGCACTGCCGACGCCCTGTCCCCATTGGCGTTTGCGTTATGCCAATCCGGCCAGGCGGGGAACCGAGCAACCGTAACATGCGCTTGCGCGCTTTGGGGGCTGCAGGGCTGAGGTGCATTGGGGGCTTAGCCACCCTGGGCACAAGGTTCGAGGGCAGCACGCCCGCACCGGCACATACGTATAAATACTTCGGCGTTAAGAAATTAGGCTGGGTGATCTCTTTGGAAGACCTAGTAAAAACAGCAACTTCTTATTCAAGCAAACCAGAGCCCGCATCAAGCGGGGATTTTGAGGGGCCAAAAATTGTCGTCATTGGCTGTGGTGGTGCAGGAAACAACTCTGTAAACCGCCTGGCTAGGATCGGCATCAGCGGTGCCGAGCTTATAGCGCTTAATACTGACAAGCAGCATCTTACGCTTATCCATGATTCAGTCAAAAAGCTATTGATTGGCCAAAGTGTTACACGCGGGCTTGGTGCTGGGGGATACCCCGAAGTTGGGGCAAAGTCCGCTGAGGTCTCGCGCGCAGCAATATCACAGGCACTTGAGGACTCTGACCTTGTCTTCCTGACAGCAGGCATGGGCGGAGGCACTGGCACAGGCAGCGCCCCGGTTGTGGCAGACATTGCAAAGGAACAGGGAGCAATCGTCGTTGCAATGGTTACGTTCCCCTTCCTGCTTGAGAGGGCGAGGATACAAAAGGCAGAAGAAGGCATTGAAAAGCTGAGGAAAGTTACAGACACAGTCATAATAATCGACAACAACCGGCTGGTTGAGCTGGTGCCGAACCTGCCGATCGAGCAGGCGTTCTCCGTTGCAGACGAGGTAATAGCACGTGCGGTTAAGGGGATCACCGAGACAATCACGGTGCCTTCGCTGATTAACCTAGACTATGCAGATGTCCGCGCAATAATGAGCACGGGCGGCGTTTCAGTCATAAGCGTCGGCGAGTCAAAGGGCCACAGGCGTGTCGACGAAGTAGTACAGGACACCCTGAAGAACTCGCTGCTCGACGTGGACTACCGCGGCGCGAAGGGCGCGCTAATCCACATAAGCGGCGGGCCGGACCTGACGCTTGGCGAGGCAAACGAGATTGGCGAGAGGCTGACCGAGGCAATCGACCCAAGCGCACAGGTCATCTGGGGCTCAAGAATAATCCCAGAGTACGAAGGGAAGATTGAAGTCATCGGAATCTTTACGGGCGTGCGGTCACCCCACATCCGCGGCTCTAGCGGAAACATAGGAAAAGATGCCCCAGCAAAGCCAAAGGATGACCTTGGGATTGACTCAATACTATGAAGGGCCATAAGGCCTTTCTGCCTTACTTTTGTGATAGCCATGGCAAAGAAAAAGAAAAAGCAAGAGGATGACCCCATTGAATTGGGCACTGAGGAGATAAACTGGATAGCTATGGCTGAAGACTCTATCCGCCCGGAATATGAGGCAAACGCAAGCTAGATGGTTGCGGAAATCCATGGCAAAGACCAGATTATGCGGTATTACAGCAGGCCCGATGTTGCAGAAGAGTACCAGCAACTGAGGGGGGGCAGCCTTTTCAGGCAAATACGCACCACCATCCACGCAGAAAAGATCGATGAACTCCTGGCAGGGCAAAAAGTAAAAAAACTTCTTGAAGTGGGTGTGGGGACTGCAAGGATCAGCCGCAAGCTACGTAATTTTAAGGGGGCGTGGGGCATTGACACCAGTGTGGCCATGCTTAATGAAGCAAGAAAAGTTTTGGATGCCAGATGGAAACTAAAAAAGTGTGATGCTTTTCATCTGCCATTTGAGGACAATGAATTTGATGCGATTGTTTCCACACGGTTCACCTGGCATTTCAACAAAAAAGAGAGGGCAAAACTGTTTGAGGAGCTACAGCGGGTAATGAGGCCGGGGGCAATAATAATCACGGACGCGCTAAATGCAGAAGTTGAAAGATATGGGTTCAAGAAAACGGGGATTAACGGGAATGTGTTTGCGGTAAAATACACGCCTGAAACAGCCGAAGCAGAATTCCGCTCCTATGGCTTTTCCGACGTGAGAGTTTTTCCAGCCATGTACTTTTTTGGAGTTATTAAGGCATTCTCCGAAAGGGGGCGGGGGACATACCTAAAAAGTGCTTTCCGTATTCTATCCAAACTTCCTTTGGGCAAGCCTTATGACTACATTATCGCGGCCAAAAAAACTAGCTAATAAACAGTGGCAGCATATTCACAAGGAACAGCAGTAGCACAAGCGCAGTCATTGCCTTCCCAATGAGCCGCGCCTTCTTTTTCCTAAGCCTTGTGGACAGTAGCGCTTCCAGCATGAGCCCACCATCAAGCGGGTACATCGGAAGCAGGTTCATTACACCAACAATGAAGTTGAAGAATACAATAAGGCCAATGAACTTAATCGCCCATGCCACAAGCTGCAGGCTGAGTGGGAGCGGCTTGTAGGTGTCTTCAAGCCCAACTATGCCTATCATTGACTTGTTATTCAAGCGCACATTGTAAGTGCCGTTATTTGTCCTTATTGCTAGCACGGCGCCCGGGCCTGCCGAGGCGGTGGCGTTGTGTAGTGCCGCTATGGAGGGTATGCTGGTCCCGTTGATTGATATTATCTCCATGCCACCAGCCAGCTTGCCATAGCCATCCGACGACTGCAGCACATCACCAATAACCGGGTGGTTGTAATAGCTGCTATATGCGGCGTAATAGCCGCCAAGGAACGGGCTTACCGTGAATACAAAAAGCCCGAGGACAAAGAAGCTTGTCAGGTAGTTTGCTGCTGACCCCACTGAATAAACGCGCATTTGCTTTTGGGCTGGTGCCTTCTTTAGCCCCTTATCGTCTGGCTCGACAAAGGCCCCAAGGGGGATTACGCCAAGGAAGACAAGGCCGGATGCCTTAAGCTTAAGGCCTTGTGCCTTCACAAGAAGGCCGTGGCTTAGCTCATGGACAAAAATCAGGATTGGGAATACAAGCCAGCCATACCAAGGTATCTGGAATGGCGAGCCTTTCACAGCAATGCCAGGAAGTGCGGGTGCAACCGCTGCTTGGACAGCAGCACCGGTAAGATAGCCATAAAGCACACCCCATGCCGACTGTATGATTAAGTAAAGCAGCGAGAAGCTAAAGCCAAAGCATACGAGCAGCAGCTGAAAAAAGAGCTGTGAATTCAAGCCGCCGAGGAAAAGTGAGTTTGTAGTTAGTGCTGCGTTAGCTGACACCAGCGAGGTTAGCAAGTTTGAAATAGACGGCGCAAGGAGGAAAAGTGATGCAGCCACTGAATAGGCCCATTTCTTCATCCCCTTTCTCCTGCGGAACACATAAGCTGCGCCAAGGATGCCAAAGGCAAGGATTATCCCAAAGTCCCCGTAATCCTTTAAGATATCCTTATGGTGTTTTGCAAGGCGAGCGACATACTTAAGCCCTTTTTTGCTTTTCCACATGATAATTGGGCCCGTAACCGTTAGCCAAGGGAACATGCGCGAGACAATGAATGCAACAATAACCCCCTGCAGCAGGCCCCAGAAAAAAAGCTCAAGCATAGTGGCTTCAATCATGAGGGGGATTACTCCCACAATCTTTAAAAGGATGAGTGGCGTAGGTTAACACATGAAAGCTAGAGACATACTCCCTGCATCTGTAATAGGCACAATCGTATCGGTTGTGCTCCTGCTGGTGGTGGATGGATATGCTGCAGTATCTGCAAAAGGCAACCTAGAGGCAATGCTAGCCCCCCTCCTTGCAATGGCTTTGCTCTCCTTTGCAGTGGGGGGATTTGTCTCTGCATATATTGCTGCAAGGAAGGCAAAAGATGTGCTTGACTGTGCACTGGCCTCATCGTCATTGGCGGCTGTGCTATCAACTGCCACCGTTGGGGCACTGTGGTTTCTTAGTGCGGTTACAGCCGTAAACATCCCCATTAGCGTGCTGCTTGCAAGCTTGCTTATGGCGCTTATCCTGCTATTCATTGTAGGTGATAGCGCAGCAGTCTTAGGGGGCTTAGCGCTGGCAGCTATGCGTGGCTGCGGGAAGTCTGTGGCCTTGGCTTCGCTAAAGCGCGGCTGGTCTGCCTTCAAGAAATCGCCAAGAGAGCTGCTGGTGCCGCTTTTGCTTACAATAGTGCTATTTGCGGCAATGGTGGCGGTAAAGGAAATAAAGGACAGCACGATTGCAATGGGCATGCTTATCGTTCTCATGCTGCTGGCTGCATTTGTAATATCCGCTGTAATAATAGAAATGCGGAAGAAGCACAGCGTTGAGGCACTGTTTAAGCAGTCAATAATAAGCAGCAAGGAGGTATTCATTGCCATGGTTGCAGTTGCAATCCCCCCAACAGCCATTGCAGCTGCCCTCCTTTACGCCATGCTGGCAGCGCCCCAGCTTGATGCGCTATGGGCGCTGGTGCTTGTGCTTGCTGCCATCTCTGCAATTGTGTACTTTTTTGTATTTGCCCTCGTGCCACAATCAATGGTGCTTTCGAAAAAGAGGGCGAAGCAGGCATTTGCTGATAGCTATAAGAAAGTAAAGGCACATTGGCTGGCATTTGTCGGCCTGCTTTCGCTTGTGCTGCTCATTGATGCCGTTGCAGAGCTGGCCCTGCTTGGGGTGGACCTAGCTGTTTCTGCTGCTGGCTGGGACTCATCACTGCTCACCTCATGGCTCTTGATGGCCATAGGCATGATAGTTAGCACTGCCGCGCTAACCGGCTTTTACATGGAGGCAAAGAAGTGAGGGGTATCAGCCCCATTGTAAGTGTAACACTGCTAATTGCCCTTGCTGTGATTGTAACTGGCGGGCTTTACTTTTGGGTTGCTGGCCAAAGGATGAACACTGAAGCACCACATACAGCCACTGTGGAAATAAGCGTTATAGCAATAAATGCAACCGCAGGGGAATACTTAGTAACTAATGCTGGCACAAGCTATTTCAATGCAACTGCACTGCATACAGATAACGGCTCTGTAGAAAGTGACTGCAGCTTTGGGGGTGCAGTCAGTGTTGCCCCTGGCGAGTCAGTGAACTGCACAATTAGCGGGGCAAAGCCAACAGGGGAAGTCATATTCTACACAGAAGCAATAGGGCCTGCAACTGTTATCGTTTCCTGATCTTCACAATGTCGCCAAGTGTTATTGGGGTGCTGGGCATATGCTCAGGCTTGGCATCGCTGGCAGGCGCCTCTGAAATGAGGGTTATGCCAAGTGCCTTCTCAAGCTTTTGCGCAATCTTTTTTGAAGGCAGCATTTTCCCAAGCTCCAGGTGGGATACTGTCGAAACCGGCTCATTGATGCGGCGGGCAAGCTCCTCTTGCTTCCACCCCTCCTTTTGCCTGGCGTCACGGATAAGCTTGCCGTAGCCAGGGACAATGTCAAAGTCTTCCTCTTGCTTGTAGCGGCTGTGCTTACGTATCCTTGTCGGATCGCGCTGTGCGCCATGGACAATGGTTCCATGCGAGGCACACCGTGGGCAGACATTCATGCGGGTACCCTCCACAATAATTGTGATGGGGTGCTTCACTTCTGCACCGCATATCTCGCATTCCATTGGGCACTATTTTAGGCAAGGGGGTATAAATAACCTCGGCAAGCCATAGCTGGCACCATTTAAAACATTGCCAGCAATAATAGCTATGTGAGGTACATACAGCACCCGCTGCTCAAGGGCAACAAGCTAGAGGCAAGGCTCTATCAGGAGCTGCTGGCAACCCGGGCAGTAGAGCGGGGAAATACGCTTGTCGTCGCACCAACTGCCCTTGGAAAAACACCAATAGCGCTAATGGTCGCGCTGCACTACCTGTCAAAGGAACCGAGGAAAAAAGTGCTTTTTCTGGCGCCAACAAAGCCGCTTGTCGCCCAGCACTTAAAGTCGTTTGAGGAATTCACGAAAATACTTGAAATGGACATGATGACTGGGGAAACACCCGTGAAAAAAAGGAGGCAGATATGGAGCGACTCGCGCATAGTGTTTGCAACGCCGCAGACAATTGAATCAGCACTCTTTTCAGGGGATATTGAGCTGGGCGATATCTCACTGCTTGTATTTGATGAGGCACACCGTGCAATTGGCGACTATTCCTATGTATTCATTGCAGAGCAGTACCACAAGATTGCAGATGGCCACATACTTGCGCTTACAGCGTCCCCCGGCTCGTCCCGTGAAAAGATACAGGAGGTTTGCGGGAACCTGTTTATTAAGAATGTTGAGGTGCGCACTGAAGGGGATGAGGATGTCAGGGAATACGTGCACGGAAAGAAATTTGAGTGGGAATATGTCGAGCTGCCGCCAGAGTACACACAAATAAAGGAGCTAATTGAGGGCACAATGCAAGAGTCGCTGGAAGTGCTTAAGGGATTGGGATTTGCAAAGAACACAAGCATTCGCTGGTACAATAGGAAAAACCTCCTTGCAATGGAGCAATACCTAATGAGGATAAAAGGCAGGGATGCAAAGGCTTGGCGCGCAATATCAGAGGTTGCCGCACTGATGAAGCTGCACCATGCCCATGAGCTCATAGAAACCCAGGGGATAAAGCAGTTAGACAGCTATTTTGAGAAGCTTTGGAAGGAAAGCACAAAGGCATCGGGGCGCCTGCGTGAAAGCCCAAAGATGATGAAGGCAAAGGTGCTGTGCAGGAAAGCGTTGGAAAAGGGGATTATGCACCCCAAGCTGCCAAAGCTTCTCGAAGTGCTCGGCGGGGCAGAACAGGCAATTGTATTCACCCATTACCGTGCAAGCTCAAAGAGGGTTGCCCAATTCCTGAACAGCAACGGGATAAGCGCAAAAAGGTTCATAGGGCAGGCGAGCAAAGAGGGCGAGAAGGGCCTCCGGCAGCGCGAGCAGATAGGCATGATAGACAAGTTCAGGAATGGGGAGTTCCGCGTGCTTGTGGCGACATCAGTAGGCGAGGAGGGGCTGGACATACCTAGTGTGGACCTAGTCGTCTTTTACGAGCCGGTCGCTAGTGAGATACGCAAGATACAGCGCGCTGGCAGGACCGGGCGGCACCATACGGGCAGGGTAGTAATCCTTATCGCAAAGGGCACAATAGATGAAGCATACTACTGGGCTTCAAAAAGGAAGGAGAAGAATATGAGGGATGCACTTGATGAGCTAAGCTCATCACCAATAAGCGAGAGGCAGCAGACACTATCGGAGTTTGCTGGCTCGGACAAGGTAACTGTTTTCGTCGACCAGCGGGAGCGGGCGTCGGGCATAACGCGCGAGCTGATGAAACACGATGTAGCCATAAAGCCAAAGCAGCTGCCCGTTGGGGACTATCTCGTGAGCGAGCGCGTGGTGATTGAAAGGAAAAGTGCAGCAGATTTTGTACAGTCAATAATTGACGGCCGGCTGTTTGAGCAGGCAAAGGCACTGGTGGAGAACTTCCGCAACCCAATAATCTTAATTGAAGGTGAAGAGCTGTATTCCGCCAGGAACGTGCACCCAAATGCAATACGCGGCGCACTTGCCGCACTAGCAATCGACTTTGGCATCCCGCTGGTGTGGTCGCAGGGTATAGAAGATTCGGCGGGCATAATAGCCTCATTCGCTAGGAGGGAACAGGAGGAAAAGAAAAAGAGCGTGCGCCTGCGCGGCGACAAGCATGCGATGACGGACCGCGAGCAGCAAGAATTTCTCGTCGGCGGGCTGCCGGGCGTCGGCGGGCTGCTCGCCAAGGACCTGCTGAGTGAGTTCAAGACTGTCGAGGGGGTATTCACTGCCGACCAGCACGCATTAAAGCGCGTGGGAAAGATAGGCGAGAAGAAGGCAAAGGAGATACGGCGGATATTGACAAAGGAGTATGAATAAGCTTATATCCAACAGCTGCGTCTTTTATTTGTGGCAAAGCACACAACGGGCATAATGGGGCTCGATAAGCTCCTTGGCGGCGGCATAGCTGATGGCAAGACAGCAATGCTTTTCGCCCCTCCAGGATGCGGCAAAAGCACCATCTGCAAGGAGTTTGCAATTGAGTCGCTGAAAAGGGGAAAGCGCGTCCTTTACATATCCACCGGGCAAACGTACACCGACTGGCTAAGGGAGACGAAAGCCGCCGGGAAGCTGCATTTCATAGACGGATTCTCATGGAGGCAGGCTGGAGAAAGCCCTGCCGAACTGGATAATGTAACTGTGCTCAGTAGCATAACAGACTTAAATGAGCTGTCGCTGGACATAAGGAAAGCAATAAAGGGGCTGGGGGGGCTTGATGCGCTTGTGCTTGACTCAGTATCTGACCTCGTGCTCTACAGCGAGCCGAAGAGCGTGTTCCGCTTCCTCCAAATGCTCCAGGGGACGGTGACAGCGAACAGGGCGGCGGGGGTGGTGGCGCTGGAGGAGGGGCTCCACGAGGACAAGGTGAATTCCACCATAAGCTACATATTCAATGCCACAATTGAATTGCGGATTGCTGGCAGCAGGCGGGAATTGAGGATAAGGCGCATGGATTGGGGGCCCAACCCGCTTGAATGGCACGAATGCAAGCTAAAGGGAAACTTAAGGCTGGAATTAAAGGGTGTTTGAAATGGAAAAGGCAATTGACTTCAAAAAGGTTGTAGGGGGGTTGCCCACAGCAGTGCTCATAGCAGATGCAAAAACCAGGAAGCTCGTTTACTGCAACAAGGCGGCAAGCAAGCTGACGGGCTATCCCCTGCCCAAGCTCATCGGGATGAAGGCGGACCAGCTGCACCCCAAAGATGTTAGGAAAGGCATGGTAAAAGCGTTTAAGAAACAAGTTAATGATTCCAGCTATATTAGCGAGACGGAAATAATCACTGAGGGGGGGCAAAGGGTGCCTGTGGCAATAACCACCACCCGGCTTGAGTTGAACGGAAGGCAATACCAAGTGGGGGTTTTTTACAATATTACTTTGGATGTAAGGCTCAAAAGAAAGTTAAGTGCCGCCAATATGGCGTTGCGCTCCCAGGCAGGGAGTATGGCCAAAAACATAAGACAGCTTGCGAAATCAAACGCGAGATACGTGCAGCTCCAGAAGGAGCTTGTGCACGAACGGAAGTGGCTGCAAAGGGTAATAAGGTCTGCACCGGATATTGTTGTTGGGCTGGATAAGAATGCAAAAGTGGTGCTGTTCAACCACTATGCTGAGAGAACTACTGGCTACAAGGCAAAAGAGGTAATGGGCAAGGATTGGATAAAGGTGTTCATCCCCCACGGCATGCGCAATGAGATACGCAAGACCTGGAAGCAAGCAATCCGCACAACAGGTGTGCAGCACCACACTAATTATATCCTCTCAAAAAAAGGCAGGAAGCTTGCGGTTATATGGGATAATATTGCCCTAAGGGAAAACGGGCAGCTCGTAATGGTGCTGTCAATGGGAAGGGACATCACCAAGCTGCAGGAAGCTGAAGCCCGGCTTAGGGAAAGCGAAGAAAAATTTAGGGGCGTGGCGGCATCTGCCCTAGATGCAATTATCCTTATGGGAGAAGACGGGAGGATTGCCTTTTGGAATAGGGCAGCAGAGCGCATGTTTGGATATTCCAAAAAAGAAGCAATAGGGAAGATGCTACACCCCTTTTTGGCGCCCGGCGCATACGCCGCCGCTGCCAAAAAAGGGCTTGCCAAGTTTAAGAAAAGCGGAAAGGGGCCGGTGGTGGGAAAAGTACTTGAGCTGTCTGGAAGGAGAAAGGACGGGGTGGTATTTCCCATAGAACTGTCACTTTCATCAGCTAAGCTTAGCTGCGGGTGGTGTGCCATCGGAATCGTGCGTGACATATCCAAACGCAAGGAGCTGGAAGAAAAGCTCGAACAGGCAAACAAGGCGCTGCGCTGGAAGGAGAAGGAAATGGCAGCAAACATAATTGGCTTTTCAAAGGCAAACCGCGAGCTTAAGGAGCTAAAGAAAAAGCTTGAGGAAAGCGAAACAATATACCGCGAGCTCGTTGAGGAGTCGCCGGGCGGGATGGTAATTGTGGATACAAGCGGCAATATAGATTATGCCAACCGCTCGCTGTTGAGATTGACAGGCTTCAAAAAAAGTGAAGTGGTCGGCAAAAAGTTCGAAAAGTTCGTCGCCCCCTCCTCGCTTAACAGGGCAATGAAGCTATTTGCCGATGGGCTGCACAGGAAGAACCCGGGGCCCATCCCCTTGGTCCTGCACGGAAAGTATGGGGATATCCCCATGGTATACTACTACAAGATAATCAGGAAAAACGGAAGGATAGCTGGCTTCCGTGCAGTCTTGCACCCTAGCTAAGCCCTGCCAATGCAGAGCGCTCAGCTGCATCCATTTCCCCCTTGCGGCTCGGGACATCCCCAGCATCTGGCGCTCCAAGCCCCCTCGCTATCTTAGCATATTCTGCCCGTGCGCCGCCGCCAACGACCACGAGCACCGCCTTGCACTTTGGCTTTGCCTTAACCGCCCCCTTTATCTGGGTGGTGCCCATTATGCGGAGCAGAAGGTCGATTGAGGGGTCTTTCGCCAGGCGTAAGCCTTTTAAATGGGAGTATATAGAAACAAGGAGGTGCCTCTCCCCGAAAACATACTCCGGTGCAATCAGCTGCACCGTGAGGCGGCTTTTCGGGAAGGCCCATTTCTCCGGCAGGCTAACCAGCCCGAAGGCATATCCCTTCCCCGCAACGGTGCCGGAGCGCATATGCATATTCCTATAAAAAGAAGTATAAATTGCTAGTGCTCGGCTGCTTGGAGGAGGAACATGAAAACACTGATTGTTGGGAATGGGGGTAGGGAAAGCTCAATTGCTACGAAGCTAGCAGAAGACAGTGAAGTATATGCGATAATGGGACATGCCAACCCCACAATTGTGGATTATGTTAATAGTAGCGGTGGCAAATATATAATTGGTGACTACAACAGCCCTGAGCTAGTTGCAAGATTCGCAGAGGAAAATGAGATTGGCTTGGCGTTCATAAGCTCGGACAACCCGCTTGAAGCGGGAGTTGTGGATAAGCTGCTTAAGGCGGGCATTAATGCTGTCGGTCCTACACGAAAGGGTGCAGAGATAGAATGGAACAAGCTATTCGCCATGGAGCTTATGCAGGATGTGCTTCCTGAGGCAACTCCAAAATTTTGGGTGGCCCATGATGAGAATGAGCTTGACCCTATTTTTGATGAGGCTAAAAAAGAGGGGGTGGAAGTGGTTGTTAAGCCACAAGGCCTCACAGGGGGGAAAGGCGTTAAGGTCATGGGAAAACATCTAAATGGTTATGATGAAGCAAAAAGATATGCGGCAGAAGTGTTGGGCAAAAAAATAGGAAAAAGCGATTGCGTATTAATCGTTGAAAAGCTAGAGGGAATTGAGTTCACAATAATGGCACTCACCGATGGAAAAACTGTGGTTTACCCGCCCGCAACCTATGATTACCCTTTCCGGTTTGAGGGGGATGTGGGCCCTGGAACAGGCGGCATGGGATGCTTCAATGACAAGGAAAAGCAGCTTCCATTTATGGCTAAATCGGATTTTGAGAAAAGCAAGAGGATAATCAATAGGGTGATTAATGAGCTGGATAGCAGAGGAAGGGGGTTCAATGGCGTGCTTAACACTGGCCTGTTCCTAACGAAAGAGGGGCTAAAGTTTATGGAGTTTAACGCCAGGTTTGGGGACCCAGAATGTATGAACATCATGAGTGTTCTAGATACGCCATTGGTTGATGTATTGGAAGCAATACGCACAAAGTCCCTATCCCGGCAGAATGTGCAGTTTAAGAAAAAGGCGTCAGTTGTAAAATACCTGGTTGCGCCAGAATACGCCCTTTCCAAAGGCAGCCCACGAACATTCAGGATGGATGCTGGCAAGATAGGGGAAAATGGCATAAGCATATTTTTCTCTTCTGCAATACGGGAAGGGGATCATTTTACAACTGTCGGAACTTCGCGCACTGTTGCACTGGCCGCCACTGATGACGACATTGTCTCAGCATCGGCAAGGGTGGACAATGCAATTGACCGCTATGTTAGCGGAAGCCTAGAGTACAGAAGGGACATAGGCTCGCAAGAGGAATTGGAGCGGTTAAGAAAAATGGGAAAACTGCTGAGGAGCTCGGATTGAATATACTCATAGTTGGCCACGGTGGGAGGGAACACGCAATAGCAAAGCGGCTCGCTGAAGAGGGGAATGCTATTTTCTCATTCCAAAAAAAGCCGAATATTGGGCTAAACCACGTGTGTAAATCAGCTGTTTTGTCAAGGAACTATAATATTAAGAGTGTAATTAAAGCTGCAAAGCAATTTGAAGTTAGCTTGATTATCCCAAGCAATGAAATGCCTATACTAAATGGGATAACCGACCTTGCAGAAAAAGAAGGGATTCCATGTTACGCCCCCAGCCTATCGGCAGCGAGGCTGGAAGGAGATAAAATGTTCTCCAAAAATATTGTTGGGGAGAAATTTCCGGGTATGGTGGCAACTGCAATCAAAGTTAGGTCAGCCCGTGAGGCAAGGGGCGCTATCAGAAAGTTGGGTGAAGGGCCATGGGTCATAAAGGCAGGGAATAGCCAAGATAACGATATTGAAATAATTGAAAGATCTAAACCGTTGATAGCTGAACAAAGGCTTAAACAAAAATTAATGAGATATGGTGAAGCTATCGTAGAAGAATATGTTGAGGGAAATTGCGGAAACCAATTTAATCTATACTGCCTAACTGATGGGCCTCATCTCAGGTTCTTGCCAGTAATACGCGATTATCCCTTCAAATTTGTTGGTAGGAAAGAAAAGACTGGGGGGATGGGGTCAATAAGCGGTAAGGGTCTAGAGATAGGCAAAAAAGAACTGCAAATAGCAAAAAAATGCATTAGGGCTGCAATCTTAAATTTGAGAGACAGGGGCATCCCTTATAAGGGTGTGTTGGTTGGGCAGTTTATCGGGCATAACACCAATCTGCATTTTAATGAATTTGATGCCCGACCTGGAGACCCAGAAACAATAAATATGCTATATTCTATAAAAACACCGCTTAGCAAAATTGTCACTGAAACAATTTATGGCAATCTTCATAAGATCAAGACATCCAACACAGCGATAGTGTGCATTTACCACGTCCCCCCCTCTTATCCCAATAAGAGCGTGCCTTTATTCTTTTCTCTGCCTAAGGGGTGGCTGGACAATAATTCCGTGTTTTTTGGGGATAGTGTGCTCCATGGCCATACTGTAGCTACGGGCAGCTCGCGGACCCTTGTTGTTGTGGGGAGAGGAAAAAGCATAAGCGAAGCAAGAGAAGGGGCATTGGCACTCTCCAAAAAGTTAAATGGCAGCCTGTTCTACCGGAAGGACATCGGCAAGCTGTAGCCAGGTGGTGGGCGTAAGCCTTTTAAATGGGAGTATATAGAAACAAGGAGGTGCCTCTCCCCGAAAACATACCCCGGTGCAATCAGCTGCACCGTGAGGCGGCTTTTCGGGAAGGCCCATTTCTCCGGCAGGCTAACCAGCCCGAAGGCATATCCCTTCCCCGCAACGGTGCCGGAGCGCATATGCACATTTTGAGCGAAGTGGTATAAATGAGTGAGTCACATGGGAAAAGCAAAAGGACAAAAACTGGGGCCAAGCGCAAGAGCCGAAGGGACAAGATAAAGGCAGAGCTAGGCAGGGAGGCACCAAGTGTCACGATAGGCAGCACCAAGCGGGTTATTGTCAAGACACGTGGCAACACACGAAAGGCAACGCTCCGCAAGACTGACATGATGAATGTCCTCGACCCAAAGACAAAGAAGATAACAAAGGCAAAGATACTCACTGTTGTTGAGAATAATGCAAACCGCCACTATGTGAGGATGAACATACTCTCAAAGGGCGCGATTGTCAAGACTGAACTCGGCGAAGCCAAAATCACATCACGGCCAGCACAGGATGGCATTGTAAACGGTGTGCTCATCCAAAGCAAGTGAGTATGGCAAGCAAACAAAAAAGGGCGCACTTCTTGGCAAGCCATTTATATATCTTAGCTGATTAATAACGGCCATGGCTTACGACATCATAATAATAGGCGGAGGCCCGGCGGGGCTGACCGCTGCTATTTATGCGAGGCGCTATGAGATGAAGACACTGGTCATTGCCAAGGAGATGGGCGGGCAGCTTGCAAATGCGCCACATGTTGACAACTATCCTGGCCTCCCAGATACTAGCGGCTTTGACATAATGAAGAAGATTGAGGAGCACGCTAAAAAGCTAAAGGCGGAAACCATTGACGAAGAAGTAGTTGAAATTAAAGAAGGCTTTAAGGTAATCACACGTGAAGGGCATGAGTACGAGGCAAAAGCAGTTGTAGTTGCAACAGGCACAGAGAGGAGGCACCTGAACGTGCCAGGGGAAAAGGAGTTCTTAGGAAAGGGCGTGAGCTATTGCGCCACTTGCGATGGCCCGCTGTTTAGGGATGCAGTTGTTGGTGTTGTTGGGGGAAGCGACTCGGCTGCAAAGGAGGCACTGCTCCTTGCAGAGTATGCAAAGAAGGTCTACATAATCTACCGCCGCGGGAAAATCCGCGCGGAGCCGGCCACAGCACATGAGGTTGAGGCAAACCCGAAAATTGAGATGGTATACAATGCCAATGTCACAAAGATAAGCGGCGATGCCATGGTAAAAAGCGTTGAGCTTGACACCGGAAAGACCCTTGAATTGGAGGGGCTTTTCATTGAGATAGGGGGGGTGCCCGTCGGGAGCCTTGTAGAAAAGCTTGGCTGCAAGCTCAACGAGAGAGGAGAGATTGAGATGGATATGGAATGCAAGACTGCGTGCCCGGGGATTTTTGCTGCAGGCGATGTAACCCCGGCGTGGAAGCAGGCAGTTGTCGCTGCTGGCTATGGCGCAGTAGCAGCGTATTCCGCATATAATTATGTAAAGTCACTGGAGGCAAAATAAAATGGAAAGCGTTGATGGGTTTGGGCCAGAAAAAATAATCCAACTGTATGACCCCCTCACTGGCATGCAAGGGGTTGTTGTAATTGACAACACCGCACTTGGCCCGGGCAAGGGCGGCATAAGGATGACATCTACCGTTGGCATAAATGAAGTGAAACGGCTTGCAAGGGCAATGACCTGGAAAACTTCGCTCCACGGCCTCCCATTTGGCGGCGCTAAAAGTGGGATAGTCGCCAACCCAAAGGCAATGTCCCAAAAGAAAAAGGCACAAATTGTAAAGTCGTTTGCAAAGGCCATCTCCACAATTTCCCCATCCGAATATGTGGCTGCTCCGGATATAAGCATGGCTGAGGAGGAGATGCGCATAATTGCGGGGGTGAATGGCAAAAAATCAGTCACGGGCAAGCCTTCAGACATGGGGGGGATCCCCCATGAGCTAGGCAGCACAGGATGGGGCGTATTCCATTCTGCACGTGTTGCAGCAAGGCGCATTGGGCTTTCCTTGAAGGGTGCAACAGTTGCAATAGAGGGCTTTGGGAATGTTGGCCTTTTTGCTGCAAAGTTCCTTTGTGAAGCCGGTGCAAAGCTTGTAGCAGCCTCTGACTCACATGGGATGATATACAGCCCAAAAGGCTTGGATTACGAAAAGCTGGCTGAAACCAAGCGCAAAGAGCGCACAGTAACACGCTATAAGCCTGGCAGGATAATGCCGAGTGATGCAATGCCCGGCCTAGACGTGGATATCATAGTGCCTGCTGCTGTTCCAGATTTCATCACCGTCCGCGACCTGAAGCATATAAAGGCAAAGCTAATTGTTGAGGGGTCTAACATACCAATGACTGCTGCAATGGAGCGGCTCCTTTGGAAAAAAGGCATAACTGTTGTGCCTGATTTCGTTGCCAACGGCGGCGGCGTGATAAGCTCATATGTGGAATACACAGGTGGCACGCCAAAGCAGATGTTTAAGATAGTCCGCGAGAAGGAGTCAAAGAACACACTGAAGGTGCTAAAGTCTGCCGAAAAGGAAAACATTACCCCACGTGAAGCTGCAATGGATATGGCTAAAGCAAGAATCCTAAGGGCTAGCCGCACTTCTTATTAAGGTAAATGTTGCCATTCTCATCGTAGGAGCCAATGCCTATTGTATCCAGCGCGGTAACTATCTTCTTATCCGGGAAAAGCCGCTTCACGGTGGCATTGCCAGCAGCACATGCAAGCACTATAATAGTATCGCCCTGGGGATCCTTAACGACCTGCTTGGTAACCGTCTCGTTGCATGCTGGTGCAAGGACAAAGGTATCAGCAACATCAAACCCCTTCCCCTCAAGGCTTGCCCTAAGGTGCTTTACCACTTCCTCACCTCCTGTCCCGCAAATGCGCGGGCACTTGTTGCAGCTAACTATTGTTATCTTATTGCCCTTGCTAAGCTCAGATGTTATGAGGCCTAATGTGCGCGTCTCTGTAACTATCATGCTGCCAATTAGCCAGGGGGCATTAAAATAGCCACCGGTTTAGGGCAGCCAGCCTGAACACCAAAAAGTATTTAAATAACATTGTAGCCGAATATAAAAAGCTTTTGTTCTTAGTGGTGAAAATGCGCCCCTTAGGGAAGGTCATCGGCAAGTCTGCATCCGGGTTTGCAATAATCCGCTGCAAAAGCCCGCCAAAGCTAAAGGCACGCGTTTTCAACCTAAACAAAAAAAGGGTTGGCCTTGTTGCAGGCATAATCGGCCCTGAAAAGGAGCCTTATGTGCTTGTAAAGAGCAACTCAAGGCCAGGGCAAGAGCTATTTGTGGGGGAATGAGAATGGCACAGGCACGATGCCCTGAATGCGGGAGCACTAAGCTAAAGTATGACTACAATAAGGGGGAGGTCTACTGCATGGAATGCGGTGCAATCCTGGAGGAAAACATGGTTGACTTCGGCCCTGAATGGAGGGCGTTTGACGCAGACCAGCGGGCAAAGCGCCAACGGACCGGGGCACCAATAAAATACACAAAGCCAAACAAAGGGCTGGTAACGGAGATTGACCGCTACAACCGCGACATACGCGGGACGAAGATATCCCCACAGAGCCAGGCGCAGATGTACCGGCTGCGCAAGTGGCACAAGAGGAGCTCGATATCATCATCTATGGAAAGGAACCTAACCATAGCACTAAGCGAATTGGACAGGATTGCAAGTGCGCTTGGGCTCCCTGGCAACGTCCGCGAGGCTAGCGCTCTGCTTTACAGGAAGGCCGTCGAGAAGGGGCTAATCCGCGGCAGGCTCATCGAATCGGTCGTCGCGGCAGTGCTATACACACTGTGCAGGCAGTATGGCATCCCACGGACGCTTGACGAGATATCCGAGGTATCAGGCATACCAAAAAAGGAAATAGGCAGGACATACCGGTTCATCAAAAAGGAGCTGTTTGTGAAGGTGCCGCTGACAAACCCCGTCCATTACGTGCCGCGCTTCGCGAGCGAGCTAGGGCTCTCAGGCGAGGTGCAGGAGCGCGCCAAGGAGATACTGGACCAAGCAATTAAGAAGGGGCTTATCTCCGGCAGGGGCCCGACAGGCGTTGCCGCGGCCGCAGTCTATATCGCGGGAGTGATAATGGGGGAGCGCCGCACCCAGAAGGAAGTTGCTGATGTCGCTGGCGTGACTGAGGTCACAATAAGGAACAGGTACCGCGAGCTGAAGCGGGAGCTTGGGATAAAGATAGCTGCTTAGTTTTTGCTCAAGCTTTTTCCACCGGGCGGGGCCCTTGCGGCCCCGTAACAGGAAAAAGGTTGTTAGGGACAGGTACCGCGAGCTGAAGCGGGAGCTTGGGATAAAGATAGCTGCGTAGCCGCACTTGCGCCGGGCTACGGCACATATGCATTCCGCCGGAGCTTTTTCGCCTACCAGCGAAAAAGGGCCGCTGGAGATAAAGATAGCTGCTTAGTTTTTGCTCAAAGATAGCGGCGTAGCCGCAGTTACACCGGGATGCAGTGCAAGCGCTGTTTAGGCACTATTGGAATTAGCTTTAAATAGCCACAATGCCACAATCTAAGCGGTGGTAGCGTGAGGAAGATTATTGCACTCATTTTGCTTGTTGCAGCTGTCTCGGCTGTTGGGATTGGCTTCAATGAGCCAAGCGGGGAATACAGCTATGGGCTAATCCCTGTGTCTGTCAGCTTCGAGCCAAACTCGTCAGTTACGCTGCAGCTCGTAAAAGGGGATATTGTGTTGGGCACAAAAACAGTCGGCGAGCCATATTCAACAAGCTTTGAAGCCCTTGAAAGGGGAAACTACACAATACGCGCTTCCGCAGAATACAACGGGACTAGCTATGAGAACAGCACGTCCTTTTGGGTAAATTGCTCTAAGACTTACATCGCGCTCCTGGCCCCAAAAAACCAAACTTACACGGGCATGGTCCCGCTTGAGGTGGTGCCACAGCGCGATAATTCGTTCGTGCATGGGGCAAAGGTTACAGTTGCGGTTGGGGGAAACACTTACACATTGCCTGAGGGGCAAAACAGCTACCGAAGCAAGGTGGCACTGCCTGCCGGGAGATACCTTGCAGTTGCCAGCGTGAATGGGGAGAGCAAGAGTGTCAGCTTTACTGTTGCAGGTGTTGCAACAGAAGGGAACAAGACAGAATACCTCCCCGGCTTGGGCAGCCTAGAAATCAAACGCACGTCGCCAAATAGGGCAAGGTATATGCCCGGCGACTCAGTAAAGGTTGCAGCATACCTCCTGGACCAGAGCGGGCAGCATGTAGGCGGGGCAGTGGTAAAGGCAATAATCAAAAGCCCGGACGGGCTTGTCGAGGCAATCCCCCTCCAAGAAATGGTGGTTGCGGGGAGGCCAAGCTATGAGGCCAGCTATAGCTTCTCGCAGGATGGCTTTTATGAGGCAATGCTGTCTGCCACAAAGGCGGGCTACAAGAACGCCACACTCTACATGCCAGCAATCAGGGTTGGGAAGGAAGCGCCAGAGCTGCCTAAGGGCGCATATTGCCAAAATGGGCTTTGTGTGCGGGTAGAGTCGCCAAAAGAGTCAGAAACCTATCCCAACGGGAGCCAGGTTAGCATGAAGATGCAGCTCATTAGGGAGCAGGATGCCAGCCCCGTTGCAGGCGCAAAAGCATATGCCAAATGGGGGAACACAACACTGCCACTATCATATGGCTGGAACGGGTATTACCAAAACAAGAGCGCAAACATCAGCAAAGGGGACTATATCATCACGTTCCATGCCGAAAGCAACGGCATATCCGTTGAAAAGAATGCCAGCCTCCACATCTCACCAGACCAGCTTGCCGTATCGGCAATCAGCCCGGAGCCGGGAGGGAACATAACAACCGACTTCACGACGCTGCAGGTAAAAGTTGCAGACCAAAACGGCGATGCTGTAATGAATGCAGATGTAAGGGTAATAGTTACCACCCCAATGACTGGGACACGCACCGTGCCATTATCAAGAAACCCACAGACAGGCTATTACGAGGCAGAGTATACTTTCGCCAATGGGGGGCAGTATACCTTCAAGATTGTAGCCTCAAAGATTGGCTACGTATCATCGGAGGCGCTTTACACCGCCAATGTCATCAAGGCACCTGAGAAAATGCATCTTACTGAGGAGGATGTTGTAATTAGTGCGCTAATAATTGGCGTGCTGATTGTGATTGCTACGCTCTGGAAAGCACTTCTTTGAGCTCGGCGAAGCTTGCATCACAGCGTATTGCGTGCCTGTTGAAATGGGTGCGCGATGTCCTGAAGCCAGCGGCGTGCAGCTTCCCTTCTATGCTTTCAAACTTCTCTGGCTTCCAGCCCCACTTCTTGTAAAGCTTGTGCAAATCAAAGTAAGGCAGCTTGGTATCCAGCTCATTAAAAAGGTTCAGCTCGTAGATTTTCCCGCTCCACACCGGGCCAAGTGCGAGCATTCCCTTTTCCGGCTCGCCATAGCGCATCTCACAAGTTTGCGGGGAATACAGCAGCCAGCGCACTTTTTTCACTGCTTTGTTGGCGGCAGAAGCGCCGCGGTGCGTGCACAGGAACACGCGGTAATAGTGGCGCGTGGCATGCGCAAAAAGGACGGAAAGGCCGACATCATACTTTGCCGCGGTACGGACAGCAAAGCCGGCAAGCGCACGGACGCCAAGCTCATTGTAAAAAGGCGTCCTCTCAAGGCGCAGACCGTAGCGGCGGAGCGCGGCATCCTTAAACGAGCCAGCAAGCGCGCCGGTATCGGTGGCTGTAAGCCCGAGCACCGCGTCGTTCGGCAGGAGCGCACGGGCTGCGGAGTCGGTGAATGGCGCTGGCGAGCCAAACGGGTCGATGTCAACGAAATTCTGAGAGAACTTATGGCGCGAGAGGAGGGCATTGGCATCTTCTGAGGCTATCTCAACATTATCCAATTGGTTAAGCATAATGCCCCTTTCCATGAGCTCCCGCGAGTTTGGGTTTAGGTCGTTGATTACGACGTGGCTTGCCTTTGTCTCGTTGGCGATACGGAGCCCCTTCGCGCCGGAGCCGGAAAGCACATCCATTGCTGTGAACGGCCTCTTAAAAAATTCGTTTAACAGCTGCACAGTTATTGTGCGGTTGCTTTCCATAAGGGGGTTGAAGAACACCTTGTCCGAGAGCGCGATTTTTGTTGTGCCTTCGGTTATGGCTTTCATTTCTTTTCTGCCTTTGGCACTGCTTCCTTTTTTGCTGCTGGCTTCTTGGCTGCTGCCTTTGGCTTACTTTCCTTCTTTGCCGCAGCCCTCTTTGCCGGTGCCTTCTTTTCGGCTATTGCTACCTTTGCCCCTATCGCCTGGCCGGGCATTCCCCTGCTGAAGCGGACGCGGACGGCGCCGCTGTTGCCGTGGACGCCAACAATCTTGCCGTGGATCTCCTTCTTTGCGGGGCTGGTCCAAACCACCTGCTTGCCAACAAGCTGGGCGGCCTTGCCACGGGTTGTGTAGCCATCCACCTCAATAATCATTTGGTTGCCGCGCATTGTCCTCCTTCCGCGGCGGTAGTTAACAATCTTTCCTTCCATACCAATCACCTAACGGGAGGCAATTATGCGCCAAAGAGTTTATAAAGCTTTATTGCTTAAGGCGGATGTGCTTGTATTAGGCATGGACGAAGCCGGGCGCGGCCCAGTACTTGGCCCAATGGTAATAGGCGGCGTTATCGATACCGAAAGGTCCAGCGTTAGCTACCGTGAGATGGGATGCAAGGATTCGAAAATGCTGGCACCAAAGCGCCGTGAGGAATTGGATAAGAAGATACGCAACACTGCCAAGGAGATTGCCCTCATCGAGATAAGCGCAAGGGAGATTGACTCCTTGCGGAAGGTAATGTCACTCAACGAGATAGAGGCGAAGAAGGCCGCCGAGCTAATAATGTCGCTGGGGCACAAGCCGGAAAAGGTCATAATTGACTGCCCGGATACTGAGCCTAAGCGCTTTTTGCAGCGGCTGAGGAAATACCTTGGCCCGGAATTCGACGCGGTCATCGAACACAAGGCAGATGTCAACTACCCCATTGTATCCGCCGCATCGATTGTCGCGAAAGTGAGGCGGGATGAATGGGTTAAGAAAGCCGCAAAAAAGTATGGCCCAATAGGCAGCGGCTACCCTGCAGACCCAACAACACAAGAGTTCATGAAGGCATGGCTTGAAGAAAAGGGGAGGCTCCCACCATTTGCAAGGAAAAGCTGGGACACCAGCAAGCGGATGGAAGGCGAAATGCTCCAAAGCAAGCTTGGCTAACCAAAAAGGTTTTAAACCAGTTTAAAGAAAAAAAGAATTCCTTTCTCGTGGAGAAGGACAAAACAATGATTAGCATAGATGACGTGGTCCGAGCAGATAGGGAATATTCTGAAAAGATTGCTAAGAAGAAGGAGGAGCTTGAGGGCAGCATCTCCTCTGAGATAGAAAAGGCTAAAAAAGCAGTTGAGGCTGCCAAGCGGGATGCTTCTAAGGAAGAGAAAAAAGCTGAGCAGCTTGGCTTAGCTGAAGGCAAGGAGGCTGGGAAAAAGGTACGGGCCAGCTATGCCGCCAAGATAAGAAAGCTGGAAAGCGCATACAAAAAGAACAAGGAAAGGGCAATCAAGAGAATACTGGACACGGTGTTGGAGGGGTGAATTAGTTGTTTAGGCCCGCCGCAATGCACCATGTGTCGCTTTACGTGCCCTTAAGCGAGGCTGACAATTTCATAGCTGCCCTGCACCCCCTAGGAATATGCCAAATTAAAAAAGCAGAAGAGTGGGAGCATGAGCCAAGTGAGATAAGCGAGAAAGCTGGCGCACTTTACGAGGAAGCAAAGGCTGTGAAGGAGCTGCTTGAAAGCCACCGAAAGAGTGTCAGGAGCATTAGGCGCATACTTTTCCCAAAGGATAGGGTAAAGGTATCCGTTGAGAAAAGAAGCGTGCAAGCAATTGTTGATGACGCTAGGAAGCGCCTTGAGCTGCTAAAGCCAAGGCTGGAAACTAATATTGACGAGCTGGCTGAGCAAGAGCGCATGCTTTCAGAAGAGCTTGACAACATGCAGAAGTTCCCCCCAAAGCTGGACCTCTCACTCCTAAGGAAGGGCTGGGGCATAGCTGCAGTATATGGGCTCGTGCGCACCCAAAACCAGGATGAGATAAAAAAACTGCCCGGCGTAAAAGTTGTCTATGCACCAAACAAGAAAACTACTTTTGTGGCACTGTTTGAGGAGCGTGAAAACATACATGATGCCCTGCAGCAGCTCCATAAGATTGGGTTTGAGGAGCTCAAGGCAAGCAAGCTAAGCGGGACTGCAGAAGATGCATTTAAGGAGCTCCAGTCAAAGCTAAACGAGGTAAGGGAAAGGCTATCCGCCGAAAGGAAGCGCCTTGCGCGGCTTTGGGAGGAAAAGTATGATGAGCTAGACGCACTCCTTGAGGAGCTTAGCATAATAAGCGATAGGTATGCGGCATCAGCTGCGGTTGGAAAGGGCTACAGCCTGGCAAAAATGGATGCCTGGGTCCCCAACAAGAACTGGAAGAGGTTTAGCTCACTTGCAAAAAAGCATTTTAGCTCGCTATATATTGTTGCGGAAGAGAGGGATGATGCACCAACACTTCTTGAGAACCGCCAGCCAGTGAAGGCATTTGAGCAGATAACAAAGCTTTACGGCCTTCCAAAATATGGGAAGCTTGATCCTACGCCTGTGCTTGCCATCTCGTTCGCACTATTCTTTGGGTTCATGCTGACTGATGCGGTGTATGGCATTGTGCTCTCGCTTATTGGAGCGCTGCTCGTAGTAGGCATTGGCAGGCACGACGAGGCGGCAAAGGGCTTTGGCATAATAATGATTGTAAGCGGGATGTTCACATCCCTTTTAGGTGCGCTATTTGGGAGCTGGCTCGGCAGCCTGCTCACGGGCATGTTCCACATCCCATTTTGGATTGACCCCATGAAGGAAGCGACAATTGTGCTCATTATCTCGCTTGCAATCGGCATTGCCCATATGGTAACGGGGTATATACTGGGCGTAATAGATGCCGCACACGCACACGACCTGCTGTCCGCCTTGCGGCCGGGTGGCGTAATGCTGACTTTCATAGGCGGGATTCTGGTTTTCATTGCGTCCATGTTCGCCGGCAGCTGGCTGCAGCCGGTTGCGCTGGGGATGATTGGGCTTTCGGTTATCGGGAACTTCATATTCGCATACAAGCAGGACGGGAGCGTTATGTCTGCCCTTTCAATATTTGATTATACTGGGTTCCTTGGCGATTGGTTTTCCTATGCGCGGCTCATGTCGCTGGCTCTTGGAACCGCGGGGATTGCACTCGCAGTTAACTTCATGGCCGGCATGGTGGGCAAGATGATCCCTGTGGTTGGCTCTGCCGCCGCACTGCTGCTTATAATTGGCGGGCACGGCTTCAACATGGGGATAAACTCGCTTGGCGCGTTCGTGCACAGCCTTAGGCTCCACTTCCTGGAGTTCTTCTCAAAGTTTTACGAGGGCGGTGGAATCGAATACGTGCCCTTTTACGCTCAACGAAAAATTACGGAGGTTAAATAATGGCTATAGGTGAAATTATAACACAAATGATAAGCGGGCAAGCCCTTGCAATGACCGGTGCCCTGCTTGCGCTTGGGACAGCCGGCCTTGCAACTGGATTCGGTGTCCATGCAGCGGGTGTCGCCGGCGCAGGTGCCGTTGCCGAGAACAAGGACAACTTTAAGAACGCACTGGTGCTTCAGGCACTGCCGCAGACGCAGACAATATATGCGTTCATCATCGCACTTTTGATAGCGATGGGTGCTGGCCTGCTTGGCGCCACTAAGGAGCTTACCATAGCACAGGGCGGGATAATGCTTATCGCGGGCCTTATTGTGGCAGTTACGGGCCTAACAGCTGTGATACAGGGTAAGATTGCAGCATCTGGAATTGCAGCAACCGCCAGAAATCCCGGCGCATTCGTGCCAAGCATTGTGTTTTCCGGGCAGGCTGAGACGCCGGCAATCTTTGGCTTTGTAATTGCGCTGATTGTCCTTGTGGTTGGATTAGGCGTTCTTGGATAAGGGGGCTGAAATGAAAACCGTGGGCGATCCCGCATCGCTGAAGAAGGCAGTGATTAGGCACTACCATTCGGACGAGCGGAAGCTGAAAAAAGAAGCAGGCGGGCGCATAAGGAAAATCCGCCAATGGAAGAAAGCCCAGATAGCTGAAATCAAGAGCTCAAGAAAGCCGCGCATGCAATCCATACAGGAGACGGCGAAGCGCAGGGCAATCAACGAGGCGCGGCTTTCCGCACAGCTTGAATACCAGCGCAAGAAAGGCGCATTCGTGGATAAGGTGGTGGAAGAGGCGAGGGAACGCCTGAAGGCAATCAGCACCTCCCAAAACTACCTTAACTACGTGAAAGCACGGCTGCCGCATGGGGATTACGTGGCTTACTGCAGCAGCCCAAAGCACAAGACACTGTTTGGAAGCAAGATGAGGCTGGACAAGAACATAACTGGCATAAAGGTTGTTG
>WALL01000034.1 GCA_015522845.1 Nanobdellati archaeon
GCAATCAGCACCTCCCAAAACTACCTTAACTACGTGAAAGCACGGCTGCCGCATGGGGATTACGTGGCTTACTGCAGCAGCCCAAAGCACAAGACACTGTTTGGAAGCAAGATGAGGCTGGACAAGAACATAACTGGCATAAAGGTTGTTGCGGGCGAGACCACCTACGACTTTACCCTGGACAGCCTTATGGGCGCACGCCTGGATGAGGTAAAAATGGCAGCAAGCAAGGAGCTGTTTGGGGAATAGCATGATTTTCCTGGCTTTGTTTTCAATTGCTTTTGTGGTGGCATTGTTAGGCTATGCAATATACCGGGTACTCCCAGCATCTGAGTACATGTACGCAATAGCTAGGGCTAGCTCACGGATGCCTGCCTTACTGCAAAAGGATGACTATGAGAAGCTTGCATCCTGCCGGAGCTTCAGGGAGTTTACAAAAGCACTTGAGGAAACCGCATACAGCACGCTTTCGCACTCCGCCAGCGTCCGCGAGTTCCACATACTTCTTGAGAGGAAGTACCTGGGGGACATAGAAGACCTGACAGCAGACACGCCAAGGGAATTTAGGGCCCTCATAAGCAGCTCACTTATGCGCTACGAGGCAAACACTATAAAAACACTTGTGAAGTCTAAATTGAAAGGAATTGCAATTGATGCTGCCCTCCTTGTACCAACGGGCGAGATCACACAGAAGGTTCTTGATAAGCTAATTGCTGCAGAGACAATCGGGGATATGGCAGTTGTCCTGCAGAGAACGCACTTCGCAGAGCTGTTTGCCAGCAACTTCTGGGAAGGGAAGCCAGAAGAGGAAGTTGAAGAGGAGATAGACCTGTTTGTTGACAGCACCCATGCAAAAGCACTTGCCAAGGCGGCAAAAATACCCGGAGGCAGGGAGTTTGTAGGCGTGCTACAGGAAAAGGCGCTTGCTGCCCAAATTGTCCTGCTAGTCCGCGCAAAGCTGCGTGGCTGGAAGCCTGAGCGCCTTAAGGAAATGCTTGGGAAAGCAGGTGCCAGCAGGCTTGCCGCCCTTGCGGACAAGCCACTGGATGAGATTGCATCTGCGGACCTGCCGGACATAAGTGCTATACGGGAAAGCCACGAGGCCATCCGGCAAGGGGATGTAATCCAGTTGGAAAGGGCAATAGATGAGCGCAGCACCCAGCAGATGGAAAGCTTAGCAAAGATGCATTTGGAGGGCGCTTACCCAATTTATGCATACATCCTGGCAAGGAAGCGTGAAAAGCAAAACCTGCAGGTAATCAGCATGGGCACCAGCGAGGGGATACCCGCAGAGAGCATCATGGGGATGGTATCAGCATGATAATCCTCGGGAACCCCCACTTTGCGACAGCAATGCAGCTGGCTGGCATAAGCAACAGCCGCCGCATAAGGTCAAGGGAAGAGGGGCTCAAGGCACTCCATGGGGTGCCAAAGGATGAGCTAATCCTTGCTAATACTAGCATAGCTAAAATGCTCCCCGAGCTAGGGGAGTACAAAAACGTCGTCACTGTCCCAGACAGCTCATCTGGCTTTGGGAGCATCGACGACCTCAAGCAGATAGTGAAAAATGCAGTTGGAATGGAAATAGAGGTGTGAATATGGCAAAGATAGCAAAAATATCCGGCCCTGTTGTTGTGGCAGATGAGATGAAAGGGTCAAGGATGTTTGACATGGTTAGGGTTGGGGAAGAAAGCTTAATTGGCGAGATAATCCAGCTCAAAGGCAGCCGGGCAGTCATACAGGTGTATGAGGATACAACGGGAGTAAGGCCAGGGGAAAAGGTTGTGGCAACTGGGATGCCCCTCAGCATCCAGCTTGGGCCCGGCCTCATAAGCTCAATATTCGATGGGATTGCAAGGCCATTGGGGACAATAGCAGAGCAGTCCGGGGACTTCATCAGCAGGGGCATCAACGTCCCTTCACTAGACCAAAAGAAGAAATGGGAATTTAAGCCGTCCGCTAAGGTGGGGGATTCTGTTTCACCCGGGCAGGTAATCGGCACCGTAAAGGAAAGTTCGGTCATAACAACCCGCATAACCGCCCCGCCAGCAATTGGCGGCAAGGTAACCAGCATCAAGGAGGGGAAGTTTACTGTTAATGACACCATCGCAACAATAGGAAAGGAAAAGGTGAAGATGTCACAAGAATGGCCGGTCAGGATTGGCAGGCCATATGCAGAGAAGTTCTTCCCAGATGTCCCGTTGATAACCGGCCAAAGGGTGCTTGACACCTTCTTCCCAATCGCAAAAGGCGGGACAGCTGCAATCCCCGGCCCGTTCGGCTCTGGAAAAACAATCACACAGCACCAGCTTGCAAAATGGAGCGATGCCGACATTGTTGTTTATGTTGGCTGTGGGGAGCGCGGAAACGAGATGACAGAGGTCCTTGACGAGTTCCCGAAGCTAAAAGACCCGAAAACAGGAAAGCCACTCATGGAGAGGACAGTCTTGATAGCGAACACCTCGAATATGCCTGTTGCAGCAAGGGAAGCAAGCGTTTATACGGGCATCACAATTGCAGAATACTACCGCGACCAAGGATATGATGTTGCCCTAATGGCGGACTCAACGTCCCGCTGGGCAGAGGCAATGCGTGAGATATCCTCGCGCCTTGAGGAAATGCCCGGTGAGGAAGGCTATCCCGCATACCTTGCGTCGAAGCTTGCAGCATTCTACGAAAGGGCTGGCCGCGTGAAAACGCTTGGCGGCAGGACTGGCTCAGTGTCTGTTATTGGTGCAGTCTCGCCACCCGGCGGCGACTTCTCCGAGCCGGTGACGCAGAACACGCTGCGCATCACAAAGGTGTTCTGGGCACTTGACTCAAGCCTTGCCTACCGCCGGCACTTCCCTGCAATCAACTGGCTAACGTCCTACTCCCTCTACGAGGGGCACTTGGAGAAATACTTCAATGACAATGTCTCGCCAGAGTTTGTTGCATTGAAGAAAAAGTGCATGGGGCTGCTGCAAAAGGAAGCCGAGCTGAAGGAGATTGTCCAGCTGGTCGGGCCAGATGCGCTGCCGCCAGAGGAGCGCCTTGTGCTTGACACGACTAAGTCAATCAGGGAGGACTTCCTCCAGCAGAATGCGTTCCACGATGTTGACTCCTACTGCCCGCTGGAGAAGCAGTTCGGGATGCTGTCCACAATCCTGCACTTCCACCACGAGGCAGAAAAGGCACTTGCCAAAGGGGCGAAAATTGATGACATAACACGCCTTCCAGTAAAGGAAAAAATTGCAAGGATGAAATACGACAAGGAGTTTGCCAAGGGAAAGAAGGAGCTTGAAAGGGAGATTGAAAGGCAAATCGCATCTGCGGTGAAAGAGGTGGAAGAATGATAAGCGAATACAAGTCCATTAAAGAAGTTGCCGGACCGCTAATGGTTGTTGAGGGGGTTGAAAATGCAGCCTACGGCGAGCTAGTCCATATTAAGACAAGCAGCGGCAAAGAAAAGATGGGGCAGGTCCTTGAGACTGCCAAGGGATTTTCGGTTGTCCAGGTCTTTGAGGGCACTGGTGGCATTGACACAAAAGGGACAAGCGTCAGGTTCACCGGTGAGACAGTAACAATTGGGGCATCGATGGACATGCTCGGCCGCATCTTTAACGGCAGGGGCGTGCCAATTGACAATGGCCCAGCAATAATCCCGGAGAAGAAGATGGATATTAATGGAGCAGCAATAAACCCACGCAGGCGCGACATGCCGCTTGACTTCATCCAGACCGGCATCTCCACAATTGATGGAATGAACACGCTCGTGCGTGGGCAGAAGTTGCCAATCTTTTCCGGTGCAGGGCTGCCGCATAACCTGCTTGCAGCACAGATAGCAAGGCAAGCAAAGACCACAAAAGGCGGGGAAAACTTTGCAATTGTGTTTGCTGCAATGGGCATCACAAACGAAGAGGCACTTTTCTTCAAGAAGGAGTTCGAGAGGACAGGAGCGCTAAGCAACGTTGTGATGCTCCTTAACATGGCAAATGACCCTGCAATTGAGCGCATCATTACACCAAGGATAGCCCTGACAATTGCTGAGTTCCTTGCATATGAGAAGGGCATGCACATACTTGTCATCATGACTGACATGACAAACTACTGCGAAGCGCTGCGTGAGATTGCAGCTGCACGAGAAGAAGTCCCCGGCAGGCGCGGCTATCCCGGATACATGTACACTGACCTGGCAAACCTATACGAGCGCGCAGGGCGGATAGTTGGGCGTGAGGGCTCGGTTACACAATTGCCAATACTTACGATGCCCGATGACGATATCACACACCCAATCGCGGACCTAACAGGCTATATCACAGAAGGGCAAATTGTGCTTAGCCGTGGGCTGCACCGGAAGGGCATTTACCCGCCGGTAAACCCGCTGCCGTCCCTGTCAAGGCTAATGAAAAATGGCATAGGCGCAGGCAAGACAAGGGCAGACCACTCAGATGTGTCAAACCAGCTCTATGCGGCATACGCCCAGGGAATTGAAGTACGCGAGCTTGTGGCTGTTGTCGGTGAGGAATCGCTTGGGGAGCTTGACAAGCTGTACATTGAGTTTGCAAAGCAGTTTGAGGAAAAGTTCATCCAGCAGGGCTACGACGAGGAGCGCAGCATTGAAGAAACGCTTGCACTTGCTTGGGAACTGCTATCAATGCTGCCCGAGAAGGAGCTAAAGCGCATACGCAGCGAGTATATAGAAAAATACCATCCCAACAAAGTGAAGGGCAAAAGCAAAGTGGCTGCCGAAGGGGAAATGCGCGGATACGTTGAGGACATAGATGTCCTTGGCGCAGACCTAGTCTCCCTTGGTGGCATTAAAAAGAAGAAGAAGACCGAAGTGTAAGAGATGGAGATCAAGCCAACGCGCATGGAGCTTCTCCGAACAAAGAAGAAGCTAAAGCTGGCGGAGAAGGGCCACAAGCTCCTAAAGGAAAAGCGGGACACGCTGGTAATGGAATTTTTCAACACCCTCAAGGAGATCAAGAGCACCAGGGGGGGCATAACTGAGGAGCTCTCCAAAGCCGAGGACATGCTTTTTCTGGCTGAGGCCCATCGCGGGGTGCACGATATCGAGCGGGTGGCGCTTGGGCTGTCGGGCAGCACACAGATAGGGTTCAAGGAGAAGAATATTATGGGTGTCCGGGTGCCAGAGCTAAATGAGATAGAAATAAGCCCAGAGTGGTATTCGGTCATTTCAAGCTCAACATACCTTGAGGCAGCAGTCAGCAGCTACCGCAAGCTCGCCCCGAAGATACTGAAGCTTGCTGAGCTGCAGCTAAAGCTAAACCTTATTGCTGAAGAGATAAAGACCACTAAGCGCCGTGTGAACTCGCTTGAATACATCACCATACCCTCTTTTGAATATGTGAAGAAGGAAATTGCTTTCAAGCTTGAGGAGAGGGAGCGCGAGAACTTTACCCGGCTGAAGAAGATAAAGTCAAAGGCGGCAAAGAATGCGGAAGAGGCAGCGTGACGAGCGGCTTGTGCTTGCAACACTGCTGGCAGGGCAGATAACTAATTTAGTGATGATCCTTGGCTTCTTTATTTTCCTCTTTCTTGTGTTCCACTCACTTGGATGGCTCTAAGCATTAGCTTCCCACCAAGCCCATTCTGCATTGCCCCCTGGGCATAGCCCCTTTACCAATTCTTCCAGTGCAGCTAGCTTATCCCTTTCCGTCTTGAAGATAAGCCGGTAGCCTAGATCCTCCCTGGGCTCCTTTTGCCAATGGCAAACTAAAGCCACTTGGCTTATCTGGACACAGCTGGCTAACTCCCTAACAAATGCTTGTTTCGCTATCAGCTTTGCCCCCCTCTCAGTATCTGTTGTTGCTATGGCAATTATCACCTAATCACCCGAACATTGCAAATGGGTTAAAGGACGATTCCTGCTGCTGCTCTTGGGAGGGGGTCATTGCGCTTCTCTCGTGCTGGAGCTCATCCGGCTTGTAGAAGTAGCGTATTATCTCCTTCGCTGCGTCTTTTGCATAGTCTTTTATCTCCTTGTCGTGGGGGACAATCACACGGAATATGTTCTTCTTCAGCGCGAACTGTGCCTGGAGTATGCTTGCCTGGAACGCCTGTGATAGCTTTTCGTTGTCCTCCAGCGCATAGCCCACAACAACAAAGTCGCATGCTGAGTCCTCAATTAGCCGCTTCGCGCCTAGCGCTGCATCATCTATAGTTGGCACCATCTGGCGCTTTATCTCAAGAGTGGAAACCTCCTTCTCGAATTCTGCCTCAAGGATGTCGTTGACCTCCTCGGCCCCCAACACTTCAACTATGCCAACTCTCACAACAACACCTGCCTCTTGGGGCCTTGCGCCCCAAAGTCTAACACGCCAGCTGGGTTACGGCTGTTGTTGACCTCCTCGGCCCCCAACACTTCAACTATGCCAACTCTCACAACAACACCTGCCTCTTGGGGCCTTGCGCCCCAAAGTCTAACACGCCAGCTGGGTTACGGCTGTTGTTGACCTCCTCGGCCCCCAGCACCTCTACAATTCCAACACGCATTCAGGACACCTGCCTATTGCGGGGCGCAAGTTGGCGTTGGCACGCAAGCCAACGCCCAGGGGCTGCCCCGCGGTAGCCTACCTCGCCAGCTGAGGTATCGGCTGTCATTAACCTCTTCCGCTCCAAGCACTTCGGCTATCCCGGCCCCATAGGGAACGTAACTCCGCTGGCAAATAAAAGCCTATCCCGCCAGCCTGTTCACAATGTCCTGCCTGGCAATTATCCCCACCAGCTTCTGCTTCTCAACAACAGGGATGATTGAGTTGCCCCCCACCATCATCATTAGCGCAGCATCTGAAACCCGCGCATCTGGGGAAATTACATCCTCATGTTCGCTCATCAAGTCAGAAACCCTCTTTGCGAAGAATGCCATACCCGACCGGATTAGCTTAAATTCAGGTATATGCTGGACATCCACTGCAAGGTCAAGCAAGTCCCTCTCATGCAGCTCGCCAACAAACTTGTTCCTGCGGAACACCGGAATCGCACTCAGATTAGTCTTCGAGAACACCCTTGTAGCCTTTTCGATGGAGTCCGAAACGCTGAGCTTGGGGAACTTCCTTCTCATGACCTTTTTGACTAGCTCTTTGCCAATGGGCATCATAATAAGAAAAAAGGGAAAGCAGAATAAAAGGGTTGCCTTACCTTGCTCCCTCAACCTCTACCTCTACAAAATCCCCATCCTTAAGCCCTAGCTTCGACTTAAGGCAGTGAGGCGAGATCACTTCGATTATGTTGCTTGCGTGGGTGGTCATTTCTGGGACAACAACATGCACCCGTGTATTCAGCACAGTTGCAGGGTATATCCAAACCGCGCCAAATCTTCTGCCGCGATTAGTCCAGGATGAGATAAAGTGTGAGCGTGCTGGAAAGCGTGGGATTGTAGCACATTCAATGTTCAGGGTCCCAGGGAAGGGGGCATAGCCAACCTTGGATTTTATCCTACTTGCATACTGGCTGATAAAATATGCCCCACTCTTATCTCCATTTACAACCCTTCCCTTTAGGATAAGTGACATGCGGGCACCTCGTGGGGATATTTGGGGCGAATAGGTTTAAATATGTATCTTCGAGCCATTATAGCAAACAAAAATGTTGCACTATTGCTTCAAACACAAGAGATTGCCAAAAAAGGCTGGGATAAAAACAACAATACATAAATCCGGCCACATCCATAATTTGATGATAAGGGCTGCGATTTCCAGCAAAACATTAATAACTTAAACTCCATAAAGGGAAGAAGATGGGCTTGTAGCTCAGTCGGAAGAGCACTACGTTCGCAAGAATCTTGAATTACTCATAGTAATTTGTGGATTTCGAAACACGTAGGGGTCGGGGGTTCAAATCCCCCCAAGTCCACCTAGGCTTTCTTGGACGCTCCCAAAGGGCCGCTAAGAAAGCACAGACGGCAAAGAACCCATGCGCTTTCGGCGCATTGCATTCAAGCGGGGGGTGGGAACCCCAGGGTTTCCAGGGGGCGGCACGTCCCCTAGGGACGCTGGTACAGACGGCAAAGAACCCATGCGCTTTCGGCGCATTGCATTCAAGCGGGGGGTGGGAACCCCAGGGTTTCCAGGGGGCGGCACGTCCCCTAGGGACGCTGGTACAGACGGCAAAGAACCCATGCGCCCTCGGGGAATTGCATTCAAGCAGGCAGCTTATGATAAAAGCAATTATATTTGATTTAGACGGAACACTTGTAGACTCATGTGCGTTCACGCTAAAGCGCCACAAGCTAACTGCAAAGATGCTTGGCTTGGCTGAGCCAAAGTGGGAGGACTTTAGGAAGCTGTCAGGCGAGTCATGGCACAGCATACTAAAGGCAATCTGGCCACAGGCGGACCCGGAAGAATTCATACGGGCCTATCGGACCACCTACGCTGGAAAGTATCCCCCCGTGCCCGGCGCGGTAGAAGCCGTAAAGGGACTTAGGCATAGCTATATGCTTGGCGTCTTGACAGGCACCCCACGGAAGCGAGCCCTTGAGAAGATCTCTGATGCTGGCTTTGATGCGAAGTGGTTCCTATTCGTGCATGGGGAGGAAGACTTGGTTATGGGCAAGCCAGATGGCCGGGCATTTAAAAATGCGATTAAGCTCCTATCACTAAGCCCAAGTGAGATAGTGTATGTTGGCGATACCGCAAACGACTATGCTGCCGCTATTTCTGCAGAAATAAATTTTATTGGGGTCCTTACTGGCTATGGGACTAAAGAAGACTTTAGTGGGGCAAAGGCAATAAGCTCTGTTGCTGACCTGCCATCAGCCCTCAATCGCCTTTAGGATATCCAAGTGCACTTCCTCTTTGTGACGGCTGCCATTAATGACATGAAAGTTCTCGGTTTCCTTCGCAAGCTGTATGTAATTCTCGCGTACCTTCTTCAGATAGTCAAGCTGCTCAAATAGCTCAAACTCAAGCCGGGACTTCTCCATGCGGCTGATGCACGTTTCAGGCGGGACATCTAGGAAAAAAGTGTGGTCAGGCATTCGGAACTTGGAGTTGATCTGCTTGAGCCACTCGCGATCGGCGCTTACCGCACCGTATGCGATGGAAGAGAACATGTATCGGTCGGTTATGACATTATACCCTTTTGCAAGTGCCGGCTCAACAACCCGCTCGAGGTGATGCGCCCGGTCAGCAGCAAACAGCAGCTGGAGGCACTCTTGCGTAGTGGACCACTCTTTTGTTAGCTGCGCGCGTATAAGCCCGCCAATAAGGTTATTGGTTGGCTCCTTTGTGATGATGGATTTCCTGCTAGGATTAAGACTTGCAGCAAGAAGGCCTGCTTGCGTAGACTGGCCTGACCCATCAAGCCCCTCGAAGGCAATGAATAGTGGCCGCATATGCACTATTGTGGGCAAGGTGGTATAAAAAAAAGGCAGTTTGGCTAAGCGAACCCCAACAAGCCCAATAGGGGATTCACAACCAAAAGGGCATTGAGCACCACCCATATCAGCGCTATTTTCACTTTGTAGATAATGAAGTCCAGCATGGAGTATGCTGCAAGTGTGGTACCCCCGGCTATGAACAGCAGGTCAAAGGCAAAGGTGTGGGAAATTGGGCTTGTTGCGAAGCCGGCGGCAAAGCACAGGAGGCCTATTGATCCGAGCCAGCCAAACCGGTCGGAGCTATAATAGCCGCCGCGCACCAGATAGGCAATAGCAAGCATGGCAGCGGCCGCAAGGGCGGCATAACGGGCAGTTTCGGGCACGGGCGGGAAGAAGGCTATCCAAGCGCCAACCGTGGCTACTGCCTGGAGGGCGGTGAACATCTTTTGCTTATCCACATATGCTGTTATTCCCAGCAAAGGCGCACCTATTGCGAAGAGGGCTTTTTGGAGCAGGGAGCCAGCAGCTGAGAAAGTCCCCGCCACAAGCAGCAAGCCCGCTGCAATCCCAAGCAAAACATGCAATCTCATTTTAACATTACCTTATCCCCCTGCCTTATTTAAAAATATCCCAAAAAAGCTTATTAATCCCGGGCGAGTTAGGGAGTTATGGCATTAATCCAGCCGCATGAGGAAAAGGAACTCTTTGACAAGATAGTCAGCTATTACCATTCACTGCATCCAGACGTGAAGTTCACCACACGGGAAGAGATGATGCCACCTGCAAAAATTAAGGAACTATACTACACTTTGCCGGGGCTGAAGGATGTTGTAACCTTTGGCCAAAAGATTGAGGAAATCAAAAGGGCAATAGGGCATGGCTACCAAACGCCAGCAATTATCCTACGAAAGCGGGACCGCGACCTGCTTCTTGACGGCCACCGGAGGATACGGGCAGCTTGGGAATTGGGAATGGAATGGCCTGCCCTTGTTATGATACCGGACAGCCAGAAGAGCTTTGGAGTTGAAAAGCTTGTCCAAGGGCAAATAAAAGAGCTGTGGAAATAAATATAAACCCCTAGGGCAAAACTCTCCCCCTATGGCAAGAGGGCTAGTTCTCAGGAAGTCTGGAGGCTTGGTGTCGCTTGACGACGATTACGTCCCTGAAAAGAAGGGGGACATATCCTGGCTCCACCTTACCCCCAGCGAAAAGGTTATAGATGCCATCATCCACGAGTTTGGGCAGGATGAAGAATTCCAAGAAGACCTCCTTGAGGAACAGCGGCCGCGCCTAGCAAATTTCAAGAAGTTCTCCGTGGTCGTATTCTCCGCCCCCACACCCAAAGGGCTTAAGCAGCTATCCTTCATTGTCTCAAAAGACAAGCTCATCTCAGTCAGCAGCTCCAAGCCAGGCATCATAGATGGGGTTATGGATGAGATTATTGCGGAAGGCCAGCGCTTTACCCCCACTTCTGTCCTCTCAGGCATATTGGCTGAAGCAGTTGAGCAGTCGATAGCCCTTTTGGATGAGCAAGAGAAAGCGATAGACAGCTTTGAGATAAACATCCTAAAAAATGAGAAGCTTGACCAGATGAAGATGCAAAACCTTCGGGTTGAGCTGTTTTACAATTCCAAAATGCTCCGTGCAGACTTGGAGGTTGTGCGTGAGATAGTCGCCGGAGAATCAAGATTCATAAGCAAAAAGGAATTCGATTCCCATATCGAGGACAGGCTGCTTTTTGGGATTGATACTGTTGAGACACTAAAAGAGTCAGTAACAAACATCTACAATATGCACCTCGCTAACTTATCACACAAGATGAACGAAAGCATGCACAAGCTTACGGTGATAGGCTCAATACTGCTTATACCTGCAGTAGTGGCAAGCATATTCGGGATGAACGTTGCGCTCCCCAATTTGACATTCTGGGAGATAATCCTAGGGTCATTGGCGCTATCAGCTGTGCTATGGGTAGTGCTGAAGAAGATCCGGTGGGTATAAGCCCAAGGGCAGATGCATGGTGTGGGGGGTTAGATCCAAGCGGCCCTTTCTGCTAGAGGGGGCACAAGGCTCCTGCCGGTGCAAAAGCGCCGGCGGAAACGGCCCTTTCTATTACGGCTGCTTTGCAAGCAGCCGCCCGGTGCAAAAGCGCCGGCGGAAATGCTTTTTCCGTGAACGCTTTTCCCACAGCTTTTAGCAGAAAAGGGTTCGTGAGGAAGCGCCGGCGGAAATTGGGATACGCCAATGGGAGCACAAGGTTCCCAATGCGGGGGGGGAGATTCGAACTCCCGAAGGCACTAAGCCACAGGGTCCTAAACCCTGCGCGTTTGGCCACTCCGCCACCCCCGCCCGGCTAGCGCAGCCTTAATCCTTGCCGCGCAGCTTCTTTCTCCGCTTCTTAATTCTCCATTTTCGGCGTGACCGCCTCTTCTTCTTTTCCTTGTCTCCTCCACTGAAGAACAATATCATCTTTACATCTCCTTATTGCTGCGCCGAAGGCGCAATCGCGTTCCTGCAGGGAACGCATACTGTGTATTTCTTGGGGTTTTTCCGCGTTAGGCGGAAAAGGCCGTGATGCTCCCGGCGGGATTTGAACCCACGCCGCCGGCTTTCTTCGCACCCTATCCCTGCGCCAGAGGCACTTGGAGGGGGGCTGGTAAGGGGGGGTACCCCTTCCTTACTTGAAAGGCCGGTATCCTTGACCGGGCTAGACTACGGGAGCAATCCCAAAAAAGCACAAGTTGGCTGCTATATGAACTGTGCTTCCTGCCTTTGAGAGGTGTGGCTCTTTTTAATTTGTTCCTTTAAAAAGCTAAGTCTCAGCAGGCAGTTGCTAAACCGGCAGCTTGTTTTATAAACAAATGGGATTATAAAGGGGATACCCCCATGCAAAGGGGATTAGGTGGATTTTATGTCAAAAGAACTTGCTGCAAATGCGCGGCTGAACAAGCAGATATGCCAAAAGTGTGGTGCAACGAACCCCCCAAAAGCAAAGAGGTGCCGAAAGTGCCACAGCAAGGACCTCAGGCGCAAGGCAAAAGACCCAAGGCGCTGAAATGATTGAGCAGCTAATCCATATCCTGGAGAGGGCAGGGTATAGGTGCTTTGTCCCGCTCGAGAAAAAGAGCTGTTTTGACATAGCAGCAAAGGGAGAGAAGCTGCTCCTCATAAAGATCTTTTCAAATATAGACTCCTTTAGGGAAAGCCAGGCAAATGGCCTAAAATCACTTGCCGCTATGGCTGGGGCAATACCCTTAGTGATAGGGAAAAAGTCAAAATCCTATGTCCTTGAGCCAGGCATGGTATACGATAGGTATGGGATAGCAGCCATATCACCAGGGACGCTACAGGCAGTCCTCGATGGAAAAATGCCAAAAAAGAGGTTTTACAAGGGGCGCACAGTGGCAGAAATAGATGCAAGCAAGCTGACAGGTATCAGCCCAACAGAGCTAGCAAAAGGGCTTCACGTTACACGGGAAGCAATTTACGCTTATCGGCAAGTTGGGAAGATGGACTTTGAGAAAGCTAAAAAAATGGAGACATTACTTGATAAGAGCATTATAAAAAAGATTAACCTCTTTAGGGTGCCAGCAGCACCGCAACATGCCTTAAGTGGGTACTTAGAGGAAATGCAAAAGCTCGGATTTAAGATTGCCCCGGTGCACCGGGGGTTTGATGCGCTTGCCTCAGAAAAGGAGATGCTTGTTGTTGATGCTGAGCGCAGCGAGATATATGCCAAAAGGAAATCTAATTTTGTAAAGGGGGCAGCAGGCTTCTTTGGCGGGCATCCCCTAATAGTGATGGAAACTAGCAAGCATGATGTGGGAGGAATTCCGGTTGTAAGCAGGAATGAGATACAGCACTCCGAAAGCGCCGAAGGCCTCCTTGACCTTGTTAAAAAGAGGGAAAAGGCGTAAAGCTTTTTATTCACATAGCGCATTCCCATCAGTATGCAAAACGTAGTTTGGTTCAAGAGCATCCACAAGGAGGACGTGCCAACTGTCGGTGGCAAGGGTGCAAACTTGGGGGAAATGGCAAATGCAAACTTCCCCATTCCCCCTGGGTTTATTGCCACGGCTCAAGCATACTTCAGCTATGTTAATAGGACAGGGATACAAAGGCAGATAATTAAGATGGCTGACTCGGTGGACGTTGATAATACTGCTGAGCTGCAGGCAACCGCACGCAAGATACAGGAAACAATAGTTGGTGCACCAATGCTACAGGACATTGCGGAGGATATTAAGGAGGCATATGCGGAGCTATGCAAGCAGGAGGGCAAGCAGGTGTATGTGGCAGTCCGGAGCAGTGCAACTGCAGAAGACCTACCCCAAGCAAGCTTTGCAGGGCAGCAGGCTACCTTCTTAGACATACAGGGCGAGATGGAGCTTATCAAAGCAGTCAGGAGGTGCTGGGCAAGCCTTTATACGCCGCGGGCGATCTTTTACCGCGTGAAACAGGGATTCCCACACGAAAAGGTGGGGATTGCTGTAGTTGTCCAAAAAATGGTCAAAAGCGAAGTTGCAGGGGTAATGTTTACGAGCGAGCCAACCGGGCAAAGGCCAAATGACCTAATAATCGAAGGCGCCTACGGGCTGGGGGAAGCAGTTGTCGGGGGGGAGGTAACCCCTGACACGTATGTCATAGACAAAAAGCGCGATGAAATCAAGTCAAAGAAGATTAGCACGCAAAAAATAATGATTACCCGCAATGAGAGGGGGCTGGGCGTGATCACAGTACAGGTCCCGCCAATCCGGCAGAGCCTACAGAAGCTCCCAGACAGTAAGATTACTGAGCTAGCTGCAATTGGGAAAAAAATAGAGGCACACTATGGTGCACCGCAGGATATTGAATGGGGCCTTGAGGCAGGGAAGCTGTATATACTGCAGTCACGGGCAATAACAACCCTCAAGATGAAGAAAAAGGCTGAGGCTGAAGCAATAGGGGAGGCACTCACACGCGGGCTTGGTGCATCGCCGGGTGTTGGCTCCGGGATAGTCAAGATTGTCCATTCCATGGGCGACCTGCCTAAGGTCCAAAAAGGGGATATACTCGTAACGGAAATGACAAACCCCGATATGGTGCCAGCAATGCAGCGTGCGGCAGCAATAGTAACCGACGAGGGCGGCATAACCTGCCATGCTGCAATTGTATCGCGTGAGCTTGGGATACCCTGTGTTGTTGGGACTGGGGACATTACCACCCGTGTCAGGGACGGTGACAAGATAACAGTAGATGCGTCAAACGGGATTGTATACAAAGGCATTGTTGGGGTGGAGGAGGAAAAGGCCGTCACTCCCGAAGATCTGGCAAATGCGCCAAAGACAAAGACACACATATACATGAACCTTGGCGTGCCAGAAATGGCAAGCAAGTACAAGATCTACCCCGTTGACGGCATAGGGCTAATGCGCGAGGAGTTCATCATAGCCACCTATGTAAAAGAGCATCCCCTAAAGCTTATCCGCGAGGGGCGGCAGCAGGTGTTTATTGACAAGCTTTGCAGCGGCATTAGCGAAGTGGCAAAGGCTTTTTACCCGAGACCCGTTGTGCTGAGGACCTCAGACTTTAAGACAAACGAATACCGTGACCTTGAAGGTGGTGAGGAATTCGAGCCGGAGGAAGACAACCCAATGATTGGGTGGCGCGGGGCAAGCCGCTACCACCATCCCAACTACAAGCCTGCCTTCCGCCTTGAAATACAGGCAATAAAAAAGGCACGTGAGCAGTGGAAAAACATTTGGGTAATGATACCCTTTGTGAGGACTGTTAAGGAGATACAAGAAGTTGAGAAAATAATGCGTGAGGAAGGGCTTGAGCGTGGGCATGACTTCAAGCTTTGGATGATGGCAGAGGTACCAAGTAATGCATTTCTTGCAGAGGAATTTGCGGAATATGTTGACGGGTTCTCAATTGGGAGCAACGACCTTACACAGCTTGTCCTTGGGGTTGACCGTGACTCGGAGATACTTGGCAAGATGGGGCTGTTTGATGAGAGGAATGCCGCTGTAAAGAAGGCAATTAAGATGATAATTGATGGCGCGCACAAGAAAGGAAAAACAGTGTCATTATGCGGGCAGGCACCAAGCAACTACCCCGACTTTGCAGAGTTCCTTGTTGAATGCGGCATTGACTCCATGAGCTTAAACCCCGACGCTGTCCTAAAGACAAGAAAGATTGTTGCTGAGGCAGAAAAGAAAGGGGGTGGGCAGCCAGCAGAAGGCGGCAGCTATGCTGCCGGCACGCTTGAAAAAAAGCCCCACATCAGCATATTGGGGTTTAAGATATGATTGACTGCATTGGCTATTCAAAAAGCACATCCAAGCGCAGCAAACGCATAGCAGATGTTACAAGGATGAAGACCCTTTGGATAGACATAACAAAGCCAACCAACAAGGAGCTAAGGGAAATCCAAGAGAGATACCACTTGCACCCGCTAAGCATTGAGGACTGCAAGTCTACCGACCAGCGGCCAAAAGCAGAGTATTTTGACAACTACACCCTCCTCATATTCAAGGCATTTGACTACAGCAAGAAGGAAAAGATACACACAAAGCACATCGCCATATTCCTCGGGAAAAGCTTCATAATTACCGTCCACCCCGAAGGGTTTTACGAGATGGATAAGCTAAAGAAGCAGCTAGTTGATAAAAACAAGCATTACCTCTCCAAGGGTGCAGACTTCCTCCTATACTCGATCCTCGATGCAATTGTTGATGACTATCTAGATGTCCTCGACCAGATTGAAGACGAGCTTGAGCTGCTTGAGAATAGGGCAATGGGGCACCCGACACAGTCGGTTCTCCGGCGGATATTCCAAATGAAGAAGGTGAATATTGCCATACGCAAGATGCTCTGGCCAGAGAGGGAGTCCATCATAAGCCTTGAAAAGGGCACAGTGCCATTTGTTACCAAGGGAAGCCAGGTTTATTTCCGCGATGTCCACGACCACTTGTTCCAGACAATAGATATGAACGAAGGGCACCGCGACATAGTCAGCGGCATCCTTGACATCTACCTGTCCAGCATATCAAACTCGCTAAATGAGATAATGAAGATACTCACAATCATATCCGCTTTTGTGATGATACCCACGCTCATAGCGGGGATTTACGGCATGAACTTCCGTGTTATGCCGGAGCTCTTTTGGCCGTTTGGATATGCCTGGGCGCTTGGGCTGATGCTTGCCTCTGTAATCGTGATGTACATCTGGTTTAAGAAGAAGGGGTGGCTCTAGCCTCTCCTTCGCATCCCCCGCCTCAGCCCCTTCAGCACATCCCTCTCACGCAGCTGGCCGTAGAACAGCAGCAGGATTGAGAGGCCAACTGCAATAACAAAGGCAGCATCCGCAGCTATATAATTTAGCGACTGCCTAATGACCACATACCAAAAAAGGAATGCAAAGACCGAGCCAATAAGTATGAAGGCTGCTGACATCAATGTCTTCAAGCGCAGCGCAAATGAAATTATTGCAGCCCATGCAACGCCAAGGGTAAACGAGAAGAATATGAGGGAGAGGTAGTAGCCAAAATGGCCAAACTTTGCATAGAACCTTGAAGCCAGCTCCTCAGTGTTCTTCCGCACCAGCCGGACCTCCCGCTTGGTTACCAGCGCAAACTTCTCAACAAGCGCTTTTTTGTGCTGCTTGGGATAGCCCAACAGCTGGAGCATGTAATGTATCAGAAGGAGCGCTATTGCCTGGCTGCTTATCCCCTGGACAAGCATCTCACCAAAGCTGAGCGTCCCCCACCCAAGCGGGATTGCGACAATCGGCCCAAAGAAGAGGTAAGCAAGGATGAAATCCATGGGAGAAAATACACAGCTGGCATTTATAAAAGGGAATGACCGGAAAGTATATATATGTGTCATGACTAAATCATGATAGTTCAGTGAGTAGTCATGACAAAAATGACAGAGCTCTATGGCACTGAGGAATACAGTGAGCTCTCTAAGGATGTCAAATACGACATCGAGAAGTTCAAGGACCCATACGTTGTTGGTGCCATGATCCACCGGCTGGTGGAAGAGCGCAAGCTTACGAACCAAATGCTCCGGGGGATTTACAAGAAAATCAACCACCTTACGGAGCTTATGGAAAAGCAAGGCGTGGAGCCACGTGCAATCCAGGAAGCCTTGCTTTCGGAACAGGACGAAAGGATAGTTGCCTTCGTCAAGAGAAAGGGAAAAGTGGACGCAACTGGCGTCCAGTTTGAATTCGAGTACCGGGGAAAGAACGCCGCAAGCGCCCGGCTGAATGCGCTCGTTAAGGCGGGCTTTCTCCAAAAAAGGCGGGTCGGGAGAAAGGTATACTTCCTGACTCGATAGCACTCACTGGGGTGGGAGAACAAACAGGACCTGCCGCTGCTCTTGGTAGATGGCTAAACACCTCGCGTAAAGAACACCTCGCGTAAAAATTTGTGGTATGGCTCCCACAACCCCCCACCCCCTATTTCTGCCAATCCTTTTCCTGTTACGGCGGCGTTCGCTTCGCTCAGCCCCCGCCCGGTGGAAACGGCCCTTTCTACTACGGCTGCTTTGCAAGCAGCCGCCCGGTGCAAAAGC
>WALL01000035.1 GCA_015522845.1 Nanobdellati archaeon
CCGCCCCAATGGTCATTAGCAGGGTTGGGGCAAGGGGGTCGCTATTGAACGTTACGCAGATGAGCGCAGTTGTTGGGCAGCAAGCAGTCCGTGGCGGGCGTATCCTAAGGGGATACCGCAGCAAGTCGCTGCCGCACTTCAAGGAGGGGGATATTGGCATACGGGCCCGCGGCTTTGTTGAGAGCAACTTTTGGTATGGGCTTACCCCAATTGAGTATTTCTTCCACGCCATGGGCGGGCGCGAGGGCCTTGTTGACAAAGGCATTAGGACAGCAAAGTCTGGCTACATGCAAAGGAGGCTCATCAATGCACTGCAAGACCTTACTCTGCGCAAGGACAAGACCGTCCGTGATGCAACCGATACCATTGTCCAGTTTAGCTATGGCGAAGACGGGGTTGATCCCATGAAATGCTATGGCGACAAGGCAATAAAGATAACGGATGATGTTATTTACTATGACGAGGTTGACCGCGGCGAGGCGCCAGACATAGAAGAGGAAGGGGGTGAGGAGTATGACTAAGCCATTTGACGAGTTCAAAGGGAAGCTCCCCCAGCTAATATTGGACGAGCTTGAAGAGCACGCAAAAGGGAAAGGGTTAAAAATAAGGGAAAGCAGAAAAATGCTCCAAGCCGCTCTTGAGCAGTATGAACGCAACCAGGCGGTGCCTGGGGAGGCTGTGGGCATTGTTGCCGCTCAGTCCATAGGAGAACCTGGCACCCAGATGACGATGAGGACATTCCACTACGCGGGCGTTGCAGAGCTTGCAGTGCCACAGGGCCTCCCGAGGTTCATTGAGATTGTGGACCTTAGGCGCGAGCCAAAGATGCCAATTATGGAAATCCATCTCAAGGAAAGCTTACGGAAGGATGAAAACAAGGTTGTATCCTTTGCTGAGTCCATTGAGGACGTGGAAATGCTGGAATTTGCAGATGTCATTGAAGACTTCTCGAGGCAGATGATAACAGTAAGGTTCAGGGAGAGTCATCTTGAGGAGCATGGGATAGGCCTCGAGGATGCCAAAAAGCAGATTGAAAAGGAAGTAAGGAGAAAGGCAAAAAGCAGGGAAGGGAATGAGCTCGTGTTTGAGCCGGGATTTTCAACCCTGCGCTCGCTTAGGCGGTTTGCTGACCGAATACGCGAGGTAAAGCTTTGTGGTGTTAAGGGCATAAGGAAAGCTGTTGTGCTCCCTGAGGAAGATGGCTCCGGCTGGTATGTCAAGACAGATGGGACAAACTTAAAGGCAGTGCTTGAGCTGCCAAATGTGGATGCAAGCACTGTTTACAGCAATAACATACGGGAAGTTGAGGAGGCACTTGGCATAGAGGCCGCAAGGAATGCAGTAATCAAAGAGGCAAAAGCTGTCCTTGACGGGCAGGGCCTTAAGGTAAACCCACGGCACGTAATGCTTGTGGCAGACGTAATGTGCTACGACGGGGAAACAAAAGCCATTGGCAGGCAAGGCGTCTCTGGGTCGAAGGCATCTGTCTTTGCACGGGCAGCATTTGAGGAGACTGTGAAGCACCTGCATAACGCGTCAATAAGGGGGCGCGTTGATAACCTCACGGGAATTACAGAGAACATCATTATTGGCCAGACAATACCCGTCGGAACCGGCCTTGTTAAGCTTGGCATGAAAGACTAAGGTGAGAGAAAGTGGAGGATATAGACATCATAAAAAGGGCTGTAGAGACAGGCAAGACACTCATAGGATCGCGCAGCGTAAGGAAATCGCTCAGCAGCGGGAAGCCAAAGCTTGTGATAGTGAGCTCAAACTGCCCAAAAAATGCCGCCGGGGCCATAGCCAATAGCGCAAAAGCAGCAAAGGTCCCTGTCTACCCATTTGGTGGGACCAGCCTTGAGCTGGGCGAGGTATGTGGGAGGCCTTTCCCAATATCAGCAATGGCAGTCATCAGCCCGGGGGACGCAAACTTGGCACAGCTTGCCAAGGGGGCAAGAGTGTGAAGCTCGGCATGGAAGAGCTAGAATACATGAACGCCATTGAGAAAGTGACAAAGGCCCACGTAAAGGACTGCGTCATTAACAATGGCGAGCTGGCTGTCGTTGTGCAAGAGGGTGATATGGGGCTGGCGATAGGCAGAAAAGGCGAGAATGCAGAAAAGGTCCGCCGCATAATAAGCAAGAAAGTGTCGTTCATTGAATTCTCTGGTGACATAAAGAAGTTCATCAGGAATTTGTTTGCCCCGGCTGCCCTTACAGACATAAGGGTAAATGGGGATACGGTAGAGATAAAAGCAAAAGAGATGCAAAGGATCATAGGGCGCGGAGGGAAAAGGAAGAAGCGCGCAGAGCTTCTCCTTGGGCGCCATTTCGGGATTAAAAAGGTAATAGTCAATTAGGTGATCAAATGCCAGGACAATACGCAGCAAGAAAGCTTAAGTCAGATAGGCAGAAGGCAAAATGGAAGTCCACTGACTACAAGCGGAAAAAGCTTAAGCTAAGGCAAAAGCACGACCCGCTGGGGGGCTCGCCACAGGCAAAGGGGATAGTCATACAAAAAGTAGCTCTTGAGGCAAAGCAGCCTAACTCCGGCTTACGGAAGTGTGTGCGCATCCAGCTAATAAAGAATGGCAAGCAGATCACTGCATTTGCCCCCAAAGACAAGGCAATTACATTCATTGACGAGCATGACGAAGTCATGGTGGAGAAGCTCCGCTCATCAAAGCGCGGCACTGTTGGGGACTTGCCCGGTGTCAGGTGGAAAGTAATCAAGGTAAATGGCATACCCCTGCAGGAAATGAGAAAAGGCAAAAAGGAGAAGCCAACGAGGTGAGAACATGTTTAGCCAATGGGATATTAGCAAAGTTGCAGTAAGCGATCCGGGGCTTATTAGCTATATAAACCTAAAGCAGCTTGCCCTGCACACACATGGAAGGAAGTCTGCAAAGCAGTTTGAGAAAAGCGAGATGGGGGTTGTTGAGCGGCTTATCAACTCAATAATGCGCTCGTGTAGCGGCAAAAAAATAGGGGGGAAAATGATACGCCACCGGTTCGGGTGTGGGAAGAAAACCACAGCCATAAGGGCAGTGAGGGATGCATTTGAGGAAATAGAAAAAAAGGCAAAGGAAAACCCAATACAGGTCCTTGTTAGGGCAATAGAGAATGCTGCCCCGCGCGAAGAGACAACTAGAGTTAAGTTTGGCGGGATAACTAGGCACATTGCAGTTGACATATCCCCACAAAGGCGGATTGACTTTGCACTTAGGAACATTGCAGTTGCAGCACTTGGGAAGGCTTACAAGAGCAAAAAGAGCCGTGCACAGGCGCTTGCAGAAGAGATAATTGCTGCAGCAAGCGATGACAACAGCTCACTTGCAATCCAAAAGAAAAATGAGGTAGAGCGTGTTGCAAAGGGTGCAAGATAAGGTGTGAAACATGGGTCGTCGTGAAGAGATGGTTGAGCGCGTAAGTGCGCTTATGGATGATAAGAAGCATATAAGGAACATAGGGATAGTAGCACACATAGACCATGGCAAGACCACTATGACTGATAACCTCATTGCTGGTGCAGGGATGATGTCCGAGGAGCTAGCTGGAAAGCAGCTTGTTATGGACTTCCATGAGGATGAACAGAAGAGGGGCATTACAATTAATGCTGCAAACATATCTATAGTCCAGCACTACAAGGATGCGGACTACCTAATTAACATAATTGACACCCCTGGGCATGTTGACTTCTCAGGTGATGTCACCCGTGCAATGCGCGCAGTTGATGGTGCAATTGTTGTTGTCTGTGCAGTTGAAGGGAGCATGCCCCAAACAGAGACGGTCCTCAGGCAAGCGCTGAAGGAGAGGGTAAGGCCGGTCCTGTTTATCAATAAGGTTGACCGCCTCATAAATGAGCTACAAGTTACGCCTGAAGAGATGCAGAAGAGGTTTGCAAAGATCATCACAAAATTCAACGATTCTGTAAGGAAGATGGCGCCCCCAGAGATGCGGGATAAGTGGCAGGTAAGGCCAGAGGACGGCTCGGTCTGCTTTGGCTCAGCATACAACAACTGGGCAATCAGCGTGCCATTTATGAAAGAGACCGGCGTTGGCTTCAAGGACATATACGAGATGACAAGCAGCAACAGGCAAAAGGAGCTTGCACACAAGATTCCCCTTTATAAAGCTATACTTGAGATGGTTGTAAACCACTTGCCAAACCCACATGATGCACAGAAATACCGTATGGCAACAATCTGGCATGGCGACCCAGAGAGCAAAGTAGGAAAGGCAATGGCAAATTGTGATGAGGACGGGCCGCTTTCAATGATGGTAACAAACATATCAATAGACCCGCATGCAGGCGATGTGGCAACTTGCCGCATATTCTCTGGGAGGGTTACAAAGGGGATGAAGCTTGAGCTTGTGAATTCGGTCAAGCAAAACACTGTCCAGCAGGTTGGCCTTTATATGGGTGCTGAGAGGATAAACGTTGACAGCGTCAGCGCGGGAAACATTGTTGCAGTTACCGGGCTTCGGGAAGCTTATGCTGGAGAGACAGTATGCGAAGAGAGGATTGAGCCGTTTGAGGCAATGAAGCACTTCTCGGAGCCAGTCATAACCAAAAGCATTGAAGCAAAGAACACCTCGGACCTGCCAAAGCTCGTTGAAGTGCTAAGGCAAGTCGCAAAAGAGGACCCCATGATCCGCGTTGAGATAAACGAGGAGACAGGCGAGCACCTGATCTCTGGCATGGGGGAGCTCCACTTGGAGGTCATAAGCGATAGGATACGCAAGGAGAAAAAGCTAGAGATCGAGACCTCGCCCCCAATTATAGTTTACAGGGAAAGTGTAACAAAAGTGTCGCCAGAGATAGAGGGCAAGTCCCCAAACAGGCACAACCGGTTTTACATCATTGTTGAGCCGCTGGAGGATGCAGTCTATAATGCAATGGCTGAAGGGGAGCTCAACGAGAGGGACATGAAGCAGTCAAAGGCATTTGCCAAGAAGCTTGAGGAGCTTGGCATGGACAAGGAAGAAGCAAAGAAGCCCTGGTCAATGCACAACAAGAACCTGTTCCTTGACTGCACAAAAGGCGTGCAATACTTGAATGAGACAAAAGAGCTCTTGGTGCAAGGCTTTAAGGAAGCAATGGACCGCGGCCCGCTTGCACAAGAGAAGGTCACCAAGGTAAAGGTAAAGCTCATGGATGCAAAGCTCCACGAGGATGCTGTCCACCGCGGCCCAAGCCAGACACTCCCTGCAATCCGCAGGCCTATCTATGCTGCAATGCTTTCTGCGGGCCCTGTGCTGCTTGAGCCAATGCAAAAGGTGTTTGTCACCGTCCCATCCGAGCAGATGGGCTCTGTAACGAAAGACTTGCAAGGGAGAAGGGGGCAGATAAGCAACATGGAGCAGGATGAGGATAACATCATCATCAGCGGGAAGGCGCCGCTAGCAGAGATGTTTGGCTTTGCCGGGGACATACGGAGTGCAACGCAAGGAAAGGCATTATGGAGCACCGAATACGCAGGGTACGAGCGCCTGCCATCCGACCTGCAGCCAAAGATAATAAGAAAAATCCGCGACAGGAAAGGGCTTAAGCCAGAGCCCCCGTCTGCAAGGGACTTTATGGAGTAATATTAATAAACCACTAAATTAAAAACAAAGGAGTTTTCCATTAAGGAGGGAAGAATATGGCAGATAAACCACACATGAACCTTGTGTTTATTGGCCACGTCGACCACGGGAAATCAACCCTCGTTGGCCGTACCCTGTATAATACAGGCGCTGTGGACGAGAACACAATGCGAAAGCTGAAAGAGGAAGCGGAGAAGCTCGGAAAGGCTACTTTCGAGTTCGCTTTCGTTATGGACAACCTCAAGGAAGAGAGGGAGCGAGGAGTTACCATCGACCTTGCGCACAAGGAATTTAAGACAGACAAGTATTACTTCACGATTATTGATGCGCCAGGCCACAGGGACTTCGTCAAGAACATGATTACGGGCGCTTCCCAGGCAGATGCTGCAGTACTCGTTGTAGATGTCAATGATGGCGTACAGCCCCAGACAAAGGAGCATGCGTTCCTTGCTAGGACACTTGGCATCAAGCAGCTTATCGTTGCAATCAACAAGATGGATGCAGCTAACTTTGACGAGGCAAAATACAACGAGACTAAAGGCGCAGTCGAGTCGCTGCTCAAGACAATTGGGTATGATGTGGGTAAGATCCCATTTATCCCAACATCCGCTTATGCTGATGCAAACGTCACATCAAAAAGCGACAAGACTCCCTGGTACAAGGGCCCCTACTTAATAGAGGCACTAAATGCACTAACTGTGCCTGAGAAGCCAACAAACAAGCCGCTCAGGCTGCCTGTGCAGGATGTCTACACTATCACTGGAATCGGGACTGTGCCTGTGGGCCGCATTGAGACTGGCGTTATAAAAGTGGGCCAGACAATTATTGTCTCGCCATCCGGGGCAAAGGGCGAGGTAAAGTCGATAGAGATGCACCACCAGCAGATGCAGCAGGCAGAGCCTGGCGACAACATCGGCTTTAACGTGCGCGGGCTTGGCAAAAAAGACGTCAAGCGTGGGGATGTTGTTGGCCCGGTTGACTCGCCACCAACTGTTGCGAAAGAGTTCACAGCACAGATTGTTGTACTGCAGCACCCAAGCGCGATTACGGCGGGCTACACGCCTGTGTTCCACTGCCATACTGCACAGGTCGCATGCACCATAACCGAGCTCCAGAAGAAGCTCGACCCAAAGACTGGCGGCGTGCTTGAGGAGAATCCCAAATTCCTCAAGACAGGGGATGTTGCCATCGTTAAGGTCGTGCCAACAAAGCCCATGTGCATTGAGAGCGCAAAGGACTTCCCAGAGCTTGGCCGCTTTGCGGTTAGGGACATGGGGCAGACAGTTGCAGCTGGCATGGTAACCAGCGTAACACCAAAGTAAACCCGGGGGGAAATCTTCCCTCCTACCCATTTATTTTTGAGGAGATACAGATGCAAACCGCAACCGTGAAGCTGACAGGGCCGGACTTCAAGAAGCTGGACAGCGTATGCCAGCAAATAAAGGACATTTGCCAGAAAACTGGCGCTAAAGTCAGCGGGCCAGTTCCGCTCCCAACAAAGAAGCTGAAGCTGCCGGTCAGGAAAAGCCCATGCGGCGACGGCTCCGAGACATTCGAGCACTGGCAGATGAGGATACACAAGCGGCTGCTAAACATTGAGACTGACGAGCGCACGCTGCGCCAAGTCATGCGCGTGCAGGTCCCCGACCAGGTGCATATCGAGATTGAGCTAAAGGAAAGCTCCTAACCCGCTGTGAGCGAAGCGACTTGGCAAATCTCACAAGATTGCCAAGGTAGTACGGGCACCTCGCCGGCTGAGGTTTCGGCCGGTGCGGACCGAGATTGAGCTAAAGGAAAGCTCCTAGTTTTCGCCTAGCGCAAATAGCTGCTTTAGCGGCAGCCGTTGGATGCCTATTACGGGAGCCTTGCGCTCCCGCAAGAGTCTGCGCGCCGGCTCAGCAGGGCCGGTGCGGACCGAGATTGAGCTAAAGGAAAGCTCCTAGTTTTCGCCTAGCGCAAACTTATTTAAGCGCCAATTGTGCAATAATGGTTATGGAAAAGAAGCCGCTCCATATCCGTGTTGCAGAGCATTTGGACGAGAGAAAAGAGCATATAGATGATATTGGCTACAATGCCCATTACGAGATGGGCCGCCTCTCAAATGCCCTGAAGAAAAAGGAGGATGTGGCCGCGCTGAAGAGGGCAGCCGAGCTCTTGGCGAAGCCGCTTGGCGATAGCGAGCTTCATACGCCATCTACATTCTATGCCGAGCACAACCTGGCCAGCGGAAGGCTGCTTGCCGAGCTTGCATCCCATAAGGATGCGGGGGTCCGCAAGAGCGCCGTGGACGCAATATCAAACTACCTGCCCCTCTACAGGGACAGCCGCCTTGTCGATGCTGTCAACAGGGCATTGAAGGATGATGACAAAAATGTCAGGCAATCTGCACTGAATGCCAAGAAGATAATGGACGAGCACAAGGAGGTTTGGAAAGACCTGGATGAGATGAAGGGCCCGCTTAACCGCTTGGCGGATGCGCTTTTGGAAAACGGGCTGCCAATTAGTGAGGGATTTGCGCAAAATGATGACGCCCAGAAGATAATCATTAACTATGGCGGCAAGAAGTACCTCCCCGATGGGTTTAGTAACACAATCCATACAATCCCTATGCTGCGCCTGATGGAAATGGCCACCCCACTGGAAAAGTTTATGGGTACATTGTTTGAGGGGGGAGGGGTGGCATTGCTTGACCCACAGCAGGTGGGCCACATGAGGATAAGCCCCATACTCGATACCCCGACTTCACGGGGGCTGCTTGGTGGGAATCCCAAGCTAGTTAGTGACGCAGCCGCTATCGCAAAGAAAATAGTGGATATGAGATTACGCAATAAAATAGAGGACACGCCAATTAGCAACCATGCAATGAATGCGGTTTCCCTGCTTTCCCTCTTAGCGGTCCATTACAATAGCAAGGAGGCCCTGGGCACCTTAACTGGGCTTGTAGGCAGGGAGGGGGATCTTTCCACAGAATCAAAGGAAGGCGAGCGGGACAAAGCCAAGCAAGCCCTGCGAAGCTTCTTCTCAATGGTGGGGCTTTATGCAAAAGAGAGGGGCATGAGCGAGGCGGACGAGCTGCTTGGCAAGCTCTCCAAGCAGGAGATTGAAGAGGGGAAGAAGCTGCTAAAGCGCCAAAAGGAAATCGAGCAGAAGGTAAAGGAGTACCAGGATGCAATTGACCGCTTGGCCCCACTCACCAACGAGGAGCTTGACAGGCTGGTGAAGGCCGGGGACGATGGCATAAGGGAAATAATTGACGGCTACAACGACCGGACGAGAACCATTGATGATGTTTTTACCGTTTTGAGGAAGAGTGGCTCTCCCCTTGCAACGGATGCCCTTTTAAATGTATACGACCAGTCCCGCAGGCAGGAGACAGAAAAGCTGCTTGAGGATATGGATAAGCCGCTTGAGGAAAGGATGAAGGGGCACAAGGAGAAGGAAGAGGGCGAGTTGCTCACAGCACTTGCAAGCATACTCACTGGCACTGCCCCCCCCGAGAGGAGGACCACAAGGAAATCCATTGCACAAATGCTTGTCGAAAAGGGCACTCCGAAGGCGTTGGAGCCACTTTTAGATGAAATAGACTTAGATGAGGTTTCTTATAAAGCCCTTCTCGGCATAGCTCCGGAAAAAGCTGGCCCCCTCAAAGGGCTCTTGGACAAAAAGGGTGTGCCCGACGCTGCAAAAGCGAGGGCGCTATACATACTTGGCAGAAAGCAAAATCCAGAGATCAACGACTTTATCTACGATAGGTTCAAGGCAGCAAAGAGCCCCATCATAAAGCAAGCTGCAACTCTGGCATTGTACGGAGCGGGGGACCCGCGGGCGCTGGAGTGTGCAAAGGAGATGCTTGGCTCTCCGGACCAGAAGCTGGATAAGTCCGTGTTAACTCTAACGGGCACGGCATCCCTCAACTCGAAAGCCCACCACCTCCGCCGGGAGGACATAAACACAAACCACCGCTTTGCCGCGGAGATAATATCAGCAATTTCGGCATCCCGCACGTTTGATAGCGAGCTGCGCTTCTCCGGGTACTTGTTTGGGAACCATGCCGAGGCAGAGGAGATAGCCAAAAAATTGGCAAAGTCCCACCCCGATAAGGTGGTGCGGAAAATATCCAGCGCCTCGTCCATATTCCTCAAGCAGCAGAAGGGCATAACAAAAGCTGAGCAGAAGCCCGGCCCCAATTCAGAAAGCACAAACAAAATGGTCGAGTCGCTGGTCGATGATTGGTTAAAGCCAAAAAATTACCCACTGGTGGGGGTTGACTGGCACACCCGTGCTTACGAGGCATACAATGGGCTTGGGCACCGCCTTGTGTCCCACACCAGCCACCAGTATGCAGCCTATTTACTGGGCATTAACGCGCTAGACGGGAACAAGCTTGCCCTAAAGCACCTGAGGAACATACGCAACTACACGAACGACGAGCACGCCATCAAGGTTGCGGATATGGTGGTAAAGCACTTGGAGAAGGAAGGCAAAAAGAAGTAGCCCTATCTAAACCTTTTTAAGGCATAGTGCCAACAATGACCATGCCCCTATGTTGCTGCGGGCGCAGCCATTGCCCCCGTTAGCATTATATTCAAGCAGGGGGTGATTCCCAGGGAATCGGGGGCGCAGCCCACGGTTGGGGTGTGTGCAACACACCCCGAGAAGCCGATCCATGCTTCTATGGATTGCTGAGGTGGCGGAATCCCAGGGAGGGGGGCACCCCCTCCCCAAGGGATCCCTACCCCCGTTAGCATTATATTCAAGCAGGGGGTGATTCCCAGGGGAATCGGGGGC
>WALL01000036.1 GCA_015522845.1 Nanobdellati archaeon
CTTGTCCCCCGCTTTAGTCTGCGCGCCGGCTCAGCAGGGCCGTTCGGCGTCCCGTGGCCGGCACTCCAGCTTCTCTTGGACGCTCCCCCGGCAATCCTTTGGGATTTGCCAGGTCCCCTCCGGGTCGCTAAGAGAAGCACGGACTGCAAGAGAACCTGCTCGCTTCGCTCGCTATTGCAGCAGGTACTCACTTTTTCCCCTTCAGCGCGAGCTTCGCGAGGTAGTCAGCCTCAATGTTCACCGTGGCACCTTTCTTCTTGAAGCCGAGTGTGGTATTCTTCAGCGTGTGTGGGATGAGCGCAATGAAGATTTCGCTTCCGTCGAGCCTTGCGATTGTCAGGCTCACCCCATCAATTGCGATTGAACCCTTCAGAACTATGTACTTATGGAGGCGCTTTGGGACTCTCACACGGATGCCACTTTTTGTTTTGCTTGTGATCGTCCCCCTCCCATCAACATGCCCAAGCACAAAATGGCCGCCAAGCTCGCCCCCCACCCTAAGCGGGCGCTCGATGTTCACGCGGTCGCCCCTCTTTAGGCCCCCTAGATTGCTCTTCCTCAATGTCTCCGCAACAACATCAAAGGCGGCTTTGCCTTTGCGGATACTGGTTGCTGTGAGGCATACCCCATTGACTGCAATGCTGCTGCCCTTTTTAACACCCTTGGCAAGCTCGCCCAAATCAACAACAAGCCTGCCATCGGTAAAGCTGCTTACCTTGCAGAGCCCCTCAGCAATTCCAGAGAACATGAGTGAGTTAGCGGGCTTAGTGTTATTAACTGTATAGGGGGGTAATTTATTAATCCCTTTTGCGTTAGTTTAATGGGTGTCCTAGTTGTCGGAAGCAAAGAGGCTAGCGGGAGAAAAAGCTTGTGGCTATATAAAAGACGGCATGGTTGTTGGGCTGGGGACTGGCTCGACCGTGTTTTATACCCTAAAAAAAATAGGCGAGCTCGGGCTGGATATAATTGGCATCCCTACCTCTGTTGATACTGAAAGGAAGTGCACAGAATTTGGGATAAGGACGGGCACCATAAATGACTACGACCCGGAACTGGCGATTGACGGGGCGGATGAGGTGAACCCAAACAAGCAGCTTATAAAGGGGGGCGGCGGGGCGCTGACAAGGGAGAAGATTATCGACTACCGCGCCAAGAGGTTCATTGTGGTAGTCGGAGAGAACAAGCTCGTGAGCCATTTGGGGCAGCGGTTTTACCTGCCAGTTGAGGTTGTCAAGTTCGCATGGAAGAGAACGCAGCGCGAGCTAAAGGGCCGGTTTGGGTTTGAGAAAGTTGTAAGGCGCGACTTCATTACTGACAATGGGAATTACATACTGGACTGCTACGGGAAGGTAGAAAGCCCCGCTGAGTGGGAGATGGAAATTAACAGTGTCCCGGGTGTTGTTGAAAACGGTCTGTTCACGCGCGATGTCTACAGGGTGGTTGTTGGGAGCGAGAGGGGGGTGAGGGAGATATGAGGAAGCTTGTGGTGAACTTCAAGGGCTATGCACAGTCAACAGGGAACGGGGCAATTGCACTTGCTGCAAAGCTGTCCAGCGTAAGCAAGGGCATAATCCTGGCTCCGCAATTCTTCGACATAAGGGAAATCTCAAAGCTTGGGAACCCGGTCTTTGCCCAGCATGTTGACCCGGTTGGGTATGGTAGTAGGACGGGAATGGTAATCCCTGAGGCAGTGCGGCTGGCCGGCGGTGTTGGGAGCATCATCAGCCATTCAGAGCATAGGATGCATTTAGATGATATCAAAAAAGCAGTTGAGCGCTGCAGGGAAGCGGGGCTGCAGTCACTGGTATGTGTGCCTGATGTTGAAACAGAAAAAGAAGTTATTGCCTTTGAGCCGGACATGATTGCAATAGAGCCCCCAGAGCTTATTGGCTCCGGAATAAGCGTATCACGGGCAAGGCCAGAGCTTATTGAAGAGGCAGCATCTAACAGCGGGGGGATTGAGCTCCTATGTGGTGCTGGCATCAGCAGCGGCAAAGACGTTGAGCGGGCCATTGAGCTTGGCGCCAATGGGGTTCTGGTTGCATCAGCAATTGTCAAAAGCAATAGCCCTGAAAGCATGGCTTTGGAAATGGTGAAGGCATTATGATTGTTGCTGGCAGTGATGAGTTTGCAAAAGGAATTGCAAAGCAGCTAGGGGTGGGTTACCTCCCTTTTGAAACAAGGGTGTTCCCCAACTTTGAGATAAACCCGCGGCTGCTGCTGAATGGGAAAAGTGTTGCGGGGGAAAAAGTGCTTCTTGTTGTAAGGACTGGCTCACAGCAGGAGCACAAGCCCAACCGGCTATTTTTGGAAACCCTGCTGCTCACAAGAAAGCTATTTAGCCTTGGCGCAGAAGTTATCGTCGTCTGGCCATGGTTTGCTTACTCACTCCAGGATAAGGTATTCCGCGATGGGGAGCCCCTAAGCGCAAAGTACGTGCTTGATGCGCTTGTAGATGCTGGCGCCAAGGCATTTTTCACTGTCTCGGCGCATATGGACCGGGAGGAGGGCAGGATGAGCTACTATTCGAGGATCCCATGCTACACCATGAGCGGCTTTAAGGCAATAGCCCAATACCTCAAAGGGAAAGTAAAAAACCCCATTGTCCTTGGGCCAGACTTTACATCAGGCTATTCCGCAACGGAAGTGCAAGCAGTCCTAGGTGGCGAGTCGCTTGCAATACACAAAGTGCGCGACAGGGATACTGGAGAAACAAAGGTTGAGGAGCAGTCGCTTTCCGGAGTGTCAGGAAGGGATGTCGTGATTGTGGATGACATTGCAAACACTGGGGGGACACTTGCGAAGGCAATCAAGCTATGCAAGGAAAGCGGTGCCAAAAAGGTGATGAGCTGTGTTGTGCACCCTGTGCTTGCAAAGAACTGTTTGGAAAGAGTATCAGCAGAAGGGGAATTCATTGCTACGGACACTATCCGCTCGCCAATATCCAAAGTGACTGTCGTTCCCGTGCTGGCAGAATTCATTCGCACGCGGCTCTGAGTGCAGCTATTGCAGCAGTGCGGTCTGGCCTTTTGAAAACTGCGGAGCCAGCAACAAGGACATCCGCACCGGCTGTAACAGCTTCTTTCGCATTCTCTGGCGTTATGCCGCCATCCACTTCAATAATCCCACTAAAATTATTGCGGAGCCAGCGTATCTTGGGAAGAGTTGACGGGATAAACTTTTGCCCGCTCCATCCAGGATTAACGCTCATTACAAGGATTACATCTGCATCCGAAAGCACCGGCTCAAGTAACTTCTCAGAGGTGCCAGGGTTTATTGAGACGCCTGCCTTTATCCCATAGTCGCGGATTGTGTGCAGGTAGCGGTGGAGGTGGGTGCTTGCCTCGGCATGGACCGTTATCAGGTCTGCGCCAGCATCGACAAATGATCTTATGTGCCGCTCCGGAGTCCGCACCATGAGGTGCGCGTCGAAAAAGAGCTTGCTCTTTTCGCGGAGCGCCTTCATCACAATAGGGCCAAAGGTGAGCGTCGGGACAAAATGGCCGTCCATGATATCAAAGTGCAGCCAGTCTGCCGAAGAAACAGATGCTACCTCCTCAGCCAATTTTGAGAAATCAGCGGAAAGCAGGGAAGGGGCTATCTTGACCATATGCGTTTTTTAATGAATTACACCTATAAAACCTTCACTGCCTCGGTAGCTTAGCTGGTAGAGCGCCGGTCTTGTAAACCGGAGGTCGGGGGTCCAAATCCCTCCCGAGGCTTCGGGGGACCTGGCAATCCCAAAGGATTGCCGGGGGAGCGCAGCTCCCCCTCGTGGGTTTCAGTTTCCGTCGACGCTTTTTCACAGGGCGAGCGAAGCGAGTAACAGAAAGGGCCGGTGCGAATCCCCCCCGAGGCTCTTTAAATACTGATTTTGAATAACAACAATGGGGAAAGCAATGGCGTGGGAAATCCTTGTGCTGGTAAGCATATTCCTTGCGGGCATAGGCGCATCCATACACCGATACATACTGCGCAACGAGCATGTGGTTAGCTACGGGTTTCTCTTCACCTTCCTCTCGGGCCTTTACTTTATTCCAACGCTCTTTACTGAGCCGATTGTGCTGCCGCAGACAGCAGGGGGGTGGTTTTTGGTGCTCGCGGCGGCGGTGCTTTGGTTCACCGTGAACATCATAGGGTTCACCGCCGTGAAGAAAACGGAGGTAACACTGGGGAAGCCGCTTGCCGCAAGCAAGGTATTGCTTGTAGCCATACTATCCGTTCTTGTGCTGGGGGAGGCAATGAACTGGTATCGGCTTGGCGGAATCCTTGTGCTGATTGCAGGGGTGGTAGTGCTCACCTGGCAAAAAGGCTGGCTGGGGCACCTAAAGGAGGAGGGGGTGCAGCTGGTGCTTGCGGGGGCAGCTATATCCAGTGTTATAGCAACCCTTGACAAGTTCAACATGGGGCATGTGTCCCCAAACGTGTATGGGTTCATGATGTATATGATCCCTGCAGCATTGCTTGGGGTAATAGTATCTTTTAGAATACCTAAGCTAAAGCAGACCATTCACAATAAGTGGAAGGCCATATTGCTAGTAACAGCGAGCTATGGGGTGATGTACTATTTCCTGCTGAACGCTTACAGGCTGGCTGATGTTAATGTGGTTTACCCCATCTACCAGCTAAACATGCTCATCACAATGGGGCTTGGCTATAGCTGGCTCGGTGAGAAAACACAATTTAGGCAGAGAGTTGGAGGGGCACTCCTGATGATAGCAGGTGCAGTGCTTGTTATGTTAGGTGCCTGATTTTTATATGAATTCATTGAGAAGTTAGCTGGTGGGTCCGTGAGTTGGTTGGTATCGGCCTATCTCGGCAATCCTTTGGGATTTGCCATGTGCAGACAGGCCGATCATCTGTCCGTGCCGGCTTCGCTGCCAGCCGGCAATCGCATTCGCAAAGGGTCCGTGGGGTAGCTTGGTATCCTTCCAGCTTCGGGGGTTGGTGACGGGAGTTCGAATCTCCCCGGGCCCATTGCAAGGGGAGCGCATGCCTATTGCAGGGCGCGTGTTGGCGTTGACCTAAGTCAATGCCCCTGGGCTGCCCCGCGGTAGTCTAAGCGCTGCCTGGCGAATCCAGGGGATTGCCGGGGTAGCCCAGCCGGGCCGTTATGACCTCCTGATAATTTGATTTAACCAAGGAAGTCGTTGCCAGTCTGCTAAACTTATAAATTACATTGGCGCAATTAAATTGTGCCCGAGAAATTGAAACGCAAGCTCACGTTTGAATCAAAACCCCCAAAATACCTTGAGAGGGACCTGAAAAAAAGATTTGAATCGCTAGAGGAAGCACCCATGGACATCACACAAAATAGGGGGGGTGTTGGATATACTCGATTCAACAGATTCAATTTTAGGGACTTCTTTGGTAAACACAAGCAGGATATCTCTTCTGCTCTCTATGTTGGTTTAGGTGGTGGAGAATCAAATAACGCGCCCCCTTTAGGCATCTTCGAATTTGCTGCACATACCAATGCAAAGGTGCTTGGCATAGATATAAGATCCGATGCCGTTAGGAAAGCAAAGGAAATATTGAAAACAGGAAAGATAGTACTATCTAAACGACTACAGAATATAAGCAAGGGTTCTCTCAAGCAATCCCCCCTCCGCAAGTATGCGAAAGAAAATGGGGATTTCATTATCATCGAGTTGCCAAAAGAGTTAAGGAAGAGGATCAAAATAAAAAAGGCCGATGTGGCTCTGTCCACCCCCCTGAAGCCTGTTGATGTGGTGGTTGCAACATACGTCGCGCAGTATGTAAAGCCGAGCCATACCTTCCTAGCAAGCGTAGCCAGCTCATTAAAAAAAGGGGGGTACCTGCTATTGGAGAGCTCTTCGATTGGCGCCAAACCGCGAGAACCATATATGACAGAGTTTGGGGAAAAGCATGCCCAAAGGAAGGGGGCGCGGGGCAGGGGGGAGGAGTTATGGCATTATTTCGGATTTGAGAAGGTAGCTGGCAATTCCGCAAACCAAAATAAGCCCGCCATCCTCAAAAAAATAGGAAACAGGGATTGGTACAACCTTGACTACGAATATAAAAACGTATTCACACCGAGCAAACCGCATACCTGGGAGGACGAGTATACCAACCTATGCGTTCAGCTCAATATCCCACTACACAGCTGGTCAGCCAAGGAAGAAGTGGAGAGTATGGATCAAAAGTTCCCAGGATTTGCAAAGGAGATTGGCCGGATGTATGAGGAAGAGAAAAACCGCCTGCAAACTGTACTAAGCGACGAGCAACTCTACGGGGAGGATAGGAAGGTATATGAGCATGCGTTGGATACGCTTGAAAACGCTCCCTACAACTTTAAACGTTTCATCCACATTAGGGAAAAAACAAAAAGGCTGGCTCGGGAAGCCAATGGCCTTATGGGGGTTGTGCGTCCTGAACTCGGGAAAAAGTTGGAGTATGCATTAGAAACCAACGATTATTATCTGCTCGAGAAGTACCTTGGAGAAGCGAGAAAGGAGAGTGAAGGCACCCCAAATTGAAAACAGGGGGCATAAAACCTTCCCGGACCCATTAACTTTTAAAAGGCAGCAATACAACAAATAGCCATCCCCGCCTAGCATAATCTGGTAATGCGGCCGGCTGTAGATGGTTGTGGGGCATTGCCCCCGTATCGGCCGTTACCGGCAGACTCCCGGTTCAAATCCGGGGGCGGGGACCATTTCCTTTTTAAATGGAAAGCGGCAGAAAAAAGCCGTGCCCCTGTAGTGTAGCTGGTTATCATCTGGGACTGTCGAAGTAAGGAGGGGGAGACCCCCTCCCTTACCAGCCCTCCCCCCTGTGCGGCTTGCGCCGCGGGGAGAGGAGGTTGCAGATATCCCAGGACCCGGGTTCGAATCCCGACGGGGGCGCTGGGAGGCCTTGTGCCTCCCACCTCGTGGGTTCCAGTTTCCGTTAACGCTTTTCTCACAGCTTTTCACAGAAAAGGGTTAGTCGAATCCCGACGGGGGCGCTCGGGAACCGCAAGGTTCTCCATCCGGGATTCTAGTTTTCCGCCGGCGCTTTTCCACCGGGCGGCTGCTTGCAAAGCAGCCGTAGCAGAAAGGGCCGTTTGGATCCACGACGGGGGCGCTTGGGAGAGCATGTTTTTATATCAGCGATTATTATTGTTGGTTATGGGCGCCCTAAAG
>WALL01000037.1 GCA_015522845.1 Nanobdellati archaeon
GTTTTCATTGCCAGTCACCCAGCCTGCTTTGCGTGCCCTTTGCAAGCATCGCCTCGCGTATTTTGGCAAGGGAGCTTTTCACGCGGTCGGCCGAGAACTCATAGCGGTCAACCAATAGCTTTAGCGCCTTTGTTTCATCTGGCGCATTCCACGATAGGGCATAGCCATCTGTTGTTTCCGGGTGGAGAAATAGATCGCGGATTGGCGTTAGGTCAATGCTCTCGCCGTGCTCTGCATAAACCTCGTCGGCGCTCTTTCCGGCACGCACGGCAGCAAGCGCCTTTTTCGGGCCAATGCCCCTGATGCCGCCAATGTAGTCGTTGCCAATCATAAGGCCAATCTCAATTAGCTCCTCTCGCGACAGGCCCACATCGTTAAGCACTATGAGCTCCGGCTTTACCATTATATAAATGTTTTTCCGCGGCAGCTTCCGGCGGCCTGTTACAGTCATGTTGCGCAGCAGCCGCGGCGTGCCGAACAGCAGCGAGTCAAAATCCTGGGAGCCAGCCGCCCAAACGTCACCCTTTGCGCACATATATGCTGCCTGCGCCTCGCCCTCCTGCGGGGCCTGGACATAAGGTATGCCAATTGCTGAAAGCACTTCTTTTGACTGCTCAACCATCTCTTTTGTAAGGCGGGATGTCTGCTGGGCATAACTATGTGCCTGCTCAACATTGCCCTGCTCAAGTGCCTCATCCCACTTCTTCTTTGCCTCCTGGCGCACAGCAATTCGCTTGGCTATTGTTTCAGCCTTCTTCTCTGGTGGCACCCCATCAAACACATAAACTAAGCGTATCCCCTTAGCCACAAGGTTAGCAGTGCGGTAAAGAAGGCCCGTTAGGTGGGAAGTGACCTCTCCAGCTGAGTTCATAAGCGGTGTGCCGTCTGGCTGCCGTATGATTGATAAGAACTGATAAAGCGTATTATACCCATCAACAGCGATGGTCCGCCCCGCAAGATGCTCAAGCTCAATGCTTTTGGTGGGAATGAGGTCACCAAGGTTTACTCCCATGAATCCTACCAATACGAGACAGGTAATGAGCATATATAAAGATTGCCTCGCTACAGCCGTATCCTTCTGTTGCCGAAGCGCTACAAAGGCAACAGGGGCATGGATGCGTATTCTTTATATACTACAATGTGCATCTATTAAGCAGGTGATAGCATGAACATCAATATGGGTGCCCCCTATGAGGCCATCATCAACAGGATAATTGAGGGGGGCTATGCGGGAAATCAAACAGAAGTGATAAGGCAAGCCCTTCGCGAGTACGAGAGGATGCTTGAGGAAGAGGAAGTCCGGCTGGTCAACAAGGGGATTGAGCTTGAGATGCAGGATATCAAAACCGGCAGGCTAAAGGTAAAGAGCCTCCGCCAGATAAGAAAGAAGTACGGGCAGTGAACCAATGAAAATACTCATTTCGGAAAACGCCGAAAAAGAGCTAGGCGGGATGGAGCCGAGCCTAAGGGAACTGTTTTTCAGGCACATGGAAAAAATGCTAACGACGCCCCCCCGGCGGCATATGCGGTTCGGCATGCCTTTCAGCGTCGAGAATGTCACAAGGCAGGCACGGATGGTTTACCATATCGAGAAAGAAACGCTTTACATCATCCACTGCTTCAAAAGCCACAAGGAATACGAAAAATGGTACAAGTCGTTCAAATAGCTACAGCCGTATCCTTCTGTTGCTGAAGCGCTGCATTGCGAAGAATGCAACCGCTATTGCCACAATGGCAAACACCACGATAAAGCCAATCAGCCCGATGCCGCCCACAAGGAGCAGCAGCCCCGTGCTGATGCCCTTTTGCTGGCAGTCGGCACAGTTCCCAAGCGAGCGCTCCTCCGCGGTGCAGACGTTGTCATTAGTGCACTTCGCCACATGAGTGGCAGAGCAGTCGGGGCAGCCAGCTGCCAATTCGACTGAGGTGCATACACCATCATTGACACAGACGTTCCCAAACGAGCAGTCGGAGCAGCCGAGTGACTTTTCCTCGGGCTCGCATATGCCGTTGTCTATGCACTGCGCCAGGACGGGCGCAACGAGGATGCTAAGCAGTAATCCAATAACAAACAAGCGCTTCATAATATCGCCCCCCTTATTATAATTGCAAAAGTTTTTAAAGGCTACGGGTGGGTGGAGGTGTTCAAAAGGGAGGTTGTACTGGATAATATCTTTAAATACCCCCTGCGAGTTACCAAAAGCATGCGCTACGAAGATTACGTTGACCCGCAATATATTCCTGCAAGCAGCGACCTTCTAACCGAGCTGTATATGGAGCCAGAAAAGGGGGTATCGGTGAAGCAGGCTGCAGGTGCCGTTGCAGCAGAGTCATCCATAGGCACATGGACCGAGCTGACCACGACAAAGAGCTATATGATGGGGCTTGCTGCAAAGGTGTTTAGCATAAGGAAAGACGGTGCTGGCTATGTAATAAAAGTTGCATATCCTATCGAGCTGTTTGAGCCAGGGAACATGCCAAACATACTCTCTGGCATCGCAGGCAACATATTCGGTATGAAAGAAATAAAGAAACTGCGGCTAGAGGACATTTATTTTCCGGAAAAGATTGACCGGTCATTTAAGGGGCCAAAGTTTGGCGTGCCCGGTGTGAGAAAGCTGCTAAAAATAAAAAAGCGGCCACTGGTTGGGACGATTGTCAAGCCAAAGCTTGGGCTAAACTCAAAAGACCACGCAAAGGTCGCATACGAGGCATGGATTGGTGGGTGCGATGTGGTTAAGGATGACGAAAACCTGTCGTCGCAGGCATTCAACCCTTTCAACAGGCGCGTGAAGGAAGTGCTCAAGATGCGCGAGAAGGCCGAGCGCGAGACCGGCGAACGGAAGGCGTATATGGCAAACGTAACCGCAGAGACAAACGAAGCCGTCAAGCGGGCAAAGTTCATAAAAAGCCAGGGCGGCCGCTATGCAATGATAGACATAATCACAATGGGCTGGTCCGCGGTGCAGACCATACGCAATGCCAACCTGGGGCTGGTGCTGCACGCCCACCGCGCAATGCACGCGGCGATAACGCGCGACCACACGCACGGCCTATCAATGCTCTCAATTGCAAAGATTGCAAGGATGATAGGTGTAGACCAGCTGCACATAGGGACAGCAGTTGGGAAGATGGAGGGCGGCAGGAGCGAGGTAAAGGAAATACAGCGCGAGATAGAGAAGCAGGCAATCGAGGAGAACTACGCCAATAAGGTGCTTGCTGAGAAGTGGGAGAAGATGAGGCCAGTATTTGCAGTTGCATCCGGCGGGCTTGACCCGCTGCACGTTCCGGCGCTGCACAGGATCTTCGGGAACGATGTGATAATCCAGATGGGCGGAGGGATACACGGGCACCCATGGGGGACAAAGGCAGGCGCGAAGGCAGCACGCGATGCGATTGATGCTGTGATGGAAGGCAGGCATCTGCGCGGATACTCCAAAGAGCTTGATGAGGCAATAAGGAAGTGGGGCTAGAATGGAGGACTTGCGCGGGATGCCGGAAATTGGAGAAATCACTAAAAGCTGGAAGCCAGTTGCAATTGTCATAGCTGGGCTGGCTATTGTTGCACTGCTTGGATATGCTGCACTTAGCATTGCTACTGCCCCAGCCATTAGCATGTCGTTTGAGGACAAGGCCGTGAAGGCCGGTGGCAGCACGGTGCTGGATGTTGTTGTCGTGAATACTGGAGAGGCAGACGCGGAGAATGTGGTGGTGCAAGCTTCCCCAGAAAGCCCTGTCGTTAATGTCACTAGCCCGCAGCGCACCGAGCTAGTCATAGGCTCAAAGGCAAAGCGGGAGTTCAAGTTCCCTATAGCTGTATCGGCTGCTGCAACACCCGGCACTTACAAGATAACAGCCACAGCAAGCAACATTAGCAATGAAGAACAAATGGCAGTGGCATACTTAAAAGTTGAATAGCCCCATGTGTGCGCTAATCAAGCAGTGCCCATCTCTTTCTCAACCCAGCGGCGCGCCTTGCTCACATCTATTGCAATTGTTATATCCAAGTTATTTTCCTTGTTAAGGACTATCTCATCAATAACACCAAGCTTGCTTAAGACAAGGGGATCCGGCAGCGGCTGCCCATCCCGTATGCCCATCACCTGTTTGGTCATGCCTTTCAGCAAGATGGCTGCACAGTCGTCACATATCCTCAGCTTATTCACCGTTGAGGTTGCCCCCCTCTCCTGGATATACCAATTGTGGCGGGTTTCTTTTGCTTGCTTGCATAGGGCGCAATAGACCATCAAATATCTAACGTAACACGGGTATTTAAGCTTTATACTGGCTCGGACTTCACATATGTCAAATGGAGCACAACATCCCTGCCAAGGTGCCCCCTCATCCGCGATTCAAGCAGGCGTTTAATCCCTGCTGGCACATCATTTGGCGATATCACCTTTAGCTTTACAACAATTGGGCTTGAAAACGATATGTCAATTTGCTCTGCTTCACCGCCTATCTCGTGCATCTCTGCAGCAATGGTGGCCTTAATAACGCGCTCGTCTTGGGAATGCTGGTACGAGACAAAGCTTGTATATGCAAATGGCAGGCTGAGCATGAAAAGGAGGATAATTGCAACCTTCATATGTGTTGAAAATGCCCTTTTTTCTACCTTCTTCGGGGCAACACCATAAGCGTAAAACACAACTGCACTCCCCACATCAATGCTGATGATGTTTACCAGCAATACCAAGAGGGTTGCCAATGCAACTCCAAAGCCAACTACGCCAAAGATGGCAAAGAAGGTATTTATTGCAAGCGCTGCTGCTGGCGGCATAAGTGAGACTGCTATTGCAACCCCTGCAAGGGCTTCGCTTAGGTCAGTTAGAAGCGAGACTGCGGCTATCACACCGGCAATAAACGCAACCCCAATTGTAAGCAGGTTTAGCTGGGATATCATTTGCATTATAGCCGTTGGCGAGACTCCAGGAACAAGAAACATTGAAAAGAATATGAACACTGTGGATATTAGCAAGCCGACTGCCAGCGCAGATGCCCCCCGCCAGAACATGATGATGTCGCCGGTTACTGTGCCAAGCGATGATGTGGTTATTGGCCTCAGCAGCGGTGCGATTATCATCGCGCCAATGACAACGATGGGGCTGTTAAGCAGCAGCCCAAACGCTGCAAGCAGCCCGGAAAGGATGCACAGCAGTATGTACGTCAGGTCGATGGAGGCAGACTCGTAGGCGTGCGCCTTGAGCTCCTCAAACGGGACTGCCCTCGCCTCAGTGCCCTCTGCTTCCACCTGCGAGAACGGCTCTTCAGTCTTCCAAATGCGGATGTCGGGGCGGATGCCCTTCTTGCCCTCGTACTCGGAGATGCTCTTGATTATGGCGTCGACCGCACTTTCCTTCGCGGTGATTGTGACCAGCTCGCGGTCCATCTGCGGGCCGTGGGCCTCCAAAATGATTACGTCGGTTGCGCCTGCTTTTTTAGCGCGGTTTGCTACCCACTTGCCCTTGCCCTTTGGGACTGCGACTTCGATTTTGCGCATCAAGGTGAATAAGAAAAGGGGGTTTAAAA
>WALL01000038.1 GCA_015522845.1 Nanobdellati archaeon
AAGCCGGAAACCCGCAGGGAGGAAGCCGGGAGGGGAGGGGCGCCCGCCGAAGTAGAGGAAGAGGAAATCGAGTTCGCCCCCAAGGAAGAGGACGAGGAGGCGGCCGAAAGGAACGCCGCCACATTTGTGAAATGGCTGAAAAAGAACGAAGTCAGCCTAAGCAAGCTAATTGCAAGTGGAAAGGAGAGTTACATAGAAGAAAGGGGGCTGAAAGGGGTCTCGCCGCTGCAGGCGGAGATTGAGTATAACCTCCTCACAGGGAAGGCGGAGGGCAAAAAGGGGCCAGCTCCCAAGAAGCTGAAACTAAAAAAAGTTAAGCTCTCCCAGGAGCAGCTGTCCGCGAAGCTCGACCTGGCGCTCGAGAACATAACCAAAGAGACCAAGGCGCGCACGCTTGTCTGGCAAAACCGCGACCGCCTGGCCACGGCGGACAAGCTGAGGCTCTTTGAGGGGATGTTCCGGAGGAACATAGCCGGCACCAACGCCTACTCGCTGCTGGCGGACGCATTCGCCGAGGCAAGCGGGGATGACTTCGAAAGGGCGAAGCGGCTCATGGAGGAGGCATACATCGCAACAAAAGACGAGCGCTCGAAGAAGGTACTGGCAGATGGCGCAAAAAAGAGGGGGTTCGTGTTCAAGCTTACCGCAAAAAAGCAGGGGATCTTTGGAAAGGTGCTCGGAAAGAGCCCAGAGCAGGTGGCATCGCTGGTAAGGCCCAAGAAAAAGAAAGTGAAGGTACCAAAGAAAGAGGACGAAGGGGAGAAGCCGATCACCGACCTTTTCGTTCCGGAGAGTGAGATAAAGAAGCTGAACGGGGAGCTCGAAACAGCGGTGGGGCCAACCGGGGAGGAAACCTTTTTAAAAGAGGGGATCCCCCCCAAAGAGGGGATTATCAAAGAAGTGGATGAAGCCCTAACACAGGAGGAAGGCTTGGGAAGCTACCCTGAACTGCAAGCCCTAAACAGCAAAGAGTTGAAGGAGAAGATAAAGGGGGCAGGCTTTACAAAAGACCAGCTATCTAATTTAAATACACTGGCAGAGGCGATTAACACTATTGCAAAGGATGACGAGCAGGCTCGCAGGCTGGTAACTAAGCTTGTGGAAAACCCGGACTCAATAAATGAAACAATAAGGGAAATGTTTACTCCGCTCACCTATGCGGCGAGCTACCTTGCGGAGGTTCCCAAAAAGCAGATTATTGAGGAGGGTATCCCAGAGCTACTGGAAAGCATCCTCTTTGAGGAGGATGAAGAAAAGCGCGTGGCCGGCTATAATAAATTAACCGAAACGGTTACTAAGCTCATCGAAAAGCAGGAAAGCCAGCGAAAAGCCTAAAAACAAAGTCGGTTTAGCTTTTGGCGGGCTGGCATTGAAAGGCAGTTCTGGTGTGACAGATGCACTACGACCATGTTTCTGTAGAGAAAAAATGGCAAGGGAAGTGGGACAGCCTCGGCACGGCGAAGGCAGATGACCGCCCTAAATTCTTCATGCATTTTGCTTATCCTGGAATTTCTGGCTACCAGCACGTCGGGCACATGCGTGGCTTCTCCTACACGGACATGATATGCCGTTACAAGCGAATGCGGGGATACAACGTGTTCTTTCCACTTGGCACTCATGCAACCGGTAACCAAGCACTGGGATTTGCAAATAAGGTGAGAAAGCGCGACAAAAAGTGGCTGAAATACCTCAAAGAGAACGGCTACCCCATGGATGAGATAGAAAAAATGGAAGATGTCAATTATGTGGTAGGCTACTTCAATAGGAACTACCAGGAAAACTGGAGGCGGTTTGGGTTCGTTGCTGACTACGGCTCGTTCACCTGCACAATCTTCCCGGAATATAAGCGCTTTATTGATTGGCAGTTCAGGAAATTAAACGATCGTGGGCTACTCATACAAAAGCCATATTACGCAACATTCTGCCCGCACTGCGGCCCAGTTGCGGTGGATCCAAGTGAGACGGACATTTCCAAGGGGGGCAACGCCGAAAAATATGAGTATACCCTGCTCAAATTCAAACTTGGGAATGACTTCATAGTTGCTGCAACACTCCGCCCGGAGACGGTCTTCGGCCAAACGAACCTCTGGGCGGATCCGGAGCAGGAGTACGTGCGTGCGAAAGTTGGTGGCGAAATCTGGATTTGCTCCCCGCAGTGCGCTAAAAAGCTGAAGTATCAAAAGAGCGGCATCGAGGTTATTGGGGAAATAAGCGGCTCGGAACTCATCGGCAAAAGAGCCGTTGCACCCGGAATAGGGCGGGAGATACCCATACTACCATCCAAGTTCGTCGACCCGGACGTCGGGACAGGGCTTGTGACAAGTGTGCCCAGCGATGCGCCCTATGACTGGATGGCGCTGCACGACCTGCAAAAAGAGGGTAAATACACAAGCATCAAGCCAATCCCAATTATAAAGTCTAAGGGGTGGGGCGACACCCCCGCAATTACCATATGCGAGAAAATGGGGATAAAGAACCAGAACGACCCAAAGCTCGAGGAAGCAACCAAAGAGGTATATAAAAGTGGCTTCCACACCGGTGTAATGAATGAAAGCTGCGGCAAATATGCAGGAATGCCCGTCGAGGAGGCAAAGGACAAGGTGAAGCAGTGGCTCATAGGCAGCGGGCAGGCGGACATAATGTACGACCTCAGCGAGGAAGTCGTGTGCCGCTGCGGAGAGAGGATTGTTGTGAAGCTAATCCCTGATGCATGGTTCATCAACTATGGTGACAGCAAGCTAACCGAAAAGTCCAAGCGCCATGCCAAAACCATGGATATAATGCCCGCAGAATACAAGGAAAACCTGCCAGGCATACTGGACTGGTTCAAAGAGCGGGCCTGTGCGCGCCTCGGAAACTGGCTTGGCACGCCACTCCCGTTCGATAAAAAATGGACGATCGAGCCAATTTCGGATTCCACACTCTATCCTGCATTTTATGTTGTCTCGCGCTTCGTGAACAGCGGAAAGCTAAAGCCGGAGGAGCTCACCGAAGAGTTTTTTGACTATGTGTATTTAGGAAGGGGAAAGGCAAAAAGCCCTGTTTGGGAAGAAGTGCACAAGGAGTTCGAGTACTGGTATCCTGTTGATATAAATCTTGGGGGCAAGGAGCACCAGACCGTGCATTTCCCGGTCTACATTATGAACCATGTTGCCATACTGCCAGAAAAGGGCTGGCCACGCGGCATATTTGTGAACTACTGGATAATGGGAAAAGGCGGGAAGATATCCAAGTCAAAAGGAGGGGCATCCGCCTCGCCACAGGAAGCCGCCAAAAAGTTCTCGGTCGATGCGCTCAGGCTTTACTATGCCCATGTAGGATCACCACACTCAGACATAGAATGGGATGAGGATGCAGTTTTCTCATACAAGTCACATGTTGAGGGGATTTACGCGATAGCCAGCAGGTTCAGCAGGTTCTCTGGTGGGCAAGCCCCAATAGACAGTTGGCTCGAATCGCGCTTTAACTCCAAGCTGGAACAGTACATTGGGGCAATGGACCATTATGAGCTGCGTAAGGCCATTGGCATAATGCTCTTTGACTTTGAGAAGGACCTAGCATGGTATGAGAAGCGCGGGGGAAAAAGCGGGACAGCGCGTAAGCTAATAGGCAGCTGGCTGAAATGCCTATCGCCTTTTGTGCCCTATGTGGCTGAAGAATGCTGGGAGATGCTTGGGAACAGCGGGCTTGTTGCCGCCACGGAGATGCCTGTGCCTGACAAGCAAAAGATTAGGCCAGCCGCCGAAGCCGCCGAAGCAATAGTCCAGTCCACAGAACAGGACATAGCAAACGTAATAAGGCTTGCGGGGATTACCCCAAAAAGGATCACGCTTTTCATAGCACCCGAGTGGAAGCGGAAGGCATGGAAAAGGGCAATGGCTGCTGGCCACGGCCAGATAATGCGGGAGCTCATGAAAATGCCGGAAATGAAGTCTAAGGAGGGCGCCAAATTTGCCGCCTACCTGCAAAAGCGCTCACATTCCCTTGGCAGCATAGCCAGCAAAGAGGAGGAAGAGGCGGCAATAGAGTCAGCAGTTGGCTATTTCAGCAGCAAGTTCGGCGCCGAAGTGGCGGTTGCTGATGTGTCTTCACACCCAAAGGGGGCAAATGCAATCCCCGGCAAGCCTGCTATTCTTGTCGAGTAAGCTGGCTTATCTCTACATCCATCATACTCATCTCATCTAAGAGGTTTCGGATTGCTTTAGGCACATCCGCAGCTGGCACACCCAACAAAGCTGATGCCTCTTTCAGCAACTGCTCATTTTCCTGCATTTACTCTAGCCTCCACACGCCTATTAACGTCCTCTAAAAGCTGGCTTATTGCACCTGCCTGCGATAGTGGGATGACCCCCTCACCCTTTGCTGGCGGGCCTCCCCCTCCTCCGCCAAGCTTCTTGCATAGCTCCCCAACAATTGCTCCGGAACTTACGCCAGTTGCAACAAAATCTTTTCCTGCTGAGGAGAATACATAAATCTTGTCCTTAACCCCTATTAAAAACAAGAAAACCCTGTCGCCGCTAAGCTGCCGGGATATCTCACGCAGATAGCCCATATCTGCACCATTAACTTCTGTTATGAGCACCTTATACTTCTTAAGTGCCTTCAGCTGCATTTCCCGTATCTTAGCTTTTGCGCGCTGGCGGCGAAGCTGCTCAAGCTGCTTCCGCTTCCCTTTCCATTCGGAAACAAGGTGCCCAACCTTGCTTGGCACCTCTCCCTTTTGGCACATCAGCAGCTCGGCTGCCTTCCCAAGGAGCTTATCCACCTCGCTTAGGTAAAGCTCAGCTGCATTTCCTGCCCTAAACCATATCCGGACAATGCCATCCTGCACTTTCTCTGTAGATGTTATTATTATCCTCCCAACCTCACCAGTGCGGTCTGCATGTGTCCCGCCACAGGCCTCAGTATCCCAGCCAGGGATGCTCACTATGCGCAGCTCTTTTTGCGGAACTGCCCCGCCTTGGTAAAGCCTGAAGCCATATCTCTGCTCCGCTTCCACCCGTGGGAGCACCTCCTTTATTACCGGCAGATCCTTTGCAACTATCTCATTTGCAAGGCGCTCCATCTCCGCAACCTGTTCTTTAGATGGGTTTTCATAATGTGTAATGTCAAGATGGGCTTTTGTAACCCCTTTCTGTGCGCCAGCTTGCCACACGTGCCCACCAAGCAGCTTCCTTGCAGCGCCGTTGATTATGTGGGTAGCGGTATGGTGCTGCGTTAGCTGCTTCCTCCGCCCCGCATCAACTTTCCCATGCACCTTTCCAGAGAGGGGGATGTCAACTTGGTGGAATATGACCCCGCGGACAGCTTGGACATTGTTTACCCGCTCGCCGCTAATGTATCCGGTGTCATGCTCCTGCCCTCCTGATTCTGCATAAAATGCTGTCCTGTCAAGGATAACCCAGTTCCTGCCACCCATCTCCTTGTTGCCAAGCACATTTGCATCAAACTCAAGCGCCTTGCCATAAAACAGCTTCTTAGTTTTGGGGAAGCCGCTTACATCAATAATCTCTTGCTTCTTTTCCTCCCTCTTAGCCATATGCCCCTCGGTCATCCTTGAGTAGAAGTCCGGCGGCACCTCAAACTCTTTTCCCATCCCATCAGCTATTTCCTTTATTAGCTCGGGGCTTATGCCCTGTGATTCATAAAGCTCCTGGAGCTTTTGCGCACTAATCTCCCTGCCTGAGCCAACAAGCGCAGTTACTGTCCGCCTTGCCTTTGCCTTTGTCTGCTTGTATTTTCTTTCCTCAACCCCAATTATCTCGCTGTACTCGCTTTTGTGCTCAGCAAGCTCAGGAAAGAGCGGCTTTAGGTAATCAGCGTGCCAGTTGCACACCTCCGCAAGGCTTAAGCCAAAGCCATTTTTCTCAATCAAGTCAAGTGCCCTCCGTGTAATGACACGCAAATTGTAGCCACCACCAACATTGCTCGGCAGCCCTGAATCCGAGATTGCAAATGTAAGGGTACGGGCATGGTCTGCTATTGCATAAAGCGCTTCCATTGGTGAGATCTTCTCTTCTAGCTCAGCTGCAGTGGTGCCAAGCCTCTCTGCAATGCGCTCCCTTGATTTGGCAAGGTCACGCTCGTCAGCATTCACGGAGCCTGCAAGCTTTGAGTATCTTAGGAACAGGCCCTCATCATACTTGACTCCTGTCTCCTCCTTAAGCCGCTTCATAACTGGCCCAAATACAGCGTCATAAGCAGTTGGTGTGCCTTGTGTTATCCAGCTAAAGCGCTCAAGCCCTGCGCCCATGTCTATGACCTTCCGCTCCATTGGCTTATAGTCGCTAACCGTACCAGCAAACTCAGTAAACACAACGTTCCCAAGCTCAAGGCCATCCACATAATACTCCAAGCTTGCACCAAACGCATTGGGCCCAGCCCAAATATCCTCCATCCACACAATCTTTTCCTGTGGTATCCCTAGCACTTCGGTAAGGAAGCGGTTGTCCAGCTCAACCGCGCGGTCTTTCCAATATCCCTCTGGCGGCATTGCATGCTGGCCCACCATTGTAAAGCTTGAAAAATGCCTCCCGCTAAAGCCTATATTTGGTATGTCGTTAAACCTCAGGCAAACCTGTGGGACTATCAGCGGGTTTGCAGGCAGCTCAAAGACTGTCTTCCCGCCAGCACTCCTTTGGAAATCCACTATGGATGCAACAGTGAAATACAATCCTGGAAACCACCTGCATATTGTTGGGTATCTTTTTATTGGGGTATGGCCTTCACCAGAAAAGAATTTTTCCACTGCCTTCCATGCCCCTATATAATCCAGCTTTTTCTTTGCTGGCGGCTTTCCAAGGAACCCGTACTCACCGCATGGCGGGTCGCCGCAGACCTCCCTCTCTGGGTCTTTTGTCCAAAAGTGCCTTCCACACCTTATGCACTTTTTCCTTACCCAGCCATCATTAAAGAGCCCCACTTTCCAGTACTTTGCAGGGTCCTTTTGAAACAGCCTCATTACCTGCGACTTATCTATTCCCATATAACCACTTTCTTGCGGGGAGATTTTTATATGCTATGCCCTTAGCACACGGATTGTATCTGTTGTTCCAGCTTTATTCCCTTCTGAGCCATAGGTAACAATAAATAGCTCCCCACTTTTCAGCATTTTCCTTGCTTCAACTACTGCCTCTTCTTTTTTCTTGCGGATTTTCCCCATTATAAGCCTTGGGATCACCCCATACTCAATGGAGAGCCACCTAGCAACTTGCTCATCGCGCGTAAGTGCAACCACCGGAGCCCTCAGCCGCTCCTTAGACACCAGGTGTGCAGTAAATCCTGACCGTGTAAAGCATATCACTGCCTTAATCCCAACTGCCCCTACAAGCGCAGCTATTGCAGCGCTTATCGCATTGGCAATAGTTGCCTCGCGGTGCAGGAGCGGGAGCGGGGGCATGTTCTTCTCTGCACCCTCTGCAGCCATGGCCATCGCCCTTAATGCAGCAAAGGGGTGCTTGCCGCTTGCAGTCTCCCCGGAGAGCATTATCGCGCTTGCCCCCTGCCAAACGGCATTTGCAATGTCGCCAACCTCTGCGCGCGTTGGCCTTGCATTTTCAATCATTGACTCAAGCATTTGGGTAGCAATAATAACCTGTTTCCCCTGCCGCACACATTTCTCAACAATCATCCGCTGTATGCTTGGCACATCCTCTAGCCTCATTTCAGTCCCAAGGTCCCCCCTTGCTACCATTATCCCATCTGCCTCACGGATAATGCCATCTATGCCCTCAACTCCCTGCTTGTTTTCTATCTTTGCAATGACTTTCTGCCTGCCGCCGCTCCTCTTTAAGAATGACCTCATTGCCTTGATATCATCTGCTGAGCGCGTGAAGGATGCAGCAATGTAATCAAACCCATTTCTAACTGCAAACCTAAGGTCCGCCTTGTCCCTTGCTGATAGGAATGGCTGCGTAAAGCGCGTCCCTGGCAACGATATGCTTTTCCTTGCCCTAATGGTCCCGCCAATAATGGCTTTTGCCACAACCTGCCTATGCTGGCTGGAAACAACCTTCAGCTCAAGCTTCCCGTCATCTATGAGCATCCTTTTGCCTGGTTTCGCATAGTTAAATAGCATCCCATTAACAGGTATTCCCCCCTTCCCAAAAACAACTAGCTCACCCTGCCTTACCTTAATTGGATCCGTATTCTCCGCACGTATCTCCAGCCCTTTTGTGTCAAGGATTGCTGCAACATGCCTGCCAGCAGCACGGCTTGCCTTGCGCATTTCCTTAAGCATCCGTAGGTGGCTTTCATGTGTGCCATGAGACATATTAAACCGGCCAGCATCCATCCCCCCATTAACAAGCAGCTGTATATCGCGGTAGCTGCTTGTTGCTGGCCCAAGAGTGCATATTATCTTAGTGTGGCGCATAACCCGATTACACTTCCCAGCTTAAAAAGCTTAGACTTCTTTCCACTTGCTTATGAAGCAAACTGCATATGGCGTATTACCAACATGGTCTAGCTGTGCTCTTGTCATTAGCTCTAGCACCCTTCCCTTGCCCTGGCGCCGGACTGCCATCTCAACAGGCTCTTCCTTTGCAACTGCGTTGTAAAGCAGCTGTTGCTGCTGCCTAGTGTCCTCTTTAGTGGGGCATCCCCCAAAAAAATACCGCCCGAGGACATCCTTTTCATCAAACCCCAGTGCCCTAAGTATTCGCTTGCTCACGTAAAGCTCCTCGAGGGTATAAGCATCAAAAATGCAGTCCACCCCGGGGTATTTTTTTAGCAGCCTCTCAACGGCCCTCATCTTCCACCCCCCTTTTCCATATTTCCATTAGCTGCGGCATCTCCCTGTAAAGCCACTGCGCCCACTCAAGGAATGCCTCAGCCTCAGCCTTCACGTAATCAGTTATGCGCCAGTATTCTTTTTCCTTATACCAAACTGGCACCCCCCTGCCGCTGAACGGCTTTTTTGTCACCTTGTCCAGCCCGCTTCCAGCAAACTCGCCACCATTCATCAATACTCCAATTGGATGCAAGTCAATGTGTGGCTTGTCCAGTATATGCACAAGGGGGAGGCCATAGGCCGCTAGCCTCTCGCGCAAGAACTTGTGCTCGAAATAAAGATTGTAGCCAACCGGAACAAACGAGAAAGGGTAAGGGTCAGTTATCCTGGTCGAGCCGATGAAATCCTGCAGTATCCTCCGCTCGCTTGACTCCCATTCCTTAAGTATTTGCAGCTCCCCAATGGGCTTGGCGGTCTTGCGGTCGAGCTCTTGGTACTGGATGGTTATGATCTTGTCGCGCTCGGGCATCACGCCGGTCGTCTCGATGTCGAAGTAGAAGGTTGGCATAATAGTTTATTGCCCTTGCTGCTTAAAAGAAGTGATGGCTATTTGTTCTTGTAGCGGTAGACCACATATGCGGCAGCTATCGCGCCAACCAGCACCAAGACCTGCGGGAGGAACCACTCAGTCTCCACAAGCGGGGCAAGCACGGGGAAAAGCCCGAGCTTGCCTGACTCGTGCCGCCGCGACCGGAGGGAGCTGTTATCCACATTTGCTGAGGGGATGCTTCCCAGGATAGCGGGGTGGTGAGCTTCCCAACACCGTGGCGAAGCCACCCATGTTCGCCGGCAGGGCGAACATGATTGTACTTTCCCGGGGGTTTTTCCGCCTTTCAGCGGAAAAAGGCCCTGGGCAGCGGGACATAGCCAACCGGCCCAAAC
>WALL01000039.1 GCA_015522845.1 Nanobdellati archaeon
ATACAGGAGATAGACACATACCTCGCGGGCGACGACTGCAGGATTTACGAGGGCTACATACTGCAGGCGTCCTCGGACGGCAGCAACTGGCAGACGCTCGTGGACAAGGGCCGCAGCTCAGGCGCACAGTACGACACCTTCGACCCGACAACCATGAGGTACATCCGCTACCAGTTCAAGAAGGGCGGCGACAACGTCGACCACAAAGGGGCGATAACAGAGGTTGACGCCTACCAGGTCCAAGCCCACCAAGGGGGGGCTGGGGACGACTGCAGTGACACCTGCTGGGACACCGACGGCGACGGCTACGGCATAGACCTGAACGGATGGGCGTGCCTCGGAAAGGACATCGACTCAAGCGGGAACAATGCGGAGGGTGACGCATGCACTCCGGACAACACGGCACAGGCGTGCCTGGATGCGTTCGGGATAACGAGTGCAACAGTCAGTCCGACCAATCCCACACTTTCCGCGGGAGGGAATGCCCAGGTAACGCTGACCTACAAAACAAAGCCAACGGATGACAACAACCTGAAGGCGACGGTTGACTGGGGCGACGGCAGTGGCACGGAGTCGATTGATAACGGGGATAATGTACAAATAACACATACCTACACCTCGGAGGGCACCTACTACATCACCTTCAGCCTGGAGTACAACAACAGCGCGAAGAAGGACTACATCCCGGGACCGACGGTGGTGGTGGTGCCCCCTTTATCATAATAGAGGGCAGGTGCACCGCTTCCACTTGGGACGATGCAAATAATAACGGGCCTGCAATAACTTCAAGTCAAGCGCCCCTTTCAAATATGGATAGCAACCACGAATGCAGTGGAGGCTCTACAGGATACCTGTATAGCGGGACAAATCAGTATTATACAATCGTAAGCGCAACTGGAGTTAATATCAACCAGAATATAAAAGTAACTACAGACATCTGGCATTTTCTTGGCGCTAGTGGGAGTGCTGGTGCCGTAGTGTATGGGATATACCTTTCTCCAGACGGAGAAACTTGGTCCGAATGTGGAGGGACTGAAACGGCAAGTTCAAATAATATCCATATGGAAAGAGTTTGCTTGTTTAATGGGAATGACTTGTATGTGAAAATCCAAAAGGTTGGTGGCAGCAATTACAACCCACGTGGGTTTGTAAAACGAATATTAGTAACAAAAGTGTAGTTAGGTGCCTCAGCATTGGAGCATATCTGCATGATAACTGAAAAATGGTCCTCGCTAGCCACCGCCCTCGCGGAGAGGGGGATTCCGCTCTACAAGGTGACCGACGCCGGGCTGCCGTCATGGGCGGTGGTATGTACACCTACAAGGGCATTGCCATTTTGATGGGCAGCGCACATTTTTATATGCATTGGCGCATATGGTTACATACGGTGGTAAAATGCAGCTGACAGCAATCGTGGAGAAGGAGGGAAAGTTTTATGTCGCGAGGATCCCAGAGTTGGGGGTGGCAAGCCAGGGAAAAACCTTTGAGGAATCCTTAAAAAATGTCCGGGAAGCGGCTGAACTTTACCTTGAAGACCCCTATGTGAAAAAAGGCTTGAAAGCAATAAAGCGGAGCCACCCAATCCTCACAAGTGTGGAAGTTGCTGCCTGATGAAGCTTCCGGTTGTTTCGGGAAAAGAGGTTATCAAGGCATTCTCCAAAGCGGGCTTTGGAATAGTTGGCAGAAAGGGGAGCCATGTTAGGATGAGAAAAATAAGCGATGGCAAGGCAGTAATACTCATAATCCCCGACCACAGGGAGCTTGCAATTGGCACCCTCAAAGACATAATCAAACAATCGGGAATGACAACGGAACGGGTGTTGGAACTGCTGGGGTGAGGTGTGATGATATCAGAAAAATGGAGCGAGCTAGTCACTGCCCTCGCGGACAGGGGCATCCCGCTGTACCGGATAACGGACCCCATAGATGGCGCCGGATTGCCCTCCTGGGCGGTTCTGGCGGCTGTGCTGCTGGTCCTGGGAGCGGCTGTGGCTTTTGTGCTTTTCCCGGTTGCGAAGGCTTCATTAACGGTCACGACAACGCCCGGGGCGAGGGTAATCGTTAGCTACGACGAGGGGCGGCTCAGCAAAACGGCAACGAATGGCACGGCTGTGTTCTCCGTGCCGCTGGGGGCGCATGTAAGCGTCACAATAACAAAGAGCGGGTGCCAGGATGGGAAAGCAGGTATAGACATGGTGGACAGCTATGCGATGGACAGGCCGCTAGTCTGCGAATAGCCGGGGAGAACAAAAGGATAAGGCTTTTATAGGCGGGTTTCTTCTTCTAGGGCAATGGGCTTCATCCAAATGGCCTTTGGCAGCATGCTGGGGATGGGTGGCGGGCTCTGCACCCTCATACCCTATTGCAACCTTGTGATACTTGGGCTAAAGATAGTGATGCTGCTGTTCATAATCGGCTGGGTGCGCGGGCATCTTGGTGGGGGGATGGTGGCGACGATAGTGATGCTGTTCATCGGATACCTGGCGCTTTTCCAGTATTTCTACGTGTTCGGGCCCATGACGATAGTGTATCTGCTCATAATAATGGGCATTGGCGGCATGGTGCAGGACCTTGCATTTGGCTCGTCCATGTATGGGGCAGGCCCTGAGGCAGAGGCACAGCAGAACAACCTTGTGGCAAGGATGATGGCGGGGAGGGAAGAATGAGAAGGGGGTTCCTGCCAGTAATCCCAATGGGGCTGATGCTTCCCGTATTACTGATTATACTTGGGCTAATAGTGTTTGTCCCGGTACTGGCAATAACAATATCCCCCGAGCTTAAGCTGCTTTTCCAGATAGCCGCCGTGATAATGATATTCAACTGGGTGAGGAACATCGTTGGGCCGGGGATGCTCACATATGCGATAGCGGGGGTATTGATCTACATATTCGTGTTCGTGCTGCCCCAGTTCACATTGGGGGTATATATAGTCTGGACAATTATGGGGCTTGGCGTGTTCAGCATGCTGTTCTGGGGCCTGACATTGTTCAGGATGGCAGGGTAGTAATTTAAATAAGAAAGTATAAAATAATTGCAAGGTGAGGAAATGGGTGACCTTTGGACCGATATAGAGCTGGCGGCAATACTATTCGTATTCGTCTACCTTACCCAGTGGGCCATAAGCATGACTGGCTCTCGGAGGGTCGGGGTATTGCTGGCAATAGTGCTGGTTTACCTAACGATATACCAGCATATAGAAGTGCTGGTCCTGGTGATGGCGCTGTTCTTCGGCTACGCGTTCTGGGAGAACTTTGAGGGGACGTTTGTCCCGCTCTCAAAGGGGTAGCTGCCATGGACAGCCTGACGGTCGTCATATTCCTCATCATGATAATGGTGACCATAAACCAGGGCATCACATGGGCTGCCGCGCTGCTCGTGCTGCTGTTCGTGTTTGCAGTGCGCAGCAAGGGGCTTGTGGTGATGGCAATAGTCGGGCTGCTGCTCGCCTATATGTTCCAAGCGCAGCAGCAGGCGATAATGCTCATCGTTGCGGTTGTGGTGCTCGGCCTGTTCATGTTCACCAAGGGCAAAGGCGGGCCGGAGATGTACTCGCCAGGAATGCTGCTAGGAGGAAGATAAGTGCTGACAATACTGCTGTTGCTTGCAGTAACATGGATTGGGCTTCGCTACAGCATGCTCTGGCTGTCGGTAATTAGCGGGCTGATACTCGTTGCGTACCTGATGGGCTTCCGCAAGGAGAGGCACGCCGTCGCAAGCGGAAAGCCGAAGATACGGCCAATAATTGTCAAGCGCAGGTATACCGGACCGGCAAGCATCTACCCAAGCAAGATGAAGATAAAAGTCCACCCAAATTGGGACACCCGTGAATGGTGGGAGCGTGCGCTCGGCGGTGGCGGTGCTGTAGCCGGGCTATTGGCACAGGGCTTTGCCCCTAAGGGCCCAGCTAGGAAGTAGTGAATGGACGACATTGAAAAGCCAATTGGCCTCATGGCATTTGTGCTGGTGCTGGCAATTTACCTGCACCTAACCTGGCTAGTTGCGCTTATTGGGGTTGGGGCCTTCTTTGTGGTGCTCTCAGCAGTGGGGATACACCACCCAAAGCCAGTTGCAAGCGCAAAGCCACAGGAGGAGGAAGTGCTTACGCCAGTGATTGTCCAGGATGTTGGCGAGGCGCCGTACCTTTATCCCCCAGACTTTAGGCTGAAGCTAAAGCCTAATTGGAATGCTAACAACATGTGGGAAGATGCGGGCTGGGGGCTGGCGCTTGCAGCAAAGTCACTCATGCACATATTCACTGGGAGCAAGCTAAAGAAGAAGTGATGGCATGGAGATGGAGCAGCTGCTTATGATTGGCGCCGTATGCGTGGCTGTCTACTTGGCAGGATATGCCTCACTTGCAGTTGGGATATTCATAATAATGCTGCTCTCAATGCTTGTTTCTAAAGAGAAGGCAATGCCAAAGGGCGTCTCAGCTGGCGGGATAAAGGTGTCCGGCGCAGAAACGCTGGAGCCAATAGTGATTGAGACAACCCGCGGCCCCCCGTTCAGGATACCCAGCTATATGCATATGAGGATTAACCCTAACTGGGGCGCAGCTACACTGTATGAGAAGGCCATGGGCAAGGGCCTTGGCAGGATGGCCCGCTGGGCTTACCGCCTCACCAGTGGCAGGGAGTGGGGTGATTAGCTGCTTGGCATGCTGGCATCACTAGCAGTTGTCTTCCTTGGGATAATACTAGGCTCAAGCTTGCTCATCGGGTTTGGGTTTGCAGCACTGGCAATCCTGCTTGTGCTTGGCTACCTGGAGCCAAGGGCTGTTTCACAGGCAGCGGCAAGGCCGCACTACAGGCACAAGCTCATTAACGCCCCACAGGATGCCTGGGAGATGCCAGAAGACAAGACATGGATGACAATGATGGCGGGGCCTGCGCCATTTGTTATAGGGGGTAATTCGGATTTCATGGGGAGCATTGCAGGGAGCGGATTCTCAAACATACATGCCAAGGGCGCGGTTAGGCAGGTGCTGCCCTTCCCAAGCTATGGGCGGGCCGGCCCGCTCGGCGCAGTTGAGGGGCTGTTCCTTGGGCTTCCAATAAGCATAGGTAACTTTATTAGGAAGTGAGGGGTAATCCAATTATGCGAGAGCTGTTGCTCATACTGCTGCTGGCTGCTGCGGCGATGGCTGCCGGGGTGGACAGCGCAACGGGCTGTGAGAAATATAATGACCATGTGGTTTGCCCACAAGGCACGGATGTGGGAATGGAAGTGCAGTACTCCACAGATGCTGACTGCTATTCGCTGCAGAACGAGTACGGCCAGCTTGAGGAAATAGGCTGCTATGCCACCGCCACTTTAACAAAGCCCCTTAGCTATGAGAGCTGTAAGATGTATGTTCCCTTCAACAGCAAGGATGTGCAGCTAGACAAGATAAACTACAAATACCAGTGCAGCACCGAGCGCCTGCCTGCTGGGCAGGTGGTCTATATGGCCGGCTTCCAGAAGGATTTTGGAAATTGCACAGCAATTGAGGAGAACAGCCATTATGGGGAGTATTCCTGCCCGATAAAGGGGGAAAAGTACTTCGTTAATGGGAGCATTGAATACGATAAGAACTACACCGTTATCATCTACTCACAGGAGAAGGAAAGCATAACAGGCCTTGCTACACCGCTTGTTGAAGCCGCGGTTGCCCTGCTGGTCATCTATGCAGCATATGCTTGGACAGAAAGGAAGAGGTAGCTAGTTCGAGCCTAGCCTTGCAAGCATCTTCTTGTTTATCTCAATCAGGTTCTCGTTTATGTGCTTAGTAGCTGCAACAAGTGGCTTTATCTCGTCCAGCTCTGCCTTTATGTCCCCTATCTCCTTGCGCAGCTCAGATATCTCGGAAAGCTTGCCGCTTAGCTCGTCGTGCTTCTCGTGGAGCTCTGCAACGGAGGCATGCAGCCTTTCGAAGTGCTCCTCAGGGATTGGCTGGGACGCGGGAGCTGGCCCCGGCTCCTTGGGAGCTATGCCTACCGCCCGCAATATCCCCCCAAGCTCATCGTCGGAGAGCCCCATTTGGCGCAGGTTGTCAACTATGTCCTTCTCAGCCATGCCGCTGGCTTGCATGCTCTTGACAATGCCAACAATGCGCCCGACCGTTGCCTCGTCCATTTGCACAACCTATAAATACAATTCCTTCGTTGTATGAATACCAACTGCGACTATTTAAATATGAGGGTGCTGCACTGAAAGCTCTTAACTTGCCACATGGCCCGTGGAAAACGCTCCTTAGCGGAGTGTGGAGCGGGAAGGAAGTGTCCTACCACGAGAACCCGGAGCATGAGCTGCTGGTAATGATATACGACCGCCGCGGCGAAGCAATACACGGCATGGTGTTCTTTATGGTCCGCCTATTCCAGCTAGAGGGCAAGGTTGGGCCATTTGCTGAAGGGGCAGGGGAAAACACAATTGTAATACGGAAGAACACGCCAACTTTCAACGGCAGCTTCCTTGCAGTATCAACAAGCCCGGAATATGTAAAATTCACGCCACGGGAGCTGATTTCTGCTGCAGAGCGCCATTTTGCAGAGCTGGAAAAGAGGTCTGCAGAGATTAGGAAAAAGTCCGCAGACTTCCCCGTAAAGCTAGTTGAGGTTAGGTACGCACAGGCCAGCAAGACAAACGAGCTGCTTGGGGAGCCCCTTGCACTGCCTTCCCTCATTGTCAGGAAGGAGGGGTTTGGGCTGGTATCAAAGCAGCCAAGGGGCAGGGTGCACCTTGGGATAACCCTCGGCGGGAAGAAGAGCGAGGAGGGGATAAGCTCCTTCCTCCTAACAACCGTGTTTGGCCCTGACACCCGCCGCGCACTCCATGTGATAATGGAGGGCTGCCTGCTTAACGGCGTATCAGGGGTGGCGTTTGGCGGGTTTGAGAGGGCAGAGGCCCCAAGCCCGGACACTGATGAGTTCAACAAGTATGGCATAGATGTTGAGCCGCTTGGCATGCCAACCCGCCGCTTCAGGCCAGGGAGTGACTTCTTCATTGAGCTTGGGCTCCTCACAAAGGAGCTGTTTGGCGACATAACTGGCGCAGGGCAGGGGCGCGCCACTGCACTAATCGGGAAAGCGCTTAAGGGGAATCCGGAGAAGCTTAGCCAGGTAGTGCAATACCTTATGGCCATTAGGGAGGAGGAGGACAAGTATTTTGCAGCGCGCGGCATAAGGGTGTGCAAGCTCCTTGACTTGGCCTATCCCGGCCTGTTTAGCGGGAAGCTGGAGCCGAAGGAGATAGTCGCCCCGTGGCTAAAGAAGATGGGGCGCATAGCAATAATCAACACAAGCGGGCTGAGGCCGTCGCTAAGGAAGGGCGTCATTTATGCAACCATCAAGACGCTGTATGAGAGCTACAAGAAGGAGTTTGCAAGCAGCGCCATGAAGGTGCTTATAGTGGTAAGCGAGAAGGGCATCTACGGGAAAGGCACAACTGTGCTTGACAGGGAGACAAATGCCCTGCTGAAGATGGTTGGGGAATACGGGATAGGCATCTGCATAGACGCAAAGAGTGAGATGGACATTGACCCGGAAATACGCCAGAACGCCACAATGCAGATACAGACCATGGAGGCAAACAGCGCCAGCGTGAAGGAGCACACCAAGAGGCCATATAGGATTAAGCTGCGGCCAACGCTGAGCGCTATGTGACTGGACAAGGCAGGAATGGCACACATGGGAGCTATAGCTGCTTCTTCGCCTTCTCGAGCTTCCTGTCCACAACATCGTTCAGCTGCTCAAGGGTGATGTATTCCAGCGGGTTTATGGAGTCGGTTATGTACTTGAGCTCGGCAACCTGCTGGCGGAGCTCCTCAACGGCCTTTTTCAGGTCGCGGATGTCCGCTGACTCGCGGCGCGGCATGGCATCATCAATTGGCGGGGCAATCTCGTTGCCAGCTGCTATCTTCTCCGCCTTTAGCTCCTCGCGTATCTCGTCCTTTAGCTTCCCAACATCCACCTTTCCCCCGCCTGCAGAAATGGAAGCCTCAAGCTCCTTTAGCTTCTTGTTGTGCGTGACAAGCGTGCGGCCAATCACCTGCTCGTTGTTCTCAAGTATCTTTAGCCTTTGCGCAATAAGCTTCAGCTTCGCATCAAGAGAGGCAAGGCTGGCGGACATTGATGATTGCGGTGTCCGGGATATGGCCTGGGGGTGGTGTCTTTGTGGGGGCATTGTCGCACCTTCAGCTTAATAAACAATAAGTCCGTAAGCCTATAAAAACATAGCGGGCTTGTAGATGGACGGGATCCTAATAGACATTGGCCATTCGCAGGAAGGCGACCAAAGCTACATTGACCTTTACATAAGGGGGAAAAAGCTTGAGGTAATCCACGAGGCATTTGACCCTTACTTTTACTTTGATGGCCCAAAGCCAGCCGGGGGCGGGATAAAAAAGGCAGAGAAAGAGGGCAAATGGTGGAAGGTAACTGTGGCTTCCCCTAGCGACGTGCCAAAAGTGCGCGAGCAGCTAAAGAAGCAGGGCAGCATATACGAGTTTGACATCCCCTACACGCAACGGTTTCTCATTGACAGGGACGTTGTCCCCCTGAAGCCTTACCACTGGCAGGAGGGGGGCGGAAGGGTAAAGGTCTCGGAAGCAAACGTGCCCTATGCCCCAACAACGGTTGCATTTGACATAGAGACCTACAACCCGCGTGGCATGCCCGATGCGGAGATGGACCCAATTGTCATGATCTCAACTTACGGGAAAAGTGGAAGGGTATACACTTGGAAGGACATAAGGCTGCCGTTTGTCAAGAGCTATTCCAGTGAAAAGGGAGTTATTGAGGCATTCCTGAAGGACACTAGCGAGGACATCATCTACACTTACAATGGCGACAACTTTGACCTCCCTTACCTAAAGAAGCGCATGGAAGCGCTTGGCATCAGCGAAGATACGCTGGGGAAGGTGTCAATACGCGCTGGCATGCGCGGCATGAAGGCAAGGATAGCAGGCAGGACACACTTTGACGTATACCGCGGGATGATGTTCCTTGCAAGGATAGGGGCGCTGAAGCTGCCACGCTATACCCTTGAGGACGTCTATAAGGAATTCACAGGCAAGGAAAAGCTGGACATAGACACAAAATACCTTTGGAAGATATGGGACAGCGGCACACGCGAACAGCTTGAGGAGCTGGCAACCTACTCGTTCCAAGACGCAGAAGCCACCTACGAGCTTGGCGAGCACCTGCTCCCGCTATACACCGCGCTCTCACAGATGATTAACCAGATGCCATTTGATGTTTCCCGAATGAGCTCAAGCCAAGTGGTCGAGTCGCTGCTCATGAAAATGGCATTCAAGCGAGGGGAGCACTTCCCGAACAAGCCAGGGGAGGGCCAGTTCAAGGCAAGGGTAAACAAGCCTGTCAAAGGCGCATTCGTCAGGCAGCCCAAGCCGGGCCTGCACAATGATATTGCTGTGCTAGACTTTAGGGGGCTGTACCCAAGCATAATCATATCACACAACATAGACCCAAGCACCCTTAATGCGGAGGGCTGCTCCAGCTACTATAAGGCACCAACCGGGCAGAGGTTCTGCAAGGACAGGATTGGCCTAATACCCGAGATGCTAAAGCGAGTCACGGGCAAGAGGGCAAAAATAAAGGTCCTGTTAAAGAAAGAGAAAGAGGGCACAAGGAGGTGGAAGCAGCTCTATGCCGAGCAGCAGGCGCTAAAGATTGCCGCCAACAGCACCTATGGCTACATGAACTTTGCAAGGGCACGGTGGTATTCCCACGACTGCGCCGAGGCGACCACTGCATGGGGCAGGAAATACATAAAGCAGGCCGCTGCGGAGGCAGAGAAGAGGGGGTTCAAAGTCATATACGGGGACACGGACAGCGTCTTCCTCCTCCGTGGCGGCAAGAGCAAGGGGGAAGTGATGAAATTCCTGGCTGACTACAATGACTCGCTGCCAGAGGAAATGGAATTAGAATTTGAGGGGTTCTATCCGCGTGGGATATTTGTAACAAAAAAGGGGGGCATCGCCGCAAAGAAGAGATATGCGCTCATCCGCGAGGACGGGCAGGTTGAGATAAAGGGCCTGGAATTTGTCAGGCGGGACTGGTCGCAGCTTGCCAAGAAGACACAGCAGCAGGTAATACAGCTTGTGCTAGAGGGCAAGGCAGAAGAGGCAAAGCAGCTCGTAAGGGACATGATTGGCAGGGTTAGGCGCGGGGAAGTCCCGCTTGATGACTATATAATTAAGACGCAACTAAAGCGCAACATTGGGAAATATGCATCCACTGGCCCGCATGTGAGGGCAGCAATGCGGCTGAAGGAAGCGGGGGAAGATGTAAAGAAAGGTGCTGTAATAGAATACATTGTTGTTGAGGGCGCTGGAAAGATAGGCGATAGGAGCTATCCCGTGCGCATACTCGGCAGCAGAAAGCCTGACAAGGAATATTACATAAGCCACCAGCTGCTGCCCGCAGTGATGAAGATACTAAGTGAGCTTGGCGTAACGCAGGGGGAGCTGCTTGGGGAAGGAAAACAGACAGGGCTTTGGAGATGGGCCCCTGGGGAATAGCTTCATTGTTGTGTCGGCGCATAGCAACCTTTTTCCTGTTACTCGCTTCGCTCGCCCGGTGGAAAAAGCTTGAGCAAAAATTAAGGGAATAGCTTCATTGTTGTGTCGGC
>WALL01000040.1 GCA_015522845.1 Nanobdellati archaeon
AACCCCGGGAACCCAAATAGCCCCTTCACGCGCGCGTACTTCTTTACCTCTATCTCCTTCAGGTCGAGCATCAGCGCGCGGACATCTATAAAGCCCAATTCACCCATCTTCTCAACAACTGGCTTCACATCGTCGATTATTGGAGTGAACACCGCCATGAACTTCCCCTGCTTCAAGTGTGGTGCTGCCTTCTTAATCCCGGCGACAGGATTTTTCATGTCCAAGAAGACAGCATCATACTCCCCTAGCTTTGCCTCAAGCAGGTCCGCGTTGTGCAGCTTTACATTTTTGAAGCCCGCCTTGTTGATATTTCCCTTCGCAATCTCGTAGAACCTACCTTCCTTCTCATAGCTCTCGACGCGCTTTGCAATGTTCGCGAAAACCATTGTTGCGCAAGCACTTCCAGTGCCGGCCTCAAGCACAACGCTTTCCCCCTCAACCGAAAGCAGCGCGGCGATTAGGCCAGCGTCGTACTCGTATATTGGCCTTGCGCCCTTCCTCATGTTCTGTATCCTGTCGCGCAGCGTTGGCTCAGCAACAAGGTATTTGCTGCCCTTTGGCGCCTCAATTATGCCGCCTTTCCTCACTTTTTCAGCGGGCAGGGCACCATCCTTTGTGTGGACGTCACCACCCCCCCAGTCTTTCATGAATTGCCCGCCCTTATGCAAGAACATTAATTCCATAGCCCCACCAATAGTTTTATAAATAATTTCACTTCCTATAAACGGGCGAGGCTTTAAAGCTATTTGTGATGACATGAGGATTCCCAATATTTACGCTACACCATATTACAAGTATTACATCCTAATCTCCATAGCAATTGGGATAGCTGCATTGCTTACGCTTCCTGGCCTAAAATACGGCATCGACCTGCAGGGCGGCACGCAGCTGATTGCAAACGTTAACCAAACAGTTGAGCCAAGCGCGCTTACAGCCCACCTCTCTAAATTTAACCTTGATGACCTTTCGGTCCGGTTTACGGAGAACCCAATGTCTGGAAGGAAAGGGGTGATAGTGCAGTTTGCGGGGACACCGGACCTCATTAGGGCAGAAAGGCTGCTTAGCACAGACCCGGAGGGGGCAGCAGCCCTTGCAAAGCCCTATATTACTGGGGATATCCCAAGCACCCTAATGCCAAGCGAGATAGTTGACAGGGCAAAGGCCGACTTCACGAACAAAGTGCAGGAAAGCCTTGTTGCCTATCTTGGCATAGGAAAAGATGACATAAGCTCTGTCGAGATTGGGGCATCCCTTGGCAAGGAGTTTTGGGAGACATCACAGCGCGCCCTCCTTGTTGCATTCTTCCTGATTGCAGCAATTGTGTTTATCCTCTTCCGTGAGCCAGTGCCTTCAATTGCAGTCATACAGGCAGCCGTTTATGACATACTTATTGCGCTGGCAGCAATGTCCGTCTTTAACATACCAATAACCCTGCCAACAATTGCGGGCCTTCTTATGATTTTAGGGCATTCAGTTGATACAGACATACTTACAACAGACCGTGTCCTCAAGCGCAGCGAGGGCAGCTCTGCTGATAGGGCATATAGCTCTATGCTAACAGGCATAACAATAACTTCAACGGTTCTTGCGGTGCTGCTTGTCCTAGTGATATTCTCCTACTTTAACCAAATGACAACACTTTTCCAAATATCAGCAGTGCTCTTCTTTGGGCTTGTTGGTGACTTGCCAAGCTCGTACTTTACAAATACAGTGATGATAAAATGGTGGGCGGACAGGAAAAAATAGCTGAGCTCTGGAAAGAGTGGAGAATTAAGCTTTACGTAGTCTCACTCTTATTTGGCGTTGGTGCCTTTTTGTTTTTTGGCCTCCAGTTTGGGATGGACTTCAGGGGGGGCACGCTAATACAGCTTAGCCTTGACAAGCCAGTGGACACCTCAACCATGAGCACCATGGTTACTGTCCTGTCTGAGCGCCTTAATGGCATGGGCCTCAAGGACATCAGCGTCAACCCATTTGGCACAAAATACATTACAGTCGAAGTGTCAGCCAGCGACCCAAGCACAGTCGATGAGCTAAAGACGCTGCTGTCAAAGCAAGGCAGCTTTGAGGCAGTGATAGATGGGCAGGTAGTGCTATATTCAAATGACATAACTGGTGTCATAACAAACCCCCAGCAGGGCTATGGCTATATGTCCTCCACGCAGAAGTGGCAGGTCCCGTTCAAGCTCTCAAAGGCGGGCAGCGAGCGCTTTGCAAAGGTTGCAAAGGGGAAGTGCAATGGGACTGAGTGTGGGCGCATATACATGTTCATTGACCGCCCGGAGAACGCCGCCATTGTTGTCCCAAGCTCGCTTTATGATGACGAGTCTTCCATGCAGATTGACTATAACAACCCCGGCTCCTACCCGATAGACATTAAGGAGTTTGAGAAGGATACGCTCACCCCAATATTCGTTGCTGACAACATAACGTCCAACTTAACTGCCAGCTTGTCCAACTACAGCAAGATAATAGTGCCTGCTGGCGCATATCCCAAAGGCGCCTTTGGCAACTTAACGGTTGATGAGAAGCCAAATGCAACAGCTGGCTACTGGCTTTGGAGCGCCGTTGGCCTGAAGAGTGTGCTTTTCCTGACGCCTGGCGTTACCTCTGGCGAGCCCGTTAGGGAAGCAACAATTACAGGGGGGGCCAGCGACCTTAAGGAAGCGCTAAAGGACATGACGGAGATAGTGGTCATACTCCGCAGCGGCCGCCTGCCAGTTGGGCTTAAGATTGCAAGCACAAACTCCGTCTCGCCGACACTTGGGGAGAACTTCCTAAGCGATTCCGTGCTGATGGGCATCATTGCCATATTTGCAGTGGCAGCAGTGATATTTGCCTACTACCGCGACGTGAAGGTAACGGTGCTCATGGTAATTGCTGGCGCGTCTGAAGTGCTTATAATCCTTGGCACTACAGCACTCATACACCAGCAGCTTGACATAGCAGGTGTTGCAGGGATTATTGCAAGCGTTGGGACAGGGGTTGACCAGTTTATCATAATTACCGATGAGGTAAAGAACGGCGAGAAGGCCGAGATCCAGGAAAGCATTGTTGCACGCATAAAGCGCGCGTTTAAGATAATCATGGCATCAGCTGCAACCGTAACTGCGGCAATGCTCCCGCTTATGACCCTTGGGCTTGGCTTGCTTAAGGGATTTGCAATCACCACGCTCATAGGCCTTGTGGTGGGCGTCTTCATAGTCCGCCCTGCGTTTGGCAAGGCCCTTGAGAAGCTGGACTAAGGGCATTACTATGAGAAGCATACTCCTTGTTGCGCTATTGGCAGTGCTTATGGGCTGCACATCTGGGCCTGCAGCTAACATTACGGTTGTCAATGACACTACGCTTAACCCGCCGACGATATCCCCAACGGGCTATGTGCGGTCTGCACCGCAGGCAATTACCCTTTCTTTTGATGAGCCAGTCATCCTTACTAGCTTCCGGCTTAACAATGAGACAAAGGGCATTACCCGTGTAGATGAGAGGACCTATCGCTACAATGGCACATTCCCCGACGGAAGCTATTCAGTCAGCGGGTCTGCCGAGGATGCTGCTGGCAACACGGTGGGATATTCTGCTTCCTTTACAGTTGATACGGCTGCCCCAACTGTTACAATTAATCCAGAAGACAATGAGCAGCTTGCATCGCCAAATGCCACAATCACCCTCACATTCAGCGAGCCAGTCACTCTTTCCAACACGAGGCTCGGTTCCACTGCAATTGCATTCTCAACCACAGACAACAAGACATTTACTGCCGCAAAGGTCCTTGCCGATGGGAGCTACATCCTTAGCTTCACGGCCACCGACAGGGCTGGCAACACCATGTCATCAAACACCACTTTCACCGTTAACATTGCTACCCCCGACCACACCGCACCCCCCCAGATAACTGGGCTCAACGCAACCAACACCGGGAACGGCGGAGAGATAAAGCTCTCATGGGACGCCAGCACGGTCAATGACTTCAAGGAATATCGCCTTTACAAGTCCTCCTCAAGCATTACCAGCGTGTTCGGGCTCGTGCCATTCCATTCAATCCCCTCGCGGGTTACGACACAATACCCTGTTTCAGGCCTTACTGATGGCAAAAGATACTGCTTTGCCGTGACAGCGGTGGACAACTCCAACAACGAGTTGGGCGATGTGGCGGATGCATGCGCAACCCCAAGCAAGAAAGACAAGACACCCCCCTCGATAACTGGCAATTCCCCAACCGGCACGGTAAGCAGCACCAATACCCCCATAATATCCGTCACCACCGATGAGGCAGCTAGCTGCAGGTATGCGGTCAGCAATAGCTCGGATAAGTACTATACCTACTCAAACCTCACTGCCATGGACCGTGCAAGCAATAAGACAACCCATACAAAAGCAGTTCCCGCACTATTAAACGGCACCTACACGGCCTACGTAATCTGCAAGGATACGGCCGGCAACACCATGGGCTCGGCCTACACATGGGACTTCACTGTGGCATATGCGGACACAACGCC
>WALL01000041.1 GCA_015522845.1 Nanobdellati archaeon
GCTCATTCTCCCATCTCCACGTATTCGTTTGCATATTGTATAATGGACTTCTTGTCCGCGTCGGTGAGCTCGCGGATTTGCCCGGCGGGGACGCCCGCCCAGAGCGTCCCGGCCGGGACTTTTGTGCCCGGCCGGACAGCGGCGCCCGCCGCGACTATTACGTCATCGCCTATCTCGCAGCCGTGGAGCACGGTTGCGTTCATGCCTATGAGCACGCGGTTGCCAATGGTAGAGGAGTGGACAATGGCGCCGTGGCCTATGGTGACCTGGCTGCCTATCACACAGGGGCGGCCAGCCTCGCTATGGACCACGCAGTTGTCCTGGATGTTGCTCATGTCGCCGACCGTTATTGGTGCAAAATCGCCGCGGACCACCGCCCCATAAAGGATAGAGACGCCCTTGCCAAGCCGGACGTCGCCGACTATCTTTGCCGTGTCTGCTATGAATGCCATGCTAAAGCCTCATTAGTATTATCGCTGCAAGGGCTATAAATATTGCTAACATCTCCTTTGCAGTGAGCTTTTCCTTGTATGTTAGCTTAGAAAGCGCCACCGAGACCAGCAGCGCGAGCGCGATTATGGGGAAGATTATTGTTGCTGGCCCTTTGCCAAGCGCATAAAGCAGGAGGTAAAACGCCGTGACATTTGATGCTGCCATTGCCGCGCCTACCCTTGCAGCGCCCTGCTTTTTTCCGCCCTTTTTGTGGATGCGCTTCTCAAGCACGAAGGAAGGGCCAATTGCAAAGAAGTATGAGAGTGCAATGAACGGCAGGAAGACAAGCTTCTGTATTACTGCCGACACTATCACCTCTGAGGAGGCAAGGCAAAACATTGCCCCAATTGCAAGCACAATCCCCTTCCCAAGCCGGATATGCCCATGCCTCTCAGCAAGCAGGAAAATCGCCACAACACTTAGCACAATGCCAGCATACTGCAGCGCACTGGCTGGCTCAGAGAGGAATGCTATGGCAGCTATTGCAGCAACAACCCCATGCAGTGAGAAGATAGGATAGGCAAGCACCGAGCGTATGTGCTTCATGGACTCAAGCTTAAGCACATTCGCCAGCAGGTAAAGGCTAACTTGTACAAGCGCAAAGAATGCGAGAAATGGGAAGTTAGCTATTGGCTCAGGAAAGATGACAAAAAGCGAGAATGCAATGAGGGCGGCTGACCAGTAGTAGTAAAGCAGCACATTTGAGAAGTCGAGCCTGTGGGCTTCGGCTGCCTTGAATAGGAAGTCCAGCACACCGTAGGCAAGCATGGATATGACCGCAGCCTCAAACCACATGGCTGGAAAAAGGCAGAAGGCATATTTAATCTGTTAGCTTAGCGCTTACAAACTTGCGGTATTCCTCTGCCCTGTGCATTAGCTCCTCCTTTGTATAGGGGGGATAGAACTCCTTCCCAAGTGCAGGTGCAAGCATTGCCCTTATGCCGCCAACTGTGGAATTAAAGACGTGAAAATGCAGGTGGGGCTGGGTTGAGTTGCCCTTCCGGTTGATGGCTATGACAGCAGAGCCGGGATAGCTTTCCTCGATAAAGCTTGACATGCGGGCCATTATGCCAAACATCTCCTTTAGCTCGTCAGCGCGCAGCTCGGAGAGCCGTGTGACATGGCGCTTTGGCAATACAAGGCAGTGGAATTCAGTAACTGGATGCGTCAGCACGATTGCTGCAGCAAGCTTACCCTCATAAAAGGTAGTGCTTTTGTCTTCCATTGCATTGCAAAGCGCACAATCCGCCATCTACAAGCCCCCTAGCTATCCATCTTACGGCGTAGAAAGTATATAACTGTTGCCAATAGCGCATGCTGCATCGCTGGCTGCCCGCCTTGGGCTATCTCCTAAGGGAGACTATTGCCAAGCCAATGCCAACAAAGACCAGCCCTGCCATGGCAATTGGCAGCCAGCTGATGTTTCCCTTGTTGCCAACGTCCGGCAGGCTCTCCGCCATCGGGTGGTCAAGCGCATACTCTTTTTCCTTCGCAGTGCTGTAAAGCGTGATGCCAACCCCCCCAGGGTGGGCGCGGTAGGTGCTGATTGCCTTCTCGTAGGCCTGCCTTGCAAGCACTGGCTGGGCTGCAGCGACATACGCGTCGCCTGAAGATATGTAAAGGTTCGCCTTAAGCGCATAGTCGCTTGAGCAGAGCGCATCAGCAGCAGCGCCATAGCGGCCGGCGGCAAGTGAGTAATAGGCATGGGCCTTCCCAATGTTGCCTTCATCCTTGAAGCACTGTGCCGCATAAGAGTACCCTTCCGCAAGCTGCGAGAGGTTTGCATAAAGCGTGGTTGGGTGTGGCTGGCCGCAGCCAACGGAGGTATGCAGGTAGCTTGCATAGCTTGTCTCAAGCCCGGATACGATTGTATCGCACTGGGCAAGGCTGGCAGAAATTAAGACTAAGAGTATGGCTAGCCTCCTCATCTTTTGAATTATACAATAATATCTATATATAGATTGGCACAGCAAAGGAATCGTGGCACTGGTGCATGCTGTGCCCGGCAGGCTCTTCAAGGCGTCCCTTGTGGAAGCGCAAAAGAAGGCCAGGCAGGTGCAGGCAAAGGATAAGCGCGTGGCGATAAAGGTGCGCGAGCTCACAAGGGTGGAGCTCCTTGGCGAGCTAATATTCGGAAAGGCGGATGCAGTCGTTAAAAAGACTGTGAACTTTAACGAGCTTCCCCCTTTCCAAAAGGAGCTTGCAGCATCAATGGTAAGCCTGGATGAGCTAAAGAGGGCGCTCCATAGCATTGGCTGGGCGGGAAAAAAGGTGCTGGACCTTAGCAAGGAGTACCGGAGGAAAATGCGCGGGAAAGGAGACCTTGGGGAGATAACCCGCCTGCGCAAGCAGTTTGAGAAGAGGGCAGAGTCCATAGTGGATGGCGTTGGCAAGGACATAAGGATAGTCAACCGTGCGGAGAAAGTGCTGCGGAAAATGCCCTCGCTGAGGAGGATGAAGACTGTGCTAATTGCTGGATACCCAAATGTGGGAAAAAGCTCGCTGCTGAACAGGCTAAGCGACTCAAAGGTTGACGTGCAGCCCTACCCATTCACAACAAAGCAGCTGCTGGTTGGCTACATGCGCGAGGGGTACCGCAGATACCAGCTTGTTGACACCCCCGGCATACTCGACCGCGAGGCAAGGAACCCCATAGAGAAGCAAGCTGCAACTGCACTGAAGCACCTTAGCAAGAAAGTGCTTTTTGTGGTTGACCCAAGCGAGAGCTGCGGCTACAGCATCAAGCAGCAGGAGGGGCTGCTGGAAAAGGTAAAGGGCGAGATGGGTTCGGACGTGCTAGTCGTATACAGCAAGGCAGACCTAAAGCCACATGCAGGGCTTTCAGTAAGCGCAGCCGATGATGCCTCTGTCAGCCGGCTTAAAAGTGCAATCATTAGCTGGTTTGAGGACAATACTTAAATACCATCCAGCAAATAAGCTAAAGTCTGCTTTTGGAGGAGGTAGGATGGCGGGCAAACCAGATGTTAATGGCATATTTTATCTTATGGACGACATACTTGGGGACAACGGTGTCCCTAGGAACATACGCAAGAGTGTTAGTGATGCAAAGGAGAAGGTAAAGGCTGGCGCAAGCGACGTGAACCTTACAAGCGCCATTTATTTATTGGATGAGTGCTTGAATGACATTAACATGCCGTTCCACACGCGGCCAGCAATAATGGAGGTTATTTCCGAGCTGGAGCGTATGAAGGAAGAAATGAAATGACCCCCGAAGAGAGGTTCAAGCTCATTGCAAGGAATACCGAAGAGATTGTTACTGCTGAAGAGCTGAAGGGGGCATGCGAAAATAAGTCTCCAAGCGCATACATCGGCTATGCCCCAACAGGCATGCTCCATGCCGGGCATCTAGTGCCTTTGCTGAAGTGCGCTGACTTCCTCAATGCGGGATTCAGGGTGAAATTCCTTATTGCTGATTTGCATGCTTATCTTGATGACAAGAAAACCCCGTGGGAGAAGCTGGACGCAAGGAGCGAGTACTACAAGGAAGCGGTTTCCGCAGTGATGGAAGCGCTTGGCGCGGACACCAAGCGCCTTGAATTTGTCCGCGGCTCGGAGCTTGAGCTTAATGGCGACTACTTCAAGGATGTGCTGCACATGGCTGGCGACGTCACGTTTGCCCGCGTAAGGCGGGCAGCTTCCGAGGTTGTGAGGTTCGGGGACGAGCCGAAGCTCGGGGGATTTATCTACCCGCTAATGCAGAATGAGGATTTCAAAATGCTTGGCGTTGACGTGGCATTTTCCGGTATTGACCAGCGTGGCATCTACATGCTCGGCAGGGAGATGATGGAAAAGAAGCCCGCCTGTGTCTTCACCCCACTGCTGCCCGCGCTGCATGGTGGGAAGATGGGGGGGAAGATGAGTGCTTCGGAGGAAAAGGGGAAGATAGGGCTCCATGAAAGCGAAGAGGCGATTGTTAAGAAGATTGGCTCTGCATGGTGCGAGGCCGGGAAAGCTGAGAATAATGGAGTCCTTGCGCTTGCAAAGCGTGTAGTGTTCCCGGTACAGGGGAAGCTCTTGGTGGAGAGGCCAGGGAAGTTCGGCGGAGATGCCCTGTTCAGCAGCTATAGGGAGCTAGAGGGCGCATTCCTTGCAAGGAAGCTCCACCCTGCAGACCTCAAGGCGGGCGTTGGCAAGGCGCTTGCGCTGCTCCTAAAGCCTGTCAGGGAGAGGTTGGAGGGGAAGAGGGGAATCATTGAGGCAGCATACTAACCTAACTATTTAAAAATATTGCAATACAAAGAGGTAGCATGGCTAAAGAGGTCCCAAAAAAGCTGATAAAAAGCATTCAGAAGGTAAGGCAAGAAACGCCGCTGCCAGACAAGGGGGGGCAAGAAAAGCTAGTGCCTGCCAGAGGGGGGGCAAATTTGCCGAAAGAACGGGCTGTTGCAATAGACCAAGGCAGATTAGAGAAAGCCCTTGAAAGGAGGCTAGGGCCGAGTGTCCCCATTGAAGCCGGAGGGTCAAGCCCTTTGGATCAGGATAAGTGGGATGGCCTATCGAAAAAAACTAAGGAAAGCGCCTACCCTCTTGATGAGATCGTTGAGATAAAAAAGCTTCTGCAGAGCAGAAACAAATCGGACCTCAACGAAGCAATCCCAAAAATTGATGAGCTGATTAAAAGATACCACAACCAGAATCCCAACTACTTTGCAGAGGCGCTTGCACTGAGGGGAAAAGCCGAACACTACCTTGGAAATGAGGGTGCTGCCCTGCGGCACTATGGGAAAGCACATGAGCGTGACCCAGAGAACCCTGATATTGCCCACGACTATGCACTGCTGCTGCTGTCTGCAGAGCGATACGGGGAAGCGCTGCCGCTTTTGGAGCAGTACCAAAAGCAAGCCATAGATGCACAAGAGGCAAAGGAGATTGCGGAACTTCTGGCTGCAGTAAAAAAGCTTGCCGCGTAATTGCAAAAGCAAAGCTACTTATTGGCGGACTGCGTAATATGGCTTAAGCCCGGTCGCTAGCTGCGCGGGGGTGTTTGCCATAAAGGAAGAAGTGCTTGCTATTTTTAGTGAAAAGGGGCTGTTCGTTGCGCCTGATGCGCTTGACAAGATAATGGAGAGCGATGACCCAATTAGGCTTGCAGGGGAAATTGCCA
>WALL01000042.1 GCA_015522845.1 Nanobdellati archaeon
AGCCAACATGCTCCTGGGCACGCCAAAGGAGGCAAACCTGATAAACCAGGACAAGTACAACTTCGCAACCAACGGCTGGGAAATAAGGGGCTACGACAAGCCAATCACCCCCAGCGACCCGTGCGCATCCGGGCGGATGACGTTCGTCAAGGGCGGAAAAGTGTATTCATGCAACCCAGCAGCCCCTGCAGCAGGCGCGGAGCCGATTGGAGTAATAACCGACCAAAGCGGGGACACGCACACCGTCTACGCCGACAACGACAGCTATTACGTGGATGTGGGGCAGGTGGCAAATTGCACAGATGGCGTGCAGAATGGGGATGAGACAGGGGTGGACTGCGGCGGGAGCTGCCCAAATAACTGCCCAACACCCACGGCAACGCCAACGCCCACTCCAACGCCAGTATGTGGCAACAACATTGTCGAAAGCGGCGAGCAGTGCGACAACGGCACTGACAACGGAAACGCGTGCACCGCCAGCTACGGCGAGACATGCGCCTGGTGCTCGAGCGACTGCCAGTCTGTGACGACCGTCACCGGCCCCTACTGCGGCGACGGGAACATTGATGCTGGCTATGAGCAGTGCGATGACGGGAACACCAATGATGGCGACTGCTGCTCGTCAAGCTGCCAGTACGAGGACTTAGGAACAATAACCTGCGGCACGGGGGTGTGCGAGAACACGGTGCAGAAGTGTGTCGATGGCGTCGAGCAGACATGCACGCCAAAAAGCCCAACAGAAAACCAGGAAGTGACATGCAACGACGGGCTGGACAACGACTGCGATGGCTATGTGGATTCGGCTGACACAAATTGCCAGCCCGGAAGCTGCGGGGACGGCGTGTGCAATACTGCGACTGAGAATTGCAGCAACTGCAAAGACTGCAACTGTGCCGCGAACGAAACATGCGAAAGCGGAGTTTGCACCTCGTGCTCGGCATCGGCTTCCCCGGACCCGCTTGTGAACGGCGGTTTCGACAGCGACCTGGGCGAGTGGGAGTTTGTTGGGTATTACGGCAGTAGGGGCGGGCCGAACCCAATAGCGGCGTGGTCCTCCAGTTACGGCGGGACCGCATACGTCCACACATATGGGGGTAATAACCAATTCCACGATGACGGGAACTATTTCAGGCTCTACCAGATAGTGAGCGAGGACATTGGCTCGGCAGCAGGCGCGGATTTTTCGTTTAGGGTGAAAAAGACATACGATAATTACGGCGCAAAGGTTTACGCTTACATTTACTACCTCGGGACAGACGGCACCTGCAACACCAAGACTGCAGGCGGGTGGAACGATGCCCTCAACAGTTGGGCAACGCACACGGTGGACCTGAAGAGCGGCTTTGACCCGCCAATACAAGAGGTAAAGGCAATAGGCGTCACAAACAACTGGAAGTCGTGGAAGTCCACGTGGTACTTCGACAATATGACACTCACGACAACCTAAGGCCCAAACCGCCTCTTCCGGGAATTGAAGGATGAGGCCGCGCCGTCGAAGCCCGCCAGAGATTGGTTGGGGGTTAATATTCGTTCTATCTATAGAACGAAAAGTATAAATATTAGTTCTGTAAAAAAGACTAATATGAAAATCATCGAGCTGCTCAACCCCTGGTGGACAGAAAAAAAAGTGAAGGATACGCTGGCAAAGCCATACAAGAGGAAGGCCTTTTCCGAGCTGGAAAAAATAGGGGGAAAAAGGCAGATAACCATGCTTGTTGGCCTGAGAAGGGTTGGGAAAACAGTCCTGCTGTTCCAGTATATGCAAAAGCTGCTGGAAAAAGGAGTTGAGCCAAGGCATGTGCTCTATTTCTCATTTGACCAAAAGGTAGAGAGCTTGAAAGACATCCTAAAGGGGTACAGCGGCATCACCAATGTGGATTGGGAAAAAGAGCACATATACGTTTTCCTTGACGAAATACAAAAGCTTGATAACTGGAGCTCCCAGCTCAAGCTGTTTTACGACAACTTCCCAAACATAAAATTCTTCGTCTCAGGCTCTGCCAGCATACAACTGGAACAAAATGCAATGGCTGACTTGGTGGGGCGGCATTTCACCATAAGGGTAACGCCACTAAGCCTTGTAGAGTTTTTTGAGCTAAAGACAGGCAAAAAGGTTGACACCACAAATGTTTGGAGAAAAGAGCTGGAAAAAACTGTTGGGGAATTCATCAAAAAGCCGTTTCCTGAGCTTGTGGATTTTGAAGATGACATGCAGGTAATGGAATATTTAAGGGAGAGTGTGATAGAAAAGGTGATCAGGTCAGACCTCCCCGACACTTTCAAGGATGTAAGAAAAGACCTACTCCTGGCACTGTTGCAGCAGTTCTATCAAAACCCAGGAACTTACTTGAATTTTGACTCTCTTGCAAAAGACTACAACACGGGAAAAGAAGTGATAATAAAACATGTCCACTACCTTGAATTTTCTTACCTGATTAGGATAGTCAAGAACTACAGGCCATCTGTGGGGATATCCTCCAGAAAGCTGAGGAGGGTTTATCCATACCACTGGTCGCTTGCCTTTGGCTTGTATCCTGAAACTGAGAGAGGGAAGCTCGTTGAGACAATTGTGGCTTCGACACTCAATGTGGAATATTACTGGAGGAAAGGCACGCATGAGGTGGACTTTCTGATAAATGGCGTCCCTGTTGAAGTCAAGTCAAAAAAAGAGGCATCTTTTTCAGATGCTAAAGATCTTGATTATTTCATGAAAAGATTCAAAGCCAAAAAAGCATTTGTTGTTTATGGGGGGGAGGCACAGAAACAAATTTCATCGGGCATCAGGGCAGTGCCATTGTTGGATGTGCTGTTAAGCCAAAAATTATGATTGGCTAAAGCCCAAACCTTCTTTTCCGGGAATTGAAGGATGAGATGGCGTCGTCAAAATCCCCCCTCTCGAACTCCGGCCAGAGCTTCTTTGAGAAGTAGAGCTCGCTGTATGCGGACTGCCACGGGAGAAAGCCGCTGAGGCGCTGCTCGCCGCCGGTCCGGACAATCAGGTCGGGCTCGGTTTGGAGGTACATGGCGCGGGAGAGATGGCTCTCGGTGACCGGAAGCCCCTGTGAAACAAGCGACTGCACTGCGTCAAGGAGCTCCTGCCTGCCACCGTAGCCGATTGCGAGGTTGAGCACATAGGAGGCGTTTTCGGCGGTGGACTGCATGAGCTCCAGCGCGGCTTTCTGGACTGCACGGGGAAGCAGCCCTAGCTTGCCTGCCACATTCACGCGCACATCATTATCCAAAAGCAGGGGATCTGTTTTTGCTTCTATGAGCTTTTTCCGGAGCAGGCGCATGAAAACGGACAGCTCAGCACCCGTACGCCTCAAGTTCTCGGTAGATACAGTCCACATTGTGAGCTCCTTGAGCTTGGGCACGTCGAGGCACCACTCAAAGACGTGCCGTGTCTTCTCAAAGCCCATAGAATATGCCTTGGCAAAGCCTACCGCGTTCTTCCGTGCAAAGCGGCGGTTTCCATCCGGGATAAAGGCCATTGAGCGGAGCATGTGACCACAAAAAGTTATTTAAAGAGTTATTGCTTAATTAACCTTACCCCTAATAAAAGGATTGCGGTATGGACGTCTCTATAATCATCCCCACACTGAATGAGGAAAAGTACATTGGCCAGTGCCTAGAAAGCATAAGCAAGCAAAGCTTTAGCGGAAGCTACGAGGTGGTAGTTGGCGATGGCATGTCAGCTGACAGGACTGTTGCAATCTGCGAGGAATACGGTGCAAGAGTGCTTACCGAGCCTAAGCCAACCATTGCAGCAGGAAGGGACACTGCATGCAGGGCTGCAAAGGGGAAGATAATCGTATCCACAGATGCCGACATAAATGCGCCACGTGAATGGCTAGAGAACATTATAGCCGGGTTTGGGAACCATGTCTGCACATATGGGAATATCATCCCCTACGACGGGAACCACTTGGAGCAGTGGGTCTGCGAGAACGTTGTGGGCAAGTACATGTGGCTGATGGACAAGCTTGGGAAGCCAGTGCCAGCTGGATCAAACCTTGCATTCAAGCGGAAGGCCTATGAGAAAGCGGGGGGGTTCAACAGGGAGATAGTTACGGCTGAGGACCTGGACTTGACAAAGCGGCTTGCAGGGCTGGGGGGGGTGGCCTATAACCCAAATGCAATTGTATATGTGTCCATGAGGCGGGTGCGCGGCTGGGGATACCACAATTACGTTAAGTTCCACGTGAGCAATGCTGTAAAATACCACACAACCGGCAAGAGCCACGATTCCTACGAGCCAATAAGGTGAGAACCTTTAAAAAGCGCCTTTGAGTTATTGCGTTGAGTAGTGCTTACTATGCGAAAAGGAATCAGCCCTGCAGTGTCATACGTACTCCTGTTGGCACTGGTAGTCATAGTGTCGGTGGCTGCTTACCTCTGGGGGACCTATGATGTGCAGAAGCTTGAGGACGCCCCCATTGCGCACAATATTGAATCACAAATGATCTCGGCAGACCAGCTAATACAGGCCGCCAGCCATGGTGACACAAACTTCACTGCCACCATGGGCATGTATTACAGCAAGGGGGTTATGCAGGTAGACAGCAGGCATGGTTGGATTAAGTACATGGCAGAGCTGGATGCAAATGTCTATGACAAGGTAACCGAAAATGCAAACGCCACGTGTGACAGCAGCACATATGTGATAGAGGACAGCGGCACGGGGATAAAAATGACGCGGATGGAGTATACAAACGTGTTCCGCGGAAGCACGGGAGGCACAGAGAAGCAAGAGGTTGAGATAGTAATATGCAACAACGATATACAGTTAAATGCAGCAGCGGGCTGCCTTGGGAAAAGCGGGCCGCGGGCTGAGATGAGCGCAAGGAAAATTGGCTACAATGCAACATCCGGGAAGCCAATAGTGGAGGTGGGCATCTGCTGAGGGGGCAGCTGAGCTTCTCATTCATAATGCAAGTTGCATTGGGATTTTTCCTTATAACCGCAATTGCCTATTCAACACTATCGCTGGATGAGGCCGTGAAAAAGGGGTCACAAAAGCAGATGCTGGTAAGCGTAAGCGACTATGTTGCATCACAGCTCTTGGGAATGATGGGGCGCTTGCCAGTGGGTGGCACAACGAGCCAGACGCTTAGGCTGCCCATATCGCGGGACATTTATTCGGGGCAGTACTCAGTAAGGCTTGAGGAAGTTGGGGGCATTGCATACGTATCCGTGCAGTCCATAAAATGGCCAAGCATGGCTGCCCGGCACCCGCTGTTCCTAAATGCAAGCAGGCTCAGCATGAGCACTACGCCAGTATTCCCGCCAGCCATTTGCCCAAGCATCTCAAGGAATAGCACACATTATACAATATCAATAAGCTGTTAAGGTGGATTATGGCATTATCAAAAAAGATCCTAAAAAAAATCGCAAGAAAGATAGCTAAGGAGCGGCCAAAGGCGGAGGCAGAGGCGAAAAGGGCAGCTACGGCAAAGGCAACAATGCCGGAAATACGGGACATTGGCAAGGAGCTTTCTAAGGTGGAGGACTATGCAAAGGAGCGGGAGGATAAGTGGGTTAAGGAGCTTAAAAAGGAATTTGAGCTCGGGGAGATTAATGAGAGGGAGGCAGCAGCACGGCCCCTTCCGCAAGTAATTGACTTCTCAACTGTGAAGCTAGAAAAGGGTGCAGTGAAGCCCCGGACAGAAGTGCGGATGCCGTTGTCTGACTTTACAAAAATGCAGAAGAAGATTAAAGAGATAGAGGCTGAAAGCAGGATAAAGAACATGCCGCTAAAGGCCCACAAAATCCCAAAGCAATACCTAAAAAAGATGAGCTCGGCATGGAAGCCGCCAGAATTCACGGGCATAAACCAGGTCTACCCGCTCATAAAGCCATTTGCATTTGCCAACCTTGTCTGGGACAAGGGGGAAAACCACCTTATGTACTATGCGCTTGAGCCTTACTTAACCAAGGAGCAGGAGAGGGAGCTACAGCTGATAAAGGAGATTGTTGTTGACCTGCTGGACATAAACCTGTTTGAGGTCAAGGGGGAGTCATCCGTCCGCGAAGTGCTAAAGAAAAAGGTTGATAAGGTAATCAAGGACTACAACATGCAGCTTAGCGAGCACGAGTATCAGAAGCTGCTCTATTACATATACCGCGACTTCCTAGGGCTTGGCAGGATCGAGGCAATGATGCATGACCCCAACATTGAGGACATATCCTGTGACGGCGTAAAAATCCCGCTTTACATTTACCACAGGCACTATGCATCCGTGCCGACAAACATAATGTTCACGGGGGAGGACGAGCTAAACAAATTTATCATACGCATAGCACAGCGCTGTGGCAAGCACATAAGCGTTGCAGAGCCCCTGCTGGATGGCGCGCTGCCGGATGGGAGCAGGGTGCAGGCAACCTTCTCATCTCACAAGGACATTGCCATGCACGGCTCAACGTTCACGATACGGAAATTCACGAAGGACCCGCTGACGATTACCGACCTGCTAAACTTTGGGACGCTGCCCGAGATGATAGGGGCATACCTATGGATAGCAATTGAATACAGGAAATCACTGCTCTTTGCAGGCGGAACAGCAAGCGGCAAGACCTCCTTCCTAAATGCCATGAGCATGTTCCTGCCAGAGGAGATGAAGATTGTCTCCATTGAAGACACGCCTGAAATACGGCTGCCCCACGAGCACTGGCTCCAAAAGGTTGTAAGGACTGGTTTTGGCAGGGAGGACCTTGCCGGAAGGAAGCAGGGGGAGATAACCATGTACGACCTGCTTAGGGCAGCGCTTCGTGAGCGGCCAGATGAGCTGATTGTGGGCGAAGTGCGTGGCAAGGAAGCCTACGTGCTGTTCCAAGGGATGGCAACGGGCCACTCCGGCATGGCAACCATACATGGCGATTCCGTTGACGCAGTCATGCACCGCCTCCAGACACCCCCGATTAGCCTGTCCGCCGGGCTTCTCCAGCACCTAAGCATAATTGTTGTCCTTACAAAGGCAAGGATAAAGGGGATGGAGGTACGGAGGATAAAGGAAATTGTTGAGGTGCTTGGCCTGACAAAGAACCAGGAGCCAATAATCAACACGCTGTTCAAATGGGATCCTGCAACAGACACCTTTGAGTTTGCATCCGACAAGAGCTACATCTTCCAAAGGATAATTGAGGACAAGGGGATTGAGGAGAAGGACATCTGGGAGGAGGTGCAGAGGCGGACACAGGTGCTCAAGTGGATGAAGGACAACAACATCCGCTACTACATAGATGTTGGCAAGATAATACAAAAATACTATTCCGCACCAGAGGAGGTATTGAAGAACATATGATTGCTACAAAAAAATATTCCCTGCTCGCCTACTCCCTCTTTAGGGGGCAGGTGAGGGGCCTGCGGAAGTATTTCACTGGCCTGAAAGGGGCGCTGCAGAAGGCGGGCCTAAAGGTAGCACTGGACGAATACATCGCATCATACCTATTCTCAAATGTGCTGCTCCTTCCAGCAGTGGCAGTTATCTCCATTGTATGGGCAGTTACATTCATGAAGGCAGGGCTGGCTGGGACTGCCTTGGCGGTGCTGCTTTCCGTAATCTTAGCTGCAGGGGTGATATTCATCATTTACCTGGCATACCCGCCTTACCGCGTGAACTACCTAAAGAATGCGCTTGACAAGCACGTTGCATTCGCTGCTACCCATATGGCAACAATTGCTGGAACTGGCGTCCCGCCGCAGACAATATTCCAAATGATGGGCCAGTTTAAGGAGTATGGGGAGGTTGCAAAGGAATGCAGGGGCATATCCCAAAACATTGCAGTGTTTGGCTATGACACCTTAAGTGCAATATCAGAGGTAGCACAGCGCACGCCGTCGCACAAGTTCAAGGACCTGCTGTGGTCAATCGTTGCAACAATACGGACTGGCGGAGACTTGCGCAGGATGCTAATAGCCAAGTCCCAGGCGCTCATGGAAGAGCAGCGGAGGATAGAGGCAAAATACATCGAGACGCTGTCGATGTATGCGGAGATATACTCAACGGTCTTTGTCGCGGGCGTTATCATGATCTTCGTGCTCGTGGCAATCATGGGCATCCTTGGCGGGCTGCCTGTGCCGGTCAAGCTGGTCCTACAGGCAACAACCTACGTTGGGGTGCCAGGGGCGGCAATATTGTTTATAGTGCTTATTGAAAGCAGCAAGCCATCGGGGATATAAAATGGAGGGCAAGATAAGCATAGGAGAGCTGAGAAGGAAAATTGGCAAGGTCAAGATGAAGTGGAAGGTGCTGTGGGCACTCTCAGCAGTGGCGCTGCTGCTTGTGCTGGCGGGAGCAATCTTCCAGCCAGAAAACTTTAGCATATGGGTCATCGGGGCATTCTTTACCATCAGCATCCCGTTTGCATTCTACATTTACCTTGAGCATGCCAGGATTGCCAGCATAGAGGAGCACTTCCCCGACTTCTTAAGGGACATAGCCGAATTCAAGAGGGCTGGTGTGACATTATCAAGGGCCATACAAAATGCATCCTACAATGACTATGGCATGCTGTCGCCAGAAGTGAAGAAGATTGCACTGGAGCTGTCCTGGGGCGTTAGCTTTGAGGATGCAATGCAGCGCCTTGCTGACCGCATTGACAGCCCAATGCTTGGAAGGAGCATATCCATCATTGCTGCAGCACAGGCTGCTGGCGGGGAGGTAACGACAATACTTGAGACGGTCTCATCTGACCTAAGGAAGCTAAAGGAATTGGAGGCAGAAAGGAAATCCAAGCTGTCCGTCTATACAATGACCATCTATGCAATCTACCTGCTGCTGCTGTTTATAATCATAGTCCTCACAGAATCGCTTGTCCCTGCCATCCCAAAGATGCAGGCTGCAGGGGAGTTCCTTGGCGGGACAATGGGCTCGATAAGCGAGTTTGAATTCCGCCACCTGCTTTTCCAGGTAACCCTCCTTGAGGCGTTCTTTGCAGGCATCATCTCTGGCGAGATGGGCGAGGGGAAGGTAACCGCAGGCATAAAGCATGCAGTTATCCTTGTGCTTATCTCACTGCTGGCATTCCAGCTTGTCCCGCCAGCATCCATCACCCAGAAAGTTGCTGATACAATCCTGGACATACCGCCTAGCCAAGGGGTGGCATCCCACAGCCTTGAGGGGGTCGTGCAGCTCCAAAAGGCATTTACGACGGCGGACGTGGCACAGCATGTAAGGGAGCTAGCCAAGGAAAGGAACAGGCAGCAATACAAAGGGTTTGCCCCGGAGCAGGTAGAATTCATAGCGCTAGCCTGCAAGCCTTGCGCAAATGGGGAGATTAACGTTGAGCCAGCAAAAGTTACCGTCATTAAGCCAACAATGATAAAGTTTAGCGTGAAGTACACCGGGAAAAAGTACGAGGTGAGCTTTAGTGATGCAAATGTCTAAAGGCATGATTGGGATAGAGTTCGTTGTAGCTACTGCAATCTTCTTGGTGGCATTCTGGTTCATTTACATGCAAAGCGCATTCATGCTTACACCGCAGTTCCAAAGGGGGGACATACGCGAGGCAGCAGTGGAGTTTTACTCGGGGGTGCTTGCCACCGACAGCACCGAAGGGCTTGCACTGGAGCCAAATGTCCTTGACAAGGCAAAGCTGGATAGTGCAAATGGAAAGGATTGCCTGAGCGTGCAAAGCAGCCTTGCCAAAGGGATGGAGTTTGCTTTCCGCGTCAGGACCCCTGTCCAGCAGTGGGAATGCAATACAACAGTGCCAAAGCACGGCGTTGTCAAGCGGCCAGTTTATGTGGAATTCCCCAGCGGAGATTACCAGCCGGGCATACTGGAGGTGTGGGCAGGGTGAGGCGCGGGTTCATGCGCATTATTGAGGTGCTGCTAGTGATAACACTAATGTTTACGCTCATGGCTGCAGTAGTCAAGCAGAACCCGCCCATACGGCATGAGAAGGGCATTAGCATGCTGCAGCGATATGCGCTTGATGCGTCAAGCATGGTCTGCAACTGCCAAAGGGCGCGCGGCATTGTTGGAAGTGAAGCGCCAATGGCATGGATAAACAGCTCGCTTGCGTATGTTATGCCTGAAAACATGAGATATAATGTTGCCGTGCTAGACAGTGCGGGCAACATTGTAAAGTCAACTGGATATGCGCTGCCATCCAATAGGGAGATAGCAACATCAAGCTGCACAGTGAGCAGGTGGGGGTCTCCCCCGCACAAAGTGGTGGTGAGCATATGGCAATGAGAGGGCAGTTTTACGTAATCTCCCTTGTTTTCATAATGATAGTGACAATTGGGCTTGCTTATTTCACAACAGAGTCAAAGGAGCTTGTGCAGCAGGCAGGCATTAAGCAGGAGCTGCCTGGCCAAGCAATGATAGCTAGCTATTCAAGCGAGCTACAGCGGTCGCTTGAGGGGGGCTTCTACAATGGGAACAAGCTGTTCTACCAGGACATGCAGGCTGAGCTCCACAGCCGCGCCGCTGAAAATGGGTATAATTTCACAAGCACCTGCCAGAATACAACCGTTAACTCATCTAGTGAGAACCTTAAGTGCAACCTAACAATGTCATCTAGCAGCAGCCTGCTTAACTCAAGCTTTAGCTATACCTATGCTGTGCCATTCAAGATAAGGCTTTATGCGGACAGCAACCTCACGGACGAAAGCAACTATTTCCTGCTTGGCGACACAGTGTACTACCGCCTGACGACTTACAACAACTCGCTGGATGTGAACGTGTCCGCTTATTACCCGGATGGGACAATGGCATATACAGAAAACAAGACACCATCCAACTTCGCGGCAAACGGCTCGTTTTCGATAGGCACCAGCGACCCGACGGGGAACTGGTCGGTGAAGATAGACAACACGCTTTCCACAAGCACGGTTTTTTTTTATGTACAGCTAGTTAGCATAAATGTGGGCACATATGATATAAACAACAACCCCCAGGACACGTTCGAACGTGGGGACTTAGTGAAGTACAAAGTCCTTGTTACGCCCGCTGCAAAGGTATATGTTGATGTTACCGCAAATGGCCAGGCGCGGGACTACGGCTGGCAGAGCCCTTCTTCTGCAACAGAACACTGGGGGAACTTCACCATAAGCCAGATGGAATCCATCGGGAACCTGACCGTTACCGCAACCGAGCAGAATTACTACCAGAGCAGCAGCACGGGCATCATTGTACTCAAAAGCCCTTATGGGCGGTACATCAAGCTAACGCCGCCCTACATCAGATTTACCAACCCATATGCTGATGCCTTCGGAAGCTCATGTGGGTATACCACATGGTATTCAAACAACTCAACGAACTACAGTGGCGTGCCATTTTCGGTTGAGAACTCGACTGGGGACGCGGTGGTAAGGGTGGATGGGAACATGCAAACGGTTAGCACACCCCACGTTTATGCAAGAAGGGTGCACATAATCGCCTCGGGGTGTGGCTCATGCTAAAGGGGGCTGTTGCACTTGCATTGCTGCTGTCCCTTGTAGCTGCAACTAATTTCAATATCACATCCACTGCTGACTTCGATGCCGGCACAAAAAGCATAAGCGGCGGAAACAGGGAGGTAATAACGCAAACTAACACATTAAGGGACAGCATTGTCCCGGCCGGCGAGCTGCAGCTGGAAAACGGGTACTCGGACCTTTTTGACGTGCC
>WALL01000043.1 GCA_015522845.1 Nanobdellati archaeon
GCGAACATAACCGTGAACGTCAACAGCATATTCACGAACCTTGCAGTCACCCTCATACTCCCGGACGACGCCATTGACAACAGCCCCTTCCCGGCAACGGTCTCAGTCTACAACTACAACGAGGAGAACGTGAGCGGGGTGGACGTGGAGGTCAACCTGACCACACCGGGCTACTGCACCATAACCGGCGACAACCCCCAGCTCGTGGGCTGGGACATAGAGTCGGGGACGAGCGAGGAGGTCACCTGGACGGTCACCTGCCCCACCGACAACCGGAGCGAGAACTTCACGGGCTACATGACATACCTCCCCACCAACCAGACGAAGAGCAGCAGTGGCGGCACCCAAACGGTTAGCGTGGTGCCGTACTCAAGCGGGAACGACAACACAATCGAATCGGCGCCCCCATCCAGCGGGATCACTCTGGACTTCAGGCACAACAGGATTGTGTTCTAGACCCAAGGAAGTACCATATGGGGATGGCGTGTACCCTAATCCCCCTGTACTCCAGCTCCCCCTTTAGCGACTTTGTGAGGATCACCCCCTCCTCCAGCCCGAACCGCTTGCAGAACGCAGCTATGCCCGCCAGGTCACCCTTCCCGATGCGGCTCCTGTATTTTACCTCGATTGGCACGATTTTTTCCCCAACAAGGACAATGTCCACCTCTTTCTTCTGCGGGCTTCTCCAAAACAGCTCCGCCCCAAGCTGGCCAACTGCGGCGGTTTCGGCAAGCCTCCCGGACGCCTCCGTCAGCAGGACCTCTCTCGGGTAGCTAAGCACGCTCATAACCATCGAGCTGCTCGCGAGATACACCTTTTTCCTCTTGCGGACACGGGATGGCACCCCGCCCGAATAGTTGTAAAGCACCCTCACCAGGAACGCCTTTTCCAGGAGGTCCAGATACCTGCTTGCGGTTATGCGGCTTATGCCGAGGTCCTTTGCAAGCGTGTCCAGGCTGAACAGCTGCCCGTTGTAGCTCGCAAGCAGCAGGAACAGCTCGCCGACCTTCCGCTCGTCCCTGTCCGTCAGCTCCGAAACATCCCTTATTGCCTTTTCGACCAGGGACTCGCGTATGTATTTTTCCACAAACTTCTGGTCGGTCTCGCCGACGATCTCGGGGAACCCGCCCCTCATCAGATATTCCTCGAATAGCCTCTCGTACCTCTCCTTTTTCATGACCGCGCGGGGATATTCCCCCATCTCCTCCCCGCGGAACGCCAAAAACTCCGAAAAGCCCATGGTGTGCAGCTCGAATGACAGCAGCCTGCCGGCCAGGGTCTCCCTGTGCTGGGTTATCCCAAGGCTGGCAGACCCAGAAACGACAATCTTCAGCTTCTCCTCCGTGTCATAGGCGGTTTTCAGGAAGTCGGCCCAGTTCCCGAGCTTCTGTATCTCGTCCAGGAAGAGGTACCGGATCCTGCTGTCGTCAGAGTTTGACAGGAAATAGTCAAGGAGCTGGAACGCGGAGCCGTACTCCTGGAAGCGGATATCGTCGAACGATATGTAGCATATGTTTTCAGGGGGGGACAGCTCGCTGATTAGCTGTTTCATAATAGTGGTCTTTCCGACCCTGCGCGGCCCGACAACCGCGGTTATCTGCCTCCTGCCCATGCTTTCCTTGACATCGCCGAACAGGAACCGCCTGGTTTTTGGGACTTGGGGCATTTTGCCATCCCACCAGGGGTTTTGCTTCAGCAGCTGCCGCAATAGCGCTTCGTCCATGGGGCAGCTAATGCATTTTCTTGTTTTTAAATCTTTGTATATTTGAGTATACAAAAACTGATGTTCTATAGATATTTGACGATACTGCAAACGTTTATAAACAATAATTATTACAATCCTACCCATGCGCCTGCTAATGGCAGTTCTGGCGTTGTTAACCTTCAACTTCAGGCACAACAGGATTGTGTTCTAGTAACGCTTTTATACCACGCCGGCGTCTCTTTGTGCGATGAAGGCGGGATTGCTCCTTGTTCTGCTGTTGGGAATGGCACTAGCCGGAAGCGCTTTGGGAAAGGAGGCGCTGGTTTGTACTCCCCTCCAGAAGGAGCTCGCGCTGGAGCTCCCCCAGCAGGAGATTAGCTGCCTGCTGATGCTGGACCCCCGGGCCACGGCGGGGGCGTTCAATGTTTCTGTCGTATCCAGGCTCCCCTCCGGGCTCTTAGCCCAGGGCGGGGACATCCGGGTGGTGGACTATTTGGGCCCGGCAGAGAAGGCAAAAATGGCGTGGCTTGTTTCGGGTGAGCCCGGAACATACGACCTCTCCAACGCCTTCGAGGTCGTTTCGTGGGACGACTCCGTCTCGCTACAGCTGGACCCTATACCCGAGGAGACAAGCGAAAGCACAGTCACGATACGCGGCTGGACCGACGCCGCAACGCTCTGCGAAAAGCACAACTACACCGGCTTCTGGGGGAAGAGGGAGAACTGCCAGGTCAAGCTGACGGTGAACGGAAAGGACTACTGGGCGGAGAGGAGCGGCGCGTTCGCAATAGAATACTCGCTGGAGAAGGGGGAGAACAGGATTGATATAACTGCAATGGACCCGGGCGGGAACACCGCGGAAAAGGTAGTGATGGTAAGCTACTCCCCGCCAGCTGGGGAATTGCTCAGGGAGAACATCGTGCCCGTTGTTGCTGGAACCGCCGCAGTGCTGCTGCTTGTTGTTGTGGGCCTCTACTGGCGCAGCAAGAAAGGGGTGAAGGAACTGGTCGGGGAGGCCTCGCTCGAGAGCCTTAGGGAAAGGCAGGCAAGGCTCTTTGCGGAATACGCCCAAAAGAGCAGGACAATGGCCGGCGGCGTGGACAGGAAAGCGCTCGGCGAGCTTGTGGAGAACTTCAAGCTCATACTGAAGAAGGACAGCTACTACAGCCAGCGGTTCCAAAGCCCGGAAAGGGCAATTGGCGAGCATGAGCCCATATTCGCTGATGAGTCGGTGCCAAAGATCATACGGGCGGTGCTCAGGGAGCAGTATGTGAAAGAGTACAGGGGAAAATAAGGCACTTGCCTATATCGCATGCTCCGCGTGCGAGAGCTTTCCGCCGCGCCCCTCTTTCTTGGCTTCCGCCAGCGACTTTTCAATTATTGAAACGGCCTCGTCAATCTCCTCTTCGCTTATTATGTAGGGGGGTATGAGCCGGACCGTTTCCCTTCCGGCACCAAGCGTGACAAGGCCGTTCTGCAGCATCCGCTCGACTAGCTGGTCGCGCTTCCGCTTGCCGGGCATGTCAAAGGCGCACATAAGCCCCAGCCCGCGGGGGTTCAGCACCCCCAGCTCCCCAAGCCGCCTCACCAGGTATTTTCCCATCCTTGTGCAGTTCGAGAGCAGCCTTTCTTTTTTTATCGCCCTGATTGTCGCAACCGCCATTGCCAGATCCACCAGCTGCCCGCCGCCCCATGTGCTGCTTATCGCCGACGGCTCCTTCGGGAACATGCCCCTCTTTGCAATGGTAGCCCCAACCTGCAGCGCCTTCGCCGCTGTAAATATGTCCGGCTTTATCTTGTAGTGCTCGAACGCCCACCACTTGCCGGTCCTGCCCATACCGCTCTGTATCTCGTCGCAGATGAGCGGGATGCCGTGCTCTTGCGTGACTTTCCGCAATCCCCTCATCATAAGCTTCGGCGCGATGTTGTAGCCGCCCTCCCCCTGCACAGGCTCGGCAATCACAAACGCCATGTTCTCCCTGCCCCCCTCGCGCCTTATCATCTCCTCAAGCAGCACCGGCGCGGACTCGTCGAAGGGCAGCCTCTGGGAGGGGAATGTCCAGTAGCCTGCCTTGTAGACGATCTTCGAGTTTGTGAGCGACAGCGCGCCAAGTGTCCTCCCGTGGAACGCGTTTTCGAACGACACCCCGTAGTTCCCGCCGTGCCTCCGCATCGCTATCTTGATTGCATTCTCTACCGCCTCTGCCCCGCTGTTCGTTATGAACGCCGCGTTGAACCCCGGCGCTATCTTCAGCAGCTCCTCCAGCAGCTCCACATGCTCCCTCGCGACAAAGTCCTGGCCGGCCAGCTTCACCGGTGACTTCCCGTAGTGGCGCAGCACCTCGTCAAGCGCGGGGTGCCCGTAGCCCAGTGGGGTTACAGCAATATTCGACGCGAAGTCCAGGAACCGGTTCCCGTCGATGTCCCTGACGTAGCAGCCCTCGCCGCCCGCGTAGACAAATGGCACCGGCATCGCCCAGCCGCCGTTCAGTTTCCTGAACTTTTCCAATATCCTCCTGCCTTTTGGGCCGGGCACTTTCATTTGCATACGCCTCAAAACACCGTTGGCATTAATAATCCTTCCAGCCGCTTCCCATGCACCACAGGTATTTATAGGAGAAGTGTGTAATTAACTTATGAAATCCCATCTTAAGGATACCATAACCCCACAGCCAGGCAAGCCAAAGCAAAGCCCAACTAACCTTGTGCTGGCCGGCTACGGCAGCTTCGGCAAGGTGATAGCCAGCAAGATGAAGGATTTGGAGATGCCCGGCATCAAGACCAACTTCTACTTGATTGCTGAAAGGGACAAGGAGAAGCGCAAGGCCGCCGAAAGCCTTGGCGTTGAAACGGTTGGGAGTGTCGAGGAGCTTGTTCATAGGATACGTGGCAACAAGGGAAAGACAGTTGTGTGGATTGCCACGCCTTCGGAAGAGCACGTGGACCACCTGAGAGAGGTCTTAAAGGCAAACCCCAGCATGACAATCGTTGAGAAGCCGCTCTCTCTTTATAAGAACGGGCTCAAGGGGATAAAGGGAGCCCGCGGCGGCTGGATGATGGACCTCATAGAGGAGCAGAACCCGGCAGTACTTGCACTTATAGACCATATGAAGGAGAAGGGCATATCTGTGACTGGCGGCGACATGGAATTCTACCGCATGAACTCGATAGGCATAAAGAAGCTGCTGGACCCAGAGTTCAGAAGTGGCATCGAGGGGGGTGCGGATCTGGACAAGATGGTCCACGACGCCGGAGTCGCATTTTTCCTGTCCCAGAAGTTCGGCGGCAAGCTGAAGGGCTACAGGCTGAAGAAAGTGAAGGTGCCACACTATATGCCCAAGGGCCTTGAAGAGGATACCCTGCTGGACCGCAGGATGAACGAGACAAAGAAGCTAGACAAGGACACCGCAGTTGCAGAGGGGGAGATCAACGCAGTCATCAGGACCAAAGGCGGAAAGTTCAACGTCAAGCTCGTCGGCGGCTGGCTCGGCGTTCCCGAGGAGATGAAGCCCGAGCTGGAAAAGCTTGCCAGGAAGCTTGGGAAGAACCCGATTTGGACCAACAGGAACGCGATCGGCGACTACGCCTTCCCGTGGGAGGAGCTGCGGCTGTTCAGGATGAGGCTTGACACAGACAAGGGCGAAAAGGAGTTCATAGGGAGCATGCTCCCGCGGGGCGACGGCTTCTTCCTTTTCAAGAAAGCGGGGAAGCGCTGGGAGGAAATACCCATAAAAGAATACCCCCACGACCAGATAGGGCGCGTACTCGCAAATGCCGTCCGGTCCTCCATGGGCCTGGAGAGACCGGCAATCGGCAAGAAGACATCAATTAACACCATGAAGCTGCTCTTTAAGGGGAGAAGAAAGGCCGAGCGCTCAAGAAAATTAAATAGTGCCTATTTCCTGCTGAAGTCGGCGCCCCATGTCCGCAAGCTCATTGGCGCATTCAGGGGCAGGCTGCGCACGGGCAAGGCTGCAAGGGAGGCAAGGAAGACAATTTCCTACCTAAACAACCACAAGATAAGAAGGGTTTGAGTGAGCTAGAGCACAAGCGGGATGCCCCTCACACGCATCCCCTTCTTTGTCATCTCAAGCGGATAAAGCTGTGAGCTTGCATCCATGCCATCCATCTCAGGTATGGAAATCGCATGAAGCAGCTCACCTCCTTTCCTTATGTTGTGCAGGTGTATGACCCCATCCACGAGGAACTCCTCGACGCCGTAAGGGCTCAGCTCGCTCCCCTTTGCCTCAGAAATAAGCATTGTTGTGCAGTCGTGCTTGTTCAGCATGCTTCGCAGCTCGCCAAGGCTTGCCCTGAACTTAAATGGGGTATTAAAGAACTCGCCAAGATATGTTATCGAGTCAAGCACGACACGCCCCGCCTTTATGGAGAAGATGTTGTCTTCAAGCGAGGAAATGAATTTCTCATAGTTAAACAGCTCGCTGCTCATCACGGTCAGGCGCTTTTCTTGTATCTGCTCCTCAAGCTTCCAGTCAAAGACAGAGGCCATCGCAATGACATCTTCCTCCTTCTTCTCAAAGGAGACGTAAAGCGTGTTTTCCTTTGCAGCAGCCCCCCTGTACAAGAACTCAAGCCCAAACAACTCGGTATAGGAGCCGACGGGACCGGCAAGGAGCAGCGTGTGGCCCTTTGGCAGGCCGCCATATACCTTCTCAAAGCCTGCAATGCCCGTTTTTATTAGTTCCACAGGCATAGTTACCACTCGGCAATATTTAAAGAAGGGGGGTTATGTGGCCCTTACTCGCAGGTTCCGCGGATTGTTCCTGTCTCTGTGTGGGCAATGTTTGCCTCGGAGTCATACGTTATGGTTACGTCCACGGTATAGCCGCCGCCACTGGATGAGCATGTGCTGCTGTCCGCGTAGTCACCGGTATACTCTTGGCCAGGTGCCCAGTTAGTTGCACTCTGTGTTGCGTAAACAGTGCCCCCATCGTTGATTGAGTAGCTGACGTTGACATTCCTCATCGTCTGCCCGGCTGCGTTCTGGTATTTGACGAAGACGCCTGTGCCATTGAAGACATAGTCCTGCACGCGGACCTTGTCAAATCCGCTGACGCCGCCGCTTCCGGTCCCGAACACACCCGACTGCCACAGCACAATACCCACGATGATAACCACAAGAATGGCCCACCCGTAGGTCATCAGGTATTCCATTGCTCCTTGCCCTTTGCTATTCATTTCAAATCCTCCAAGAATGGTTAATTTCGTTACAAGCCAGCCATTTATAAACATTTGCCTGCTATGCGAAGAACCCGCCAAGCACCGCCTTTAGCACGAATATTGAAACAAAGAATAGCACTTCTGCCACCACCACGAAGGCGGGGACATATGGCAATTTTTGCAGCGCCTCCCCTGTCTGCAGCACGGATATGAGTATCGCTGCTATCGCTGCGCTTGCCGCCAGGTTCAGCGCCGCAAATAGCACAAGCGAGTCCGTGGATACGCCCCTCTTGCCAGCAACAAGCCCGACAAGCGTTGAGCTGCCCCCGCTTAGCGAAGCCTGCCCGACAAGCTCCTGGACATTTAGCGTTGACTTCACCTGGTCGCTTAGGTCAACAAAGGCTATTGAAATCGAATACAGCACCGGTGCGATGATGACAACAGCCATCATAATGAATATCACGTAGGAGCCAATGTTCGCATTTGCCTCGTCCTCAAGCACACGGAACTCCCGGATATCATAGGCGACCTGCTCAAGCATGCCAGCAAGGTCGTGGCCGGACCGCAGGCCTTCCTCCATGAGCGTCGCAATCCTAGTGACAAGCGGCGACCTAATCCGCTTGCTGAAGTCGCTAAATGCCACGTCCGTTGGCTTCCCGGAGAGTATGTCATCGCCCAGTATCCCAAGTTCGCGGGCCATAAGCCCAAACTCCGGCCTTGCGGCGAGGAGTATTGCCTTGTGTATGGGTATGTTTGCCCTTATGTTCGCTGCGATGAGCTGCAGCGAGTCGGGCATCATCTTCTCAATCTGTACCGAGCGCCGCTTGCCATAATAAAGCAGCACATTGTGCAGGATCCCAATGATAATGGCTGCCAAAAACAGAGCGAAGGCTGCAATCCCTGCTATGCTAAGAGAGACAAAGCTATCCACCAGCAATGCAAACACGATCCCAAGGAGCAGCGAATTTGTGATTGAGAAGAGCATCCACATGCCAACGGGCATGTCTATACCCGCATATACCAGCGCATCGCGCGACATGCCTACGTAAAACTTAGGAAGGTACCTTTCTGCAAGGTTAGCTACGCGCCTTTGAAACTCGCCTATGCTACCACCTCATCACCGGCCTCTTTGTCTTTAGGAACTGGATAAAGAAATACTGTATCACAATGGAAATGCCCACAAACGAGAACAGGGCAGCATCATTCAGCTGTAGCGACGACAGCGACGATATTATCAGGAACAGCGTTATGCCAAGTGTTGGGAACACCACGGTCACCATCATGTACATCATTGCCCATGGCCCAAGCTCCTTTGCAAACTTTTGTATGAGCACGCGCTGCTCAGCAGTAAACTGCCTCAGTATGACGTCAAGTGTCTTGCCCATGTCGCTGCCAGTGCGCAGGGCATTAACCATCTGCCATATCATCCTGCGCAAGTAAATTGAGGGGTTGCGGAGGGCCATTGCCTCCAGCGTGTCGGTCATTGACTTTCCTGTATTGATTTCCCTCACAACGCGCAGGAACTCATTGGATATTTCCCCATAGCCCGCCTCAGAGACGCTAACCATTGAGTTGAACACTGGCGTGCCGCCCCTTACTTGTATGAGCATGTGCCTAAGCGCATAAAGGAAGTTCTTCTCTATTTCATGCACCCGCTTCCTGACAAGGTAAGAGGGATATGCCATTGAGCGTATGAACATGAAAAGCGCAACAACCAGCCCGGAGCCAGCGGCAAGCCACCACATGCCCATGTTCTTCAGCAAGTAAAGTGCGGCTAGGGTTACGCCGCCAACTATTGCGCCCTGGTAAAGTGCTGAAAGCATTGAAAGCGCGCAGTAGTCCGAGGGGTCGTAGTCCATTTCCGCCTGTGCAAGGTCAGAGATGATTGCGGGCCGCAAGCGTGCCACTTGGTAGCCAACAAAGGCAAACTGCTTAGCTAGCTTTATCGCGTGGTCCCTTTTCATGGGCATTGGCGGGGTGTAGCCACTATTCACTTTATCAGCTCTTTTGGGTCCCTGTTTTTCTTCATTGCCTGGACAACGCGGTCTTCACTGGTGTAGTAGTTGCCAACGATAAGCCCGATCTCGTCAGTGGTCTTGACATCCTTCTTAACAAGCCATTTAAGTATCCCCTCTTTTTGCTTGAGCTCGTCCTGTATTTCCTTTTCACTCATCCCAGAGAACAGCTGGATTTCCGGGATTACGCGCACAGAGTCCTTTACCTTGCCAAAAGAATCCATCCCCGCCCTCCACTTATAGAGGTTCCGCATCGAAACAGTCCCTTCTGAAGTTGGCAGCACCTCCGCCAGCTCAAGTGTCCGGCGTATGCCTTTTTTCCTGTGCCTAAACTGGACGCAGACAAGGTGCAGCGACTCAAGCAGTGTCTCGGCAATGTTTAGCGGGGGCGTAACAAGCCTGCGCCGAACTTCGTCTGCAGTGTTTGCGTGCAAGGTTGAATAGACGGAGTGGCCGGTGTGCATTGCCTCAAACAGCACCTGTGCTTCTTCACTGCGCCTTATCTCGCCAACCATTATCCTGTCGGGCCTCATCCTCAGTGAGTTTACCATGAGGTTTAGCATGCTTACCCCGCCCTTGCCCTCAGGGTTGGGCTGGCGCGTTACCATTGGGACCCAGTGCAGGTATTTCGGCAGGCGAAGCTCACGGGTGTCTTCAATTGATATGATCCTGTGGTTTGGCGGTAGGAATGGGGTTAGCGAGTTAAGCATTGATGTCTTGCCGCTTGCTGTCCCCCCGGCAATTATCATGTTAAGCTCGTACTGCATTGCAGTCCAAAGGAACGCAGCAATTGCAGGGTCAAGTGTGTTGTTGCTTATGAAGTCGGTGATGGTCCAGGGCTGGCGGGCGAATTTCCTTATTGTGATAGTATTCCCCTGTGTTGATATGGGCAGCAGGGTTGCATTGACACGCTCCCCTGTTGGGAGGTGCGCATCCATAAGGGGGTTTAGCGTGTTTATTTGGCGCTCCGCCCTCCTTCCAATTGCATTTGCGTAGTCTGCTATCTGTGTGTCGTCCTTTACCTGCAAGTTAGTCTTTAGCCAGCCATGCATCTTGTGGTAAACCCAAATTGGCTCGCGGGCGGAGTTTATCACAATCTCCTCAAGGGCATCATCAGCAATGAGCAGCTCAAGCTTCCCTAGCCCAAGCATGTCGTTTATAAGGTAGTCCACAAGGACATCTTTGGTCCCTTCCTTGAGCCCAGGTATGTACTTGTCAAGCTTCTTTGCGGCACTTGCCCTGAACTTTTCCTCAACCCGCTTCTGAAGCTTTATGTCCAAGACTTCCTGGCCGCGCACCCCAACCTCTGTGCTTACCTCAGTGCGTATCTTCTCGAGTATTAGGCGAGTCCCGCCGCCTATGTCTGGCAGGTAAACATCATAAATTGGGATGTAAGACCGGGGCGGCTTCACAATTTTTATGTTTAATGGGATGCGCTCGCTTGCTACATTATATTCATTCAGCAGCTTTCCCTCGTAGTGTGCAATTACATAAATCTCACTGCCGGGCATGTCCAGCGAAGTGGCTAATGACTTTACTGCTTTTGGGAGCTTAACCGTCTTGTATTTCTTTTCTTGGGGCTTCTTTTTCCTGCCCATCCTCTTTTTGCTCATCTCAAGCTCGTTAATTGCCCTCTTTAGCTCGTCAACCGTTACCATGCCATCACCTCAGTATTAGCCATGCCACAGCCCCCGCAGCTAGCAGCAGTGCCACGATTTCGCCGATTATCTTAAGCCGCCTTTGGCTGATTATCACCACAGGCTTTGGCGGGACAAGCTTTTTGCCAGTTGCCTCCTCAAGGAGGAATGCAATATGGTAGTCATTGTAGCCAAGGCCCTCAAGCCTCTTTTGTATCTGGGCTATCTTCATCCCTTTCTTTACCCATGCCTTTATTTCAGCAACCCGCTTTGCATCACCTGGCGATAGCTCTTCCACTCAACCACCCAGTATGCCGAACAGCTTTTTCTTCTTCGGCTTTTTTGCTGCCTTCTTCTTCCCCTGCGCCTTCCCTTTCTTTCCCTTGGCTGCCTTTTGGCGGTGTGCCATCTTCTTATGCAGGAACAGCCCCCTTGCTGTCTTGAACTTCTTGCCGCATATGTCACAGACAAACAAGTTTTCCTCTATCTTTGACACCCTCCCCTTGAGATAGCTTAATGAGCCCATCATTGACTTTACTTCTTTTGTCTCGGGCCGGTTCTCAAGCTCCAGCTCAAGTGCCCCAATGCTTTTGTAGATGTCAGCAATGGCCTCGCTGCTGCCTTCGCCAGCCTTCCTTACCCTTTCCCTAAGCTCCCCAATGCGCTGCATTAGTGCCTCATCGCTAAGCTGCTGCTGCTCAAGCTCTTGCTCTATGCCCGCTTCGCTCTCCCTTAGCTGCTGTATGTCATTTCCAAGCGCCTTCACCCGCTTGTGCACCGCCTCAAGGTCCTTCTTTGTCCTGGCTTTCTCAAGCGCCTTTTCAATCTTTTTCATCTTCTCGCTGAGCGTGTAATAGGAGCTTTTTAGCTCAACATGCATGTTTGCGGCAATCTTGGAGTCCCTTTCCTCAATCTCGTGCTGAAGCTCGGCAACGTGCTGCCTTATTGTGTTAACAATCTTCCGAGTGTCGGCCTTTCCCTCTAGCTGCCTTAGCATCCGTTTCTGCTCTTTTCCCATGCGCTCAACCAGCTCAAGCCGCTTTTTCTTTTCCTCAGCCTCAATAATCGCGAGCTTGTGCTCTAGTTCCGCAACAGCATTATTCAGCTCTATCACATCAACTTCTGTAACGCTGCCACCCTTCTCCATCCTCTCCTCTATCTCGGCAAGCTTTATCGCAAGGTTAAGCATTTCCATGCTAAACCCCTTGTATGCCTCTTTGCTTGCTGAAAACTCCTTTTGCATGGTCCCGTGCAGCGATTCAATGGATGCCTTTAGCTCTGAGATTTGCCCCTTTAGCTGCTTTGTGTTGCTGGCTTGCTGCTCCTCCATCTTAGCGCGCATTGCCCCAACTTCCGCAGACAGCTTTGCATAGGCCCCTTTCAGCCCCTCAACCTCAATATCGCGCTTTGCTAGCTCTTCCCTAAGGCCTTCCATCTGCTTCTCATACCATTCCTTTTGGTCTGCCCCAGCTTTCTTTGCCTTCTCCTTCTCGCGCCGTGGCGATGGCTTCACTTTGCCCTTGTTTGGGAAGATTGAGCCAATGATCCCAAGCAGCCCCGGCTTTTTGCTGCCCATATCATCCACTTGCTTGCCAAAGGAGATTGCAAGGTCAATTACCTCTTTTGCCTTTTCCTCATCACCGCCTTTCAGCGCCTTCACGAGCACCTTGCGCTTTGCCTTTAGCTTTTTTATGTATTCTTTTAGGTGGCCCTCATCTCCCATTTGGGCAGCCTTCTTTTCCATTGCCGCAACCGCCTGGTCAAACTTATCCAGCAGCTCCTCATTTCCCATTTTTTATCACCACATACGGGGGGTCTATGGGATTAGGCGGGTATATCAGCTCAATGAGCCCGCGTGCCTCAAACAGCGCTATCCACTTCTCGAGCAGGCCCTGGCTTAGGCCCATTGCCTTCTCCAGCTCAGGGAGTGTCATCCTTCCCTCATGCCTAAGCCTCATTATAAACTCATCAGCCTTTGTCTCTATTCTCTTCTCCATTAGACCACCACCGCCCTCCACGAGCTGAGCGACCTTGCCCCCAGCACGTTATAGAGCGCTATCCAATTACCAGCTAAGTCAAACCGCATATAAAACACTTTCCCGCTTAGTGCCACAGTGCCTCCTTTTAGGAACCAGCGGTCTGCACTGCCATAAAACGAGCCGTCACCATCTGCATCTGCAAATGCATAGTCATATTGCCCATCCCCATTTGTATCGGCAAGCACGAAGTTCATGCCCGCTACCGTTGCATATCTTTTTGTCCCGTTGAAGCTTTCGTTCCAGGGGGACGATTCTACAGTCGTTGCGTTATACTTGTCAAAAGCCACATAGAGCCTTGGCGGCCCGTCAAATGAGATGCGCTGGGTGTAGCTTGCTGGAGCATTTGTATAGTTGATTGTTAGCTTGCTGCTGTTCCCAACAGCTACTGTCATGTTAGAGCCAGCAGTGAAGTTAATGAAGCAGCTGTAGCTGCTGCCTGGCGAGGTATAGCCAACCCCGCTGTCGAAGTTATTGACAACCACCCGCGTCTCAACCGCCCCGCTGCTGTCAAAGTTGCAGTTTCCGTTGGCAACGTGGGCAACACTGTCATTCACAAGCAAGTAGCTGCTGTTATGGCTCAATGTAAACAGGCTGCTGTTGCTTATGTAATCCGTGCCTTTTCCAGCAAGCCAAAGCACGCTGCTTATGTCTGATGCATTTGTCATATCAATGCTGGCATTATGCCCCGTTTTATCCTGGTATTCAGCCAGCAGTGAAGACCAGCCTTCGAGTGCCGGGTATGCACTGCTGTGCGGCACAGCCTCCACAACCTCTGTGTGTGCCGCCCTCATTACATTCACAGGGATTTCCCCTGCCAGGTCAGTTGCCACAGAGTACGCCACCATCCCCCTTGATGACACAAAGCCAGTATAAGTCTCGGGCTGCGGCCTTTCAATGAGATAATAATATGATATCAGCATGAAGAATCCAAGCATGAGCGCGACGAGCAGCGAGAACACATAGCCCCTCGGTGTCCCTAGGGGGCGTGCCGCCCCCTCCCCCAGCAACCCCCCGGGATTTGCCAGGCGGCTATCCTGGGA
>WALL01000044.1 GCA_015522845.1 Nanobdellati archaeon
GGCACAGCTGGCGCAATAGCCCTGAACAGGTACATATAATGTTTAAGATACTTGACCACGAGGCCGATGTAGGCATAATGGCTTCTGGAAATAGCTGGGAGGAGGCATTTTCGGAGGGCGCAGCTGCAATGCTTAGCATAATGGCAGATGCCAGCAAGGTAGAGCCAAGGCAGGAAGTTGGAATACAGGTGAATGCCGGTGATATGGCTGCGCTGTTCGTTGAGTTCCTAAATGAGATCCTCTTCATTAGGGACCGCGATGAGATGTTCCTATCAAAGTTTGACATCACAATCAAGGGCGGCTCCCTTGCAGGGAAAGCATGGGGGGAAAAGATAGACCAAAAGAAGCACGGCGTGAAGATTGAGGTAAAGGCAGCCACCTATGCCGCACTAAAGGCATGGGAAAAAGGCGGGGAAAAATTCGTTGAGTGCATACTGGATGTGTAGCCTATTCTATTCCCCATTTTTTTAGTATTCTCTCCCTTTCCCCCTTAAGTGTAATATGCAGCTGCCTTAGGGCTGTATCCATCTCCCCCTTGCCCCATCCAAGCTCTCTCATAATCCCCCTAATCTCCTCAGGCCTAAGCTCTCTTGCATTATCATGCTCTGTAACTCTTTTGGTATCTGCCCATTCCCAGCGTTGGGCAAAGTCTTCGGGGGACTCCAGCTCAGGGGCAATTTCTTTAACGTTTGATATGTCAATAACCGATACCTTCCCAGATTCTGAAACAGGCTCATGCCTAATAACATAAGCCCTTTCTCCAGCACCAAAAAAGGCCCCATAATAGGTTGAGTAAACATCCGTGCCCCCGATTCTCTTCTTGATGAAGCCTGAGCCCCCCGGGCGCCTCTTATGAATGCTCTCAATTGTTTTTATATGCTTGTGCACACCCATTCGCGGAAAAACTGTAAACAATCTGCTATATAAACACAATCCTTTTTATTGCTCTGGGGCATAATCCTAATGCCTGCCCGCAGCCCGCCGGGAAACTGCGAGAGCAGGAAAGCTGATTCTCGCTAGCTGGTGGTTGGAATGAAAACAGAGGAAATAGAAAAGTTTATCTGGGAAATCAAGCCTTATGGCGATATGCTTGTCCCTGGGAGGATTTATGCAAACGACAGCATAATGGGGCAGCTGCGGGAGGGGCTCACAAAGGAATGGAGCGCGCTTCAGCAGGTGGTAAATGTGGCGTCGCTGCCCGGCATACAAAAATATTCCCTCGCGATGAGCGATGTGCACCCCGGCTATGGCTTCCCAATAGGGGGGGTGGGGGCATTTGACACAAAAGAGGGGCTTATAATGGTTGGCGGCATAGGGTTTGATGTAAACTGCGGCGTCCGCGTAATGAAAACCACCCTGTCGAAAAAAGACGTCGAGAAAAAGAAAAAAGAGCTTGCAAAAGAGCTGTTTGACACGGTCCCTGCAGGGCTAGGCAGCACTGGAAAGCTGCGGCTAAATGAGCCCCAAATAGATGAGGTGCTTGTAGGGGGCGCAGAATATGCTGTCGAAAACGGCTATGGGACAAAGGACGACCTTAAGTTCACTGAAGAGGAAGGGAAGATAGGAAACGCCGACCCCTCTGCAGTTTCGCACAAGGCAAAGCAGCGCCAGTACAAGCAGATTGGCACACTTGGGAGCGGGAACCACTACTGTGAAGTGCAGTATGTGGATGAGGTTTTTGATGAAAAGGCTGCCGAAGCCTACGGCCTCGAGATGGGGCAGGTGCTTGTTGCAATCCACTGTGGATCAAGGGCCCTGGGGCACCAGGTTGGGACAGACTACCTGCAGGAACTTGAAAAAGCAATGCACAAGTACGGCATAAGGATACGGGAGCGCGAGCTTGTGGGGGCGCCATTTGCAAGCGAAGAGGGGCAGAGGTATTACAGGGCAGTGAATGCAGCAATAAATACAGCGTTTGCAAACAGGCAGGTAATAGCGCACCTTGCGAGAAAGGCATTCGTTAAGGTGTTTGGTATTGGGGAGGATGACTTCACGCAGCTTTACGACATTGGCCACAACACCGCCAAGGTAGAAAGGCACGGTGGAAAAGAGCTTATTGTGCACAGGAAAGGCGCAACGCGGGCGTTTGGCCCGGGGAGGAAAGAGGTGCCAAAGCCCTACCGCAGCATTGGGCAGCCAGTGCTGATAGGCGGGACAATGGGGACATGGAGCTACATACTGCATGGCACAGAAAAGGGGATGGAGGACACGTTTGGGAGCTCTTGCCACGGCGCCGGGAGGAGGATGAGCCGCGTCAGTGCGAAAAGGCAATGGAATGGCGAGACACTGCAAGAACAGCTTGCAAGGAAGGGGATTATTGTTATGGGGCACTCGAATGCAGGGCTTGCTGAAGAGGCGCCCGGCGCCTACAAGGATGTTGATGCAGTGGTGGATGTTATGCACGAGACCGGCATTGCAAGGAAGGTTGTTAAGGCAGCCCCGCTTGTGAATATAAAGGGATAATCTTTTATAGCGGCAATTGGTTGTTGGTAGCAATGGAAGACAAGGGCATGGCCGAAGAGGTGAAGGGCCTGATTAAGGAGGGCTATTCACTTGAGAAGATACGGGCCAACTTGGTAAAAATAGGGTATAGCAAGGCAGACGCTGATAAGATAATAAGCTTAGCAACTGGACCGGTGCCGGACAGGGGGGCAGCCCCCCCCACTAAGCCGCCCGGTGCTGCGGAAAATCCGCTTCCACAAGGGGAAGAGCTGGCCGAGCTGAAGGGAGGCGAGGAAACAGATGAGGACTTGCTGCTTGCAGCAGATGACAGCACGCCCATAGCGCCCCCAAATCCGGTTAAGCTTCCTGAAGTGAAGCCTACTGCAGAGGAAGTGCCAAAGCACCATGGCCATCACCTAGCCAAGCCAAAGGCAGAAGTCCCAAAGGCAATGGGCGAGGAAACAAAGCCAAGGCCCGGTGCTGGAAAGGCAATTGCCATAATCATAATTGCGCTGATTATCATAGCCATCATGGCTTACTTCATACTGCTCCCAAAGCTTGGGATGGCGATAGCTTTATAAATAAAACCACATACAAACCAGCCAACTCCGCTGGACCAGCGGGGTTTGCCAATTTTTTTGGCGTGTCCGGCAAGGATTAGCTAATGGTATCGATGCGCTATGGCCAAACTAACAGCTCCCAGAAAGGGAAGCCTCGGATTCTCGCCTAGGAAAAGGGCGAGGAAGCAATACTTTACCGCTAGGTCTTGGGCCCAGCTAGGAGACAGCCCCATAATGGGCTTCGCTGGCTACAAGGCAGGCATGACCCACGTGTATGCCATTGACCAGCAAAAGACGAGCCCCTCATTCCAGCAGGAGGTTGCGCTTCCAGCAACAATAGTTGAATGTCCGCCAATTGTGGTGTTCGGCATAAGGGCATATAAGAAAACGCTTGCTGGCATGCGCTGCATTGGGCAGGAGAACTTCCAAAAGCCATCCAAACGGCTTGGCCGAAAAATCCTCCTGCCAAAAAAGCCCGCGGGAAAAAAGATTGATTCCTCATCTGCCTCTCAAATACGGCTGCTTGTCCATACGCAGCCCACCTTTAAGAAAACCCCTGAAATATTTGAAATCCCCGTCAGCGGCAACGCTGAAGAGGCATATAAGAAGGCATCTGAGCTGCTTGGAAAGGAAATCAACGTTAGTGACGTGCTTGCAGCGGGGATGTTTGTTGATGTTGTTGCTGTCACAAAGGGCAAGGGGATAAAGGGGCCGGTAGCGCGGTGGGGCGCAAAGATACAGTACCGGAAAGCCCACGGCTACAGGCGGCACGTAGGCTCGATAAACCCCTGGACCCCCGCAAGGGTGATGTGGACTTCGCTGATGCCCGGCCAAAAGGGCTATCACCGGAGGACTGAGCTCAACAAGATGGTGCTTAAGGTTGGTAAGGACGGGAAGGAAGTCACGCCAAAAGGCGGGATACCAAACTACGGCGAGGTTAAGTCAAGCTACGTAATCGTTAAGGGCTCTGTGCCTGGGCCAAGGAAGAGGGCACTAATGCTAAGGTTTTCTGTAAGGCCAACAATAAAAGGGCGGACCGCCCCCGAGGTGGTTAGGGTTTACACAAGCTCCCAACAGGGGAGGGCTAGAAAATGAAGGCCAGCGTCTACTCAATGGAAGGGAAGAAAGAGAAGGAGATTGCCCTGCCAGCAGTGTTTAATGAGAAATACCTGCCAGCAGCAATATCCCGAGCAGTTGTTGCCAGGCAAAGCAGGAGGCTACAGCCTAAAGGGAATGATGCCCTGGCAGGCCTAAGGACAACTGCCGAATACATAGGCAGGAGGCAGGCATACAGGACGGGCATTAACCGTGCGATGGCGCGGCTTCCCCGCATAAAGCGCGGCGGGGGCGGGCTTGGCCAAGTGCGCATAGTCCCGCAGGCGGTTGGAGGCCGCAGGGCACACCCACCAAAGCCAGAAAAAGTGCTTGCCAAGCGCATAAACAAGAAGGAGGCAGCACTGGCTGTTAGGTCAGCCATTGCAGCAACCGCAAGCAGGAGGCTTATTGAGGCAAGGGGCCACCTAATTAAAGGCGTGCCAGAGCTGCCTATAGTGTTTGACAGCCAGCTCGAGGAAGCCAAAAAGACGAAGGATGCCGTTAAGGCACTGGAGAGCGTTGGGCTTGGGAAGGAGCTGGCAAGGGCTAAAGGGAAGAAAGTGCGTGCAGGGAAAGGGACTCGCCGCGGAAAGAAATACAAGCGGAAGAAGTCTGTCCTTGTTGTTGTTAGCAAGGGCGGCCGCGCGCTAAGGAATATCCCTGGCATTGATGTTATGGCTGCTAAGAGGGTAGACATTGAGAAGCTTGCACCCGGCAGCAAGGCAGGCAGGCTCACGGTCTATACTGAATCAGCAATTAAGGAACTGGGGGAAAAGTATGGTAATTAACTATCCTCTCCTGACTGAGAAGTGTGTTGACCTCATAGAAAAGGAGAACAAGCTTGTCTTCCGTGTTGATAAGGGGGCAACAAAGGCGCAGATAAGAGAGGGCATTGAAAAGCTTTACAATGTTAAGGTGGACAGCATCAATACCTCAATTGACACAAAGGGCCACAAGAAAGCGTTTGTGAAGCTTGCCAAGGAAAGCAGTGCAGCAGACCTGGCAACAAAGCTTAATGTGTTGTGATGGGAGATGGGAAAGCCAATAACTACTCAAAAGCGGGGCAAGGGAAGCCCACGGTACACCGCACCAAGCCACCACTACATAACAGAGGCGCACTACAGCCACGGTGAGAAGCACGGCACCGTGGTTGACATAAGGCATGTCTCATCAAAGACCGGCGTCGTGATGCAGGTAATGTGGGAAGGCGGAAAGAAGGAGTATTACCTTGCACCAGAAGGCATCAGCGTTGGCAGCACAATAGCACAGGGCTACCCTGAGATAGGGATTGGGAATGTGCTTGCGCTTAAGGACATACCTGAGGGCGTGCCCATATTCAACATAGAGAACACCCCTGGGGACGGGGGGAAAGCCGCGAGGGCTAGCGGATCAAATGCCTATATCATTGCAAAGAATGGCAATAAGGCAATTGTCAAGCTCCCCTCAAAAAGGGTAAAGGAGTTTAACATTGGCTGCCGTGCGACAATAGGCGTTTCGGCGGGCGGAGGCAGGACAGACAAGCCTGTTGTTAAGGCAGGAAACATGCTCAAAAAGAGGCGTGCGCGGGGGCACCTTTTCCCGGTTGTGCGTGGCGTTGCAATGAACCCAGTTGAGCACCCACATGGCGGCTCGCAGCACCATGCTGGAAAGGCAACCACCGTGAGGCGCACCACCCCGCCAGGAAGGAAAGTCGGGCACATAGCCGCCAAGAGGACCGGCAGGAAGAAGAGGTGAGCAAGTGGCAAAGAAGTTCAAGCTAAAGGGAAAGACCATAGAAGAGTTGCAGAAGATGGGGCTTGATGACTTCTTCAAGCTCCTCCCAGCTAGGCTGAGGCGGAGCTACAAGCGCGGCTGGACAGAGGAACAGGACAAGTTCCTTAAGCAGATGCGGAATAATGGGAAGAAAGTCGTTAGGACTCACTGCAGGGACATGGTCGTCTTGCCTGAGATGGTTGGGAAGAAGGTGGCAGTGTACAACGGCAAGGAATTCACATACTTGGACATAGTGCCTGAGATGGTGGGGCACTATCTTGGCGAGTACTCGCTCACACGAAAGATGGTAAAGCACTCTGCTGCAGGAATTGGGGCTACGCGCTCGACAAAGTTCATATCGGTGAAGTAAATGGCTAGCTATTCTTCCAAGGTTGAGGGCGCTAAGGCAATGGGCCGTAGGATTGATATGTCGCCGAAGCATGCGGCTGAGATATGCAGGCATATCCGTGGGATGAAGGCAACAAAGGCAGATGAGTTCCTTACAAGAGTGCAGGAAAAGAAGGAGTATGTCCCACTGAAGCGCTACAACAAGCAGGTCCCCCATAGGGCAGGGGGGCAGCCCGGGCGCTATCCAGTAAAGGCAGCCAGGATAATCCAAAAAGTGCTTCGGAACGCAATGAGCAATGCTGAGCAGGCAGGAATGGACAAGGAAAAGCTGCGCATAGTTCATGCAGCATCGCACCGTGGCCCAACATATTCAAGAAGGAAGCCAAAAGGCAGGTGGACTTACCACCAAATTGACACAACACATGTCGAAATAATAGTCAACGCATGAGAGTGATCAAGTGATAGAGAGAAAGTTTGTCCAAGAGGGCCTAAACCGGAGCAAGCTGAATGCATATCTCCGGCAGAAGCTAAAGAAGGCAGGCTACGTTGGCTCCAAAATACAAAAGACGCCGGTGATGACGCGTCTTGCAATCCGCGTTGAAAGGCCGGGGCTGGTAATCGGCAGGAAGGGAAGCACCATACGGGACCTGACTGCCACCATAGAAAAAAAGTTTGGGCTGGACAACGTGCAGATAAAGGTTGATGAGGTGCCAGTGCCGGAGCTTGACTCCGCAATAATGGCAAGGAGGATCGCATCGTCGCTTGAGAAAGGGATGAACTTTCGGAGGATACTGCACTGGTCGCTTGAGAAGATTATGAAAGCTGGCGCAATTGGCGCAGAGATTGTAGTTTCTGGAAAGCTTGTTGGAAAAGGCGGCAAGGCAAGGACTGAGAGGGTCAGCGACGGGTATTTGAAGAAGGCAGGCGAGCCAGCAAGGCTCGTCAATGTCGCGCATATGCAGGCAATTAAGAAGTCTGGGATAATTGGTGTGACAGTGCGCATTGTCCCACCGGGGGTTGTGTTCCCTGACAAGGTTGATGTGAAGACAGCAGCAATAGGAGGCGAAAAAGTTGGCGATACTACGGCCGAAGGAAATCCGGAACCTCAGCAAGGACGAGCTGAAGAAGCGGCTCCAGCAGCTAAGAAATGAGCTCTCAAAGGAGCGTGCTGCAGTTGAAAGCGGCACAAAGCCCGAAAACCCTGGGAAGATCCGGGAAATCCGCAGGACCATCGCTAGGATAATCACCATAAAAAGTGAAAAAACAGTTGCTGCTAAAAAGCAGCAAAAAAAGCAGGAGGGAGGTTGATAGTCACAAATGGTTGAGATCTGCCCCGTCTGTGGCCTCCCCAAAGACCTTTGTGTCTGTGAGGAGATTGCAAAGGAGTCCCAAAAGATACGCATTAAGACCGAGACAAAAAAATACAGGAAGAAGATGACGGTCATCGAGGACCTGGACCCAAGCATTGACTCGGACGACCTTTGCAAGAAGCTAAAGCGCAAGCTTGCGTGCGGCGGCACCGTAAAGGGAAACCGCATTGAGCTGCAGGGAGACCACGCTGGGAAGGTAAAAAGGATTCTTGTCTCATTAAACTATCCAGAGGATCAAATTGAGATTATCTAAGAAGGCGCTTCGTGCGCTGGCAAAGAACGATTTGATTGGCTTGGAAGCTGCGGTGGTAAGGAGCTCTGACCCTAATTTAGAGGGGCTTAAGGGCATAATCACCGACGAGACAATGAACACCCTCGAGCTATCGGCTGGCGGGCGCACCGCCAAGCTTGACAAGAGGGGTGTGGTCCTAGCCATTAAGTTCCCCGATGGGGAAATTGAGATAAGCGGGCGCGATATGCTACAGCGCCCTGAAGACCGGCTAAAGAAGCTGTGGACAAAGGTGAAATAAGCATGGAATGTAACGACAGGAACTGCCCCATACATGGGGGGCTGAGGGTAAGGGGCAACCAGATGGAGGCAACCGTAGTGTCAACAAAAATGAAGAACTCCGTGGTTGTCGAGAGGCATTCCTTGAGGAAGAACAAGAAGTATGAGAGGTATGAGCGGATAAAGTCAAGGCTAACTGTCCACAAGCCAGCATGCATGGATGTCAAGGTTGGAGACCGTGTCATAATAGGCGAGACACGGAAGATTAGCAAGACGAAAAGCTTCGTGATAACAAAGGTTCTTGGGGGGAGCAAATGAAGGGGCTAGCTGCAAAAGTTACAAAGGGGCTGCAGGTTGGCTCCATAGTCAAGTGCGATGACAACACTGGCGCAAAAGAGCTAAAGATAGTTGGCATCAAGGGATATAAGGGAAGCAGGCGAATGGTCCCAAAGGCAGGCATTGCCGATGTTGTGGTGTGCTCTGTCATAAAGGGGAAGCCCGAAATCCGCAAGAAGATAGTCAAGGGGGTAATAATTCGCCAGAAGCGCCCGTTTAGGAGGAGGAACGGCACTTGGATAAAGTTTGACGATAATGCTGCAGTCCTCATAGACGACACTGGCCTCCCAAAGGGGAGCGAGATTAAGGGCATTGTGGCTAAAGAGGTCGCAGAGCGCTATGCAAAGGTAGCAACAATTGCTAAGAATGTGGTGTAAATGAAAAGTAGTGTCCAACCAAGAAAACAAAGGCTTCGCGCCTATACTGCGCCAATGCACCGGCGCGGGAAGAGGATGGCCTCAGTGCTAAGCCCAGAGCTGAAAAAAAGGTATGGGAAAAGGTCGCTGCCGCTGCACACTGGCGATACTGTGGAAGTAATGCGCGGTAATTTCAAGGGGCACAAGGAAAAAGTTGTTTCCATAGATAGGGGAGCATACCGTGTCTATGTAAAGGGAGTAATTAGCAAGAAGGCCAACGGCGAGGAAGTATTGAGGCCCCTTAATGCGTCCAACCTCCGGATTGTTGATCTGGACCTTAACGATAAGAAGCGTGAAAAGGCGATTGCGAGGAAGTAATATGGCTAGCAAAGGCGAAACCAAGAATAAGAAGAGGTTTGCTGCATCGAAGGTAGCAAAGATAAGGAGGAAAAGCGGGGGGAAGTTTACTGTGCGCCAGTCACGCGGCCCGCATTCGGCCAGCGATTCGATCCCCCTTGCAGTTGCCATAAGGGACCTTGTTGGGGCTGCGAACAACATTCGTGAGGTTAAGTCCATACTCAACGAAGGGAAAGTGTTTGTGGACGGCCGGCCAGTTAAGGACCGCCGCCTCCCTGTTGGGTTTATGGATGTTATCTCTTTCCCAAGCATCAATAAGTACTATCGTGTATTATATGATGAGAAGGGGCGGCTAATCCCAAAAGAGATTGAAGCAAAGGGGTCTACATTCAAGCTTTGCAAGATAAAGAATAAGACTGCCGCTACAAAAAATAGGGTGCAGCTTAACCTGCATGATGGAAAAAACATATTTTACGATAAAAAATGCTCAACGGGCGACGTCCTTAAGCTAGAGCTGCCTTCCCTAAAGGTGCTTGGGGTATACCCCCTCATAGAGGGCAGCATTGCTTACGTAACTGGTGGCAAGCATGCTGGCGAGATTGCAGTAATAAAGAGCATAATGGGCGGGACAATGATGCGCCGCCCGCTTGCAGTGCTCGAGAAAGACGGCACTGAGTTCGAGACAAGGAAGGACTATGTATTTGTGCTTGGCGTCAAGGAGCCAGCAATTAAGCTATAGGAGGGGTTGTATGATAAAGCTCGGGAAAGTAACAATAAACATTGGGGTTGGAACAGCAGGAGAGCCGCTTGAGAAGGCAGAAAAGCTGCTTAGCAAGCTTTCAGGGCAAAAGCCCGTCCGCACTACCTCAAAGAAGAGGATTCCCGCTTGGAGCATAAGGAAGAAGCAGCCAATAGGGGTCAAGGTTACCCTCCGTGGCAAGAAGGCAAAAGAGTTTGTGGACAAAGTCATTGAGGCAAAAGACCGGAAGCTTAAGCCAAGCCAGTTTGACAGCAGCGGGAACTTTGCGTTTGGCATACCTGAGTACATTGACATACCTGGTGTGAAATACGACCCGGAGATTGGGATCTACGGGTTTGATGTGTGTGTAACACTGGAAAAGAATGGCTATCGCATTAGCAAGAGGAAAAGGCAGAAGAAAAAGGTCCCAAGGGGGCACAAGCTTACAAAGGAAGAGGCAATTAGCTGGGTTGAAAAGAACCTAAACGTGAAGGTGACTGAAGATGTCGAGTAAAAAGCTAAAGCAAAAGGCGCGGGGAGCGCAAGGTAAAAAGGCCCCAAAAGGGAAAGGGGACAAGAAATGCCGGATTTGCGGGACAAGCCGGGGCCTCATACACAAATATTCGCTCAACATCTGCCGCCGCTGCTTTAGGGAATGCGCAGAGGAGATGGGCTTCTCAAAGTATTGAGGTGTGGCAATGGTAATGAATGATACTGTATCAAGCGCTATGTCAGTTGTCGCAAATGCGTCTAAAGTTGGCAAGGCAGAGTGCGTGCTTAAGCCAGCCTCAAAGCTGCTGGGCAATGTACTAAAAGTACTGCAAAAGGGAGGGTACGTTGGCGAATTTGAGTTTGTCGATGACGGAAAGGCAGGCTATTACAAGGTAAAGCTAAATAGCCATATCAACAAATGCGGAGCCATAAGGCCAAGGCACTTTGTGAAGAGGGATGATTTCATTAGGTATGAGAAAAGGTATCTCCCAGGCCAAAACATAGGGATGCTTGTGGTAACAACACCATATGGTGTGATGGACCAAAAAGAGGCAATAAAGCGGAATGTGGGCGGGCAGCTCATAGCATATGTTTACTGAGGTAATTAAAATGGTGCTTGCAGCCGAAATAGAAAAGGAGATTGAGGTCCCTGAAGGGGTAACTGCTACCGTCACTGGGGGCAGGGTAGCCGTAAAGGGCCCAAAGGGGGAGCTAAGCAGGGAGTTCAAGGCAAAAAGCCTATCCATAAGGAAAAAGGGCAATAGCATCATTGTCTCATCAAGGTTTCCAAAGAGGGGGGACAAGGCAATGGTTGGCACCATAATTGGCCACATTTCAAACATGATTAAAGGCGTCACTGGTGGCTTTGAATACCGCCTGCGCATATACTATTCCCATTTCCCAATGAATGTCTCTGTGGATGGGGGGGATGTTGTAATCAAGAATTTCCTTGGGGAAAAATACCCAAGAAAATCAAAGATAGTTGGGAATACCAAAGTTGATGTGAAGGGGCAGGACATAACAGTATACGGCCCAAGCATTGAGGATGTTGGGCAGACTGCAGCAAACCTTGTCCTTGCAACTAAGATTGGCAGGAAAGACCCAAGGATTTTCCGTGATGGTATTTTCCTTGTGGAGAAGGGGGAAAAGAGATGAGGGCAAAAAAGCCAGCATTCAAGCGCCAGCATAACGAGAAAAAGCGCGTTAGCAAAAAAGGATGGAGAGCTCCGCGCGGCATCGACAGCAGGCAGCAGAAGCACAAGAAGGACAGGGGGGCGATTCCAAAGGTAGGCTATGGCTCGCCAAAAGCAAGCAAGGGCACCCACCCCTCTGGCACAAAAGAAATGCTGGTCAGGTCATCAGCCGACCTTTCAAAAGTAACAGGAAAGATGGCAGCAAGGCTCTCTTCAGCTCTCGGCAAAAAGAAGCGCGAAGCGCTTCTAAAAGAGGCCGAAGAAAAGAAGATAAGGGTGTTGAACTAATGGATCTTAACAAGCTAAAGGCACTGGCAGCAAAAACACTTAAGGTTGGGCAGTCCCGCATAAAGATAATCGATGCTGAAAAGGCGGGGGAAGCCATAACCCGCGAGGATGTGCGGTCCCTTTACAAGGAAGGGGCAATCAAGGTGGCACCATTAAGGGGAGCTAGCCGTGGCCGTGCAAGGGTGCTGGAGGCTAAGAAAAAAGCAGGAAGAAAAGTTGGCGCTGGCAAGAGGAAGGGCACAAAGAAGGCTAGGGAAGGAAAAAAGAAAAAATGGATGGTGCAAGTAAGGGCACAGCGGAGGCGGCTCAAGGCAAAGAAGCCATCAAACTACCGCAAGCTCTACAAGATGATTAAAGGCGGATATTTCAAGAGCCTAAAGCACTTGGAGTCATTTATAAGGAAGGAGTAGAGGCAGCATGGTCGAGAAGACAACATACTCTATGAAGTTCAGGAGGAGGCGCGAGGGAAAGACTGACTACCGCAAGCGCTTAGCACTCATCAAGTCAGGCAAGCCGCGGCTGGCCATCCGCATTATGGGGAAGGGCGTAGTTGCACAGGTTATCAGCTATAATACTGTGGGGGATAAGGTGCTTGCAAGCGCTACATCTGCCGAGCTTAAAAAATATGGGTTCAGTGGGCATGGGGGGAGCGCAGCATCCTCCTACCTAACTGGGCTGCTATGCGGGAAAAGGGCGCTAAAGGCAGGGGCTTCTGCCGCTGTGCTGGACATAGGGCTCCATACCCCAGTAAATGGCTCAAATGTGTTTGCTGCACTAAAGGGCGCATTGGACGCTGGGATGGAAATACCACACGATGCTAAGTGCTTCCCAGAAGAGGGGCGCCTAAGCAGCTGCAAGGAAGCAGCTGAAAAGATCACAAAGGAGTTTGAGTAAACATGGCGGGAACACAAAGGGCTAGGCCACCAAGGAAAACAGCTGAAGAGAGGAGGGCAGACAAGCTTGTTGAATGGGTCCCAAAGACCCGTACTGGAAAGATGGTGCAGTCAGGGGACATCACCTCTCTGGAGGAGATATACAAGAAGAACTTGCCTGTATTAGAGCCAGAAATAATTGATGTCCTGGTCCCTGATATCAAGGAGGAGGTGCTTAACATAAAGGCCGTGCAGCGGACAACTGACTCTGGAAGGAAGAGGAGCTTCCTTGTTACTGCTGCCGTTGGCAACAAGAATGGGTATGTTGGTGTCGGCACAGGCCGTGGCTTGAACGTAAGGCCAGCAATTGAAAAGGCGGTCGAGAACGCCAAGCTTAATGTGCTGCTTGTCAATATGGGCTGTGGCTCATGGGAATGCGGGTGTGGCATGAAGCACAGTGTGCCTTACAAGTCAAGCGGGCGATGCGGGTCCGTCCAAATTACGCTCATACCTGCCCCAAAAGGGACGGGGATTGTCGCAGGAAGGACTGCAAAGAAAGTGCTTGAGCTGGCTGGCATAAAGGATGTCTGGACAAAAAGCCGGGGGGACACGAGGACTGTGTTTAACGCTGCAATGGCTACGCTGGATGCGCTAAGGAACATCCGCAGGCAGAAGTTTAAGGCAGGTGAGGCCGCATGAAGCGCATTGCTGTTGTAAAGGTAAGGGGCAGCATTGGGGTGCCCCAAAAAGTAAGGGAAACCATGCAGATGATTGGCCTTGACCGCGTTAACCACTGTGCTATAATTGACGACAGGAAAAATTACCTTGGCATGCTCCAAAAGGCAAAGGACTATATAACCTGGGGCGAGCCAAGCCCTGATGCCTTAAGGCTCCTCCTGAGGAAGAGGGGCAGGATTAGTGACGAGCTTGTTGCAAAAGCCACTAAATACAAGACTTTGGATGAGTTTATAGGTGCATTCATGAAGTTTGAGGCAGAGCTTAGCGACCTAGGGATTGGGAAAACCTTTAGGCTCTCCCCGCCGCGGAAGGGCTATGCAAGCACAAAAAAGCAGTTTGCAAAGAATGGGTCGCTCGGAAACCGGGGAGATAAGATAAATAGCTTGCTTGTGAGGATGATATAATGCCACAAAAAATCCGGAAGATAAGGAAGGCACACCGCGGGACGCGGAACTGCGGCCGCGGAAAAAAGGGCTCCCGCAAGCGTGATGGCGGAAGGGGCCTTGCAGGGTCGAACAAGCACAAGCTCAGCTGGATAATAAAGAATGACCCGGGGCACTTTGGTGCCGAGCCAATGAAAGGCAGTAAAAAGCCAAAGGCGGTTAACATAGGGTATTTAAATGAGTGGGCCCTAACCAATGGCAAAGACGAAGTAAATGCCCTCGGCCTTGGCTTCCAGAAAGTGCTCGGGCGAGGCGAGGTTACGAAAGCAATCACCGTCAAGGCAAAGGCATTTACAGCCAGTGCAAAGGAAAAGATAGAAGCTGCTGGCGGCAAAGCTTTGATGGTGTGAAAGCATGGCCTTAGAGTTCCTTGACCCTGTGATAAAAGTCCTTCCGGAAGTGAAGATACCTGCTAAGAAGCCTGAGTTTAACAAGAGGATGATGTGGGTTGTTGCAGGGCTGCTAATATTTTTTATGCTTGGGCAGATAAGCCCAATTGGGATGCTAACCCCTGCAAAGCTGGAGTCAATACGCGCGCAAAACCCGGCAATGTACCACCAGCTAGCTAAGGAGCAGGCAAATGTGTTGCAGCGGGTTGGGTTCCTTGAGCGAGTCCATACCATCCTTGCATCAAAAATCGGGTCGCTGGCCACTTTGGGAATTGGGCCAATAGTCATGGCCTCCATCATACTGCAGCTCTTGGCAGGCGCGGAGATAATAAAGATAGATAAGGAGCGCTATCAGGGCGTGCAAAAGCTATTTTCCATATTATTCTGCTTTTTCGAGGCAGGGATATACATATTTAGCGGCTTCCTGCCAATAATGCCAAGCAGCGTCTCCCTACTGCCACTCCCAATGGTGAGCGGGCTGTTCCAGCTAAACTCGCTGCTGGTGCTTGTGCAGATTGCCTTCGGCTCAATCATACTGCTTTACCTTGATGAGGTAATATCAAAATATGGGTTTGGCTCAGGGATTGGGCTGTTTATTGCTGCAGGGGTGTCGCAAACAATCATATTCAGGGCATTTGACCCAACTGCAGGGCTAATCCCATCCTTTGTAACACAGATGATATCTGCTGGTGTCATAAACTTTGACCTAATAGCCCCAGTGGTATTTACTATAGTTGTCTTCCTTGCAGTCGTATATGCTGAGTCGATGCGCATAGAGATCCCGCTTACGCTTGGCAGGATACGGGGAGTTGGCGGCCGGTACCCGCTGAAGTTCTTTTACGTCTCAAACTTGCCCGTGATACTTGCTGCAGCGCTCTTTGCAAATGTGCAGCTATTCTCAAGCCTAATGAACAAGATAGGATACCCCCTTCTTGGAATGTTCAGCACACAAGGGCAGCCACTGCCAAATCTTGTGCTAAGCCTAAACCTGCATAAGCTCGCATTCCCGCTTGCATACTTGGTGCGTGCGCCCTATGGCATAGTTGGGACTTCTGCTGCAATTGACCAGTACATCCTTAACCCAACATACACCGTGCTTGGTGTTATCCCGCTAGAGCTTGTCCACCTGCTGCTTTATTCAATAATACTTGTAGCAACATGTGTTGTGTTTGGCCTCTTTTGGGTTGAGACGACAGGCATGGGGCCATCCCAGGTTGCCGAGCAGCTGCAGAATGTTGGCTTCTCAGTCCCTGGCTTCCGCCGTGACAAGCGCGTCATTGAGCGCGTGCTTGAAAGGTACATCCCCGTCATAACAATTGTTGGCTCTGGCGCTGTCGGGCTGCTTGCTGCATTTGCAGACATAACTGGCGCATTGGGAACAGGAACAGGTATCCTCCTTACTGTGGGCATACTATACCGGCTTTACGAGGAGCTTGCACAGAGCCAGCTTATGGACATGCATCCTGCGCTTAGGCAGTTCTTTAGGTGAGAAAATGGCGGTGACAGAAATATTGGGCATGACGCTACTGAACGCGGAAGCGGTTTACACAGTTGTTGGCATCGCTGCCGGCATTACCATATTTTCCTCATTGGTCCACCGCAAGATGGTAGACCGAAAAGAGATGGACAGGATCCGGGCGAGGATAGAGGCACATCAAAAGCAATACCTAGCAGCCCAAAAGGCCAACGACAAAAAAGAGATGGCCCGCCTTGAAAAGGAACAAGCAGAGGTCATGAAGCTTGTTAAGGAAAACATGATGGCCTCAATGAAGCCTAGCCTTATAACCCTGCCAATTGTGCTAATTATATTCTGGCTGTTGAAGGTGTGGTACGAGGGGGCAGGCCCAATAATTGAAATGCCCTTTGGGATACCCTTCCTTACATCTGCTGTTAATGGCACAATTAATCCGATAACCGTGCATGCAGTCCAAAACGGCATGGGGTGGTTCGGGCTGTATATAGTTGTTTCCATTGGCACTGCAATCATCCTGGAGCTTGTGCTTAGGAAAGTGTTCAAGGTGTAATGGATGATCATAGTCATCGCCAGGCAGCATGGTGCAGGCGGGACAACTGTAATGGGCCTCCTCCTAAAAAGGCTTCCAGGCATGAGGAAGCTTGAGATGGGGAAAAAATTCAGGGTGATGGCAAAGGAGCGCGGGATGAGCATAGACGAGTTTAGCAAGATGCTAAATGAGAACCCAACTGAAGCAGAGAAAGTTGACCGTGCAATGGACAGCTACCAGAAAGAGGAGGTTGGAAAGGGGAACATAATTGTCAACAGCAACCTTGGCGCGATGGTGGCTCCAAATGCCGACCTAAAAGTTCTCCTAACCTGTGACCTAGAGGTAAGGGCAAAGCGCGTGCTTAAAGGCGGAAGGCGGTTTGGCGACAGCAAAGCCGAAACCGTGGAAGAAATGGAAAGGCAGCTGGCCGAACGGGATGAGAACGACCGTGAGAGGTACATGCGGCTCTATGGGTTTGATATGTTTGACAAAAGCCATTACGACTTAATCATAGACACAAGCGAAATGGCTAAAAACGAAGTGGTACAAAAGATAATTGAAGAACTTAAAAGGAGGGCTCCAAATGCTTTTTGAGATTGGAAGAGTTTGTGAAAAGACGGCAGGAAAGGAAGCTGGCAAAAGGTGTGTAGTTATTGATGTGATTGACCAAAACTACGTATTGGTAGATGGGGACGTTAAGAGGAGAAGGGTTAATATCAGCCACCTGCGGCCGCTTGACCAGGTTGTCAAAGTAGAAAAAGGGGCAAAAACCGCTAATGTTAAAGCGGCGCTTAAATGATAAGGCTGCGCAAGGAAAAGCCTGCCATTGCCCCCCATCCGCATGGCGGCTTCCTAGTTCTCGACAAGCCAGCTGGCCCAAGCTCGCATGAGGTCACTGCATGGGTCAAGAGGATGTATGGTGAGAAGGCGGGGCATTCGGGGACACTGGACCCCTTTGCCACTGGCGTGCTGGTGATTGCCATTGGAAAAGCAGTGAAGCTGCTGCAGGCAATAGCAAAGTCGGACAAGGAATACGTTGGCGTCGCACGCTTCTCCAAGGAGCCAAACAAGGAAAAGCTATTGCGCCTATTTGGCGAGTTCACGGGCAAGATTTACCAGACCCCCCCAAAAGAAAGTGCAGTTAAGAAGCAGCTCCGCATCCGGGAAATTTACTCGCTAAAGCTGCTGGAGATAAGCGGTAGATACGCCCTGTTCCGCACTGCTTGCCAGCACGGGACATATATCCGCACGCTTGTGAAGGACATTGGGGAGATAATAGGAAACAAGGCGGAGCTTGTTGAGCTGCGCCGGACAAGGGCGGGAAGCTTTGGGGAGGGAGATGCTGTGATACTGCAGGACGTCGCTGACGCAAACGACCGGTGGGCACTGCTAAAGCCAATGGAATCGCTGCCGCTTAAGAAGATTGTCGTTGGGAACAAGGCTATCAATGCAATTACTTATGGCGCTAAGCTTGCACGGCCGGGTGTAATTGCGCTTGACGAAGGGATAGTGCCGGGGGAGATGGTAATGCTTATGACTGCTGCCGGGCAGATAATAGGGCTTGCGGCTGCGGAGATGGGAAGCAAGGAAGCAGCTGCCGCAAAGAGCGGCATAGTTGCCAAGCCAATAAGGATAGTTATGGGAAGGGACCTGTTCCCAAAATGGAAATGACGGAGCATTACTACTCAAAGAAGCAGACCAGCAGGCTGATTAAGCGGGAATGGGCGCTGGAGGCCAGCGGGAAGCGCCTTGTTTTCGAGACCGCCAGCGGGACTTTTTCCCCAAAGAAGCTTGACAATGGGACTGCCGCGCTCCTGAAATACATGCAGCTCCCAAAAAGCGGAAAGGTGCTTGACCTAGGGTGCGGCAACGGGATAATTGGCATTGTTGCGGCATCTGGGAACCCCCGGCTGGAAGTGCTATTGAGCGACATCAACAGGCGAGCGGTTGGCGAAGCAAAGGCCAACATAAAAAGGAACAAAGTCCCAAATGCGAAGGCAATCCAATCCAGCCTGTTTGAGAAGATCCCAAAGAAGTTTGACTGCATACTCTCAAACCCGCCAATTTCTGCCGGGCGGAAAACAGTGTTTGCAATGGTCGCGGAAAGCCACAAGCACCTCCTACCGGGCGGCTCACTGCAGATGGTGGCGAGGAAGAGCAAGGGCGGGAAAGCGCTTTCTGAGGAGATGGCGCGCGTCTTCGGCAATGTGGAGGACATCGGCAGGCAGTCGGGGTTCCATGTTTATAAATCAGTAAGGGAATAACGAACTGCGCTGTTATGCGTACATGCCTATTGCGAGAGCTTGCCTCCCGCAGTAGCCTGCGCCGATCCATGCGCAGTATGGACTGCTGGGGTCGCATAGCCTGGTAGTGCGCCAGCCTGGAATGACCGTTGGCAACAACGGCTCTAGCTAGCTGGTTTCCGAAAGGATGCGGGAGTTCGAATCTCCCCCCCAGCGCCAATCCCTTTTCTGTATTTTTTCCGGCAGTTATATTGTTCAAACGTCAGTTTCTTTGGATTCCCAGGAGCCTTTCTTTTCGAAAGAAAGGCTGCTGTTCGGCATCTCCCCCCCAGCGCCAATCCTTTTCTGTTAAGGATTTTTGGCTTTGGCTAAGCATTACAGCAGCCTTTCCCCTGTAGGCAAAGCCTGGGGAAATCAGTGCCTTCGGCACGAAGCCAAAAATCAGTAAAAGCATTGATGGAAAAGTGTGGGGCTTCATGCCCCCATCGGGGAGGTTTCAGTTCCGCTCTTCAGGCGGCTTCATCTTCCTAAAGCTGAAATAAAGTGCTAGGTCGTACGCCACCTTCATCGCGCCCGCGACGACGAAGTTTGAGTAGAGCGAGGCGGCGAGGAGCTTGCCGGCAAGCGGGGGGGAGATTGCCTTGGCAAACAGCCTTGCTGTGTTCGTGGTGGAGGTGGCAATCGGCTTCTCTTTCGGCCTGACCATCGCGACCACGTAGGACTGGCGCACGGGCACGTCCATCTCGGAGAGGAGCTGGCGGAACAGGTAGACCGTCGCGGCGAGCTGGAAGCTGGGCATAAAGGGCAGCGCGATTAGGAGCAGCCCGGCGGGGATGTGGGTGAAGACCATGGTGTTTATGAGGCCTATTTTCTCGGCGAGCTTGGCGGAGAGCCAGACGGACACCGCATGCAGTATGTTGGCCATGAAGAACAGGAGCGCGATCGTTTCGAGCGGGGCGTTGAAAGTGGTGTAAAACCACAGCGAGATTATGCTCGTCAGTATCAGCCCGCCCGCGAAGGAGTCGATTGCGAAGAGGGCGGAGAGCTTTGTGACTATTTTTTTGCTCTTCTTTGAAAGCTTTGCCTTCTCCTTTGGGAAGCGTATCTCGGACATTCGGGAATAGATGATAAGGGTAAGCAGGTTTAGGAAAATGAAGAGGAAGAACATTGCCTTGAATGAGGCAAGGTGCCCGACGCCAAAGCCATTTTCCAAAAGCAGCGGCACGCCGCCGAGCAGCGAGCCAAGCGACAGTGCTAGTGTGCTGATTATGTTCCAGTATGAAAAGGCCATGGTCCGGCGCCTGTCCGGAACCGTGAACGGCAGGTAGGCCTGCTCCAGCGAGAGGAAGGGGCCAAGCTCCCCCCCGCTCGGGCTGATGAATGCAAACAGTGATGTGATGAAAAGGACGATGAAGTTGTTTGTAAGTGCGAACAGCGCGACGCCAGCGATGCTCAGCGCGACCGAGAACATGGACATGTTCCTTATGCCGTGCCTCACGGCATAGCGTCCGGTGATGATTGTAAATATGCCGCCGCCGAGTATGGAGGCGCCAAGCAGTATGCCGATTTGGAGCGGCGCAACCCCAAGCTCCTTCAGGTAAATTCCAAGCAGTATGCTGAGGAAGCCGTAGCCGAAGGAGCGTATCCCGCGGTTGAGGAGCAGGAGCTTGCCGTCGCGGCTTATCCAGCCGAGCATGGCTGTAATAAGGGGGCGAACAATTAAAAGGGAATGTTTAAAAATACTGCAAAGAACAATTATGCGGTGGGGATATGGCTATAGAAGAGCGTAAGACAAAAATGGGAAACCTGCGTATAGAGCGGAAAGGGAGCCACATTAGCTTTATACATAGCCCTGAGGGGGGATCGCTTGTCGAGCATGTCATAGGGCTGGAGGAGAAGCGCTTCGGTGGCGGGTACAGGGTGCGCCTCAACACTATGCGGCTTGCGGACGAGGCGATGCCCGGCAGGCGTGCCGATGTGGAGAACGACAAGATAAATTCGCTTGCCGAAATACTCATATCACTGAGAAAGCAGCCAATCAAAGGCATCAGCAATGACGCTGTGGTGGGCGCGCTGAAAAAAGAGTATGATCGGGCAAAAGCCCGCTTCAATAAGCGCAGCAGGCCATCGCTTATAAGGAGGATATTTGGGAATAGGGCAAGCTAGCTGAAGGGCAATACGGGCGTTAGCTATGGAAGAAGAGCGGAAAACCGTATTTGGAACATTAAGAATAAGGGGGGATGGGAAGCATATTGGCCTCGCCCACCGCTTAGAGAGCAGTCAGCTAATTGAGCACTCAGTAGAGATAAAAAAGGGGCTGCTTGGCTACAGGCTAAAATTAAGCAAGGCCGTAAGCGCAGGCAATGCTGTTTTGTATGGGGGGCAGCTGGACAGCCCAGAACTTAAAAGTGCTGTAGCAAGCTCCCTAGCTGCAATGGCAGCTGAGCTGAAGGAACGGCCCCTCCCTTGGCTGGCTGAAGCAGAGAATAGCGGGCTCCGCCAAACTTTACTCAAGGAGCTGTGGAGGGTAAGCAAAAAGCCGCTTCTCCCAGAGTTCCTTAAGCAAAACATTTATAAATGAACCCATTCAAAACAATGGCTACAAGGGCGAGCCCTAGGCGCTGACCCCGGAAAGCTGCTGCTTCTGGTGTTTTTTGCCCTTAATCGGTGATTTGATGGCAGAAAAGGAAGAGATACGGCACATTGTCCGCATTGCAGGTAAGGATCTAAAGGGAACACTGCCTATGCCCCGGGCGCTTACCCATGTTAAGGGGATAAGCAGCTCGCTTGCAAGTGCTATTGCAAAAAAGGCGGCCGATGAGCTAAACGTCAATATAAATGTTATGATTGGAAACCTTAGCGAGAAGCAGTCCGAAGCGCTTGAGAAGATAGTAATCAATCCAGCAGGCTACGGCATTCCAACTTGGATGCTAAACAGGCGCAAGGACCCTGAGACAGGGAAGGACGCCCACTTAAGCGGGCACGACCTGGACTTCGCAATAAAAGGGGATATAGATAAGGAAAAGAAGCTGCGCAGCTACCGTGGCGTAAGGCACTCTGCTGGCCTAACAGTACGCGGGCAGCGCACGAGGACATCTGGAAGGCACGGCCAGACAATTGGCGTCAAGAGAAAGAAAAATGTGAAGGGCTCAGGGAAGTGATTTGATGGGTGACCCAAAAAAGCTAAGGAAAAAATACTCAACACCAGCACACCCTTATGAGAAGGATAGGATTGAGGAGGAGAACAGGCTCCTGAAAGACTACGGGCTTAAGAACAAGAAAGAGGTATGGAAGGCAGAATCGCAGCTAAGGAAATATAGGACAATGGCGAGGAAGCTGCAGGCTGAAAAGACAGAAGCTGGAAAAAAGAGGCGGGGCGAGCTAATTGCCAAGCTGTCTTCACTAAAGATTGTTGGGGATGGGGCAACCCTTGATGATATCCTAGGGCTTACGATAACTGACTTTTTAGATAGGCGACTGCAGACCATTGTGTTTAAAAAGGGGCTGGCAAGGACACCAAAGCAGGCGCGGCAGTTCATTATCCACGGGCTGGTTGCAGTTAACGGCAGGAGGACAACGGTGCCAAGCTACCTGGTCAAGGGAAGCGAGGAGGGCGCAGTTGGCTATTATGGCAAGGCCCCAGCTATTGAGCAGCCAAAGATTGCCGAGGAAGCTGCAGAAGTAAAGGAAAAGCCGCCCGAGACAAAGCCTGCTGTCCCTGAAACAAAGCCAAAAGTGCCAGCTAAGGTGGTGTCTAAATGAGCGAGAAGTGGGGCATTGCCCATATCTATGCATCTATGAACAACACAATTATAACAATTACAGACTTAACTGGCGCCGAGACAATAGCAAAGTGCAGTGGCGGGGTCGTTGTTGATGCAGGGTCAAAGCAATCCTCCCCTTATGCTGCAATGGCTGCTGCACAGAAGGTAGCAGAGGCCGCGCTTGGAAAAGGAATCACTGGAGTCCATGTTAGGATCCGGGCACCAGGGGGGAGCAAGTCTAGGCACCCAGGGCCCGGTGCCCAAGCAGTTGTTCGGGCACTAACGCGGGCAGGCCTTAGGATAGGCCGGATTGAGGATGTCACGCCAATACCCCATGATGGCACAAAAGCACGCGGAGGAAAGCGCGGGAGGAGGGTATAATGAAGGTAACCGTTGTATCCCACAGCGACAACAAGCTTACCCTTCTCCTAGAGAAGACCAAGCCCGCAGTTGCTAATGCGCTTAGGAGGACTTTCATAGCTGAAGTCCCTGTAATGGCTGTAAAAGATGTGACATTTTACGAGAACACGTCTGTTATGCCGGATGAGTATGTTGCCCATAGGCTAGCCATGGTGCCGCTAAAGACAGACTTAAAGTCATACAAATGGACGGAAGCTTGTGCTAATGGGGATTACAGCATGTGCAGCGCGGACATCTCAATTGATGAGGCAGGCCCAAAGACAGTTTATTCATCAGACATCAAAACAAGTGATCCAAAGATAAAGCCAATAAGCGGGAAAATCCCAATAATGAAGCTTATGCCGGGGCAGCGAATACGCCTTGAGGCAAAGGCAGTGCTTGGAAAGGGTGAGGACCATGCAAAATGGCAGGTGGGCCTTGCTGGCTATAAGTACTTTACAACCATAAAAGCGGACTACCGAAAGCTTAAGGACTTAAAGGCGGTTGCAGCCTCATGCCCAGTTGGCGCATTAAAAGTAAGGGAAGGGAAGCTTGAGCTTGACCAGGTAAAATGCACCCACTGCAATGAGTGTTCGCACTTTGTCAATGACCCAAATGCATTTAAGCTTGGCTTTGACAGGACCAGCTTTGTGTTTGTTGCAGAAACAAATGGCCAGATGACAGCAAAAGAGGCAATTCTCCAGTCAGTAAAGATGATAGAGGACAAGATCCAGAGCATGCAGTCACAGCTTTAGGGTGCGGGGGTGTCGGAGTGGTCAAACGAGCAAGGTTGAGGGCCTTGTGGCTTAGTGCCTACGCGTGTTCGAATCACGTCCCCCGCATGTATGCTTACGCCGACGAGTGGCAGGATACGCCGCGGAAGGAGGAATAGGATGATATCCAAAAAAGTTGAGAAAACAAAATTTGGAAAAAGCTTAAGGAAAAAGGCTAGCAAAAGCCGGAGCAGGAGGGCTGAAGTTAATATTGGCAAGATAGCAAAGCTTACCAAGAAAGGCGATTCTGTGGTTGTGCCCGGAAAAGTGCTGGGTGCCGGCGCAATAGACCATGCTGTAACCATTGCTGCAATGGGGTTCTCAGAAGCAGCAAGGCAGAAGATTGAAGCTGCTGGCGGAAAGGCAATTGGCATAGCTGAGCTTGAGGACAAAAAAGCAAGGGTGATAATATGATTGTTATAGATGCTTCTGGTGCGCCCCTTGGGAGGCTGGCAAGCCACACGGCAAAGAAGCTGCTTAGTGGGGAGGCTGTTATCATAATAAATGCTGAAAAAGCGCTAATTAGCGGTGGGGCAAAGGACATATACGCAAAATACAAGAGGCGCCTTGACCTCACTAACCGCGCCAACCCCCGGAAGGCGCTTAAGTTTCCACGCGTCCCAGACCGAATTGTCAGGCGGACTGTCCGTGGGATGCTTAATCATAAGACAGAGCGCGGCTCGCGCGCATACCGGCGGCTGAAGGTGCTTATGGGGGATCCAAAAGGCTATGCCGAAAAAGCAGAGCGGTATGCCGCTGGCAAAGTGCCAAGAAAAAGCGTCAGCGTGCTTGAGCTGTCAAAAATGCTTGGATGGAAAGGTGGCGAGTAATCATGTCAAAGAAATCTAAAGTTATAAGCAGCAAGGCAAAAAGGAAGACTGCAATTGCAAGGGCACATATAAGGAAAGGCTCGGGAAAGGTTGCTGTTAATTCCAAGCCACTTGCATCATATGACAACGAATTTTCCAGGATGGAAATGGGCACCCCGCTTATGATTGGAGAAAAGGCCCTTGGGAAAGGGTTTGCTGGGACGCTTGACATAGAAGTTGATGTTAAAGGGGGGGGATTTATGGGGCGCGCAGAGGCTGTTAAGACTGCCATTGCAAAAGCGCTAGTTGCTTGGACAGGAAGCGACAAGCTTAAAGATGCTTATCTCCAATATGACCGCAACCTCCTTGTTGATGATGTCAGAAGGAAAGAGCCCAAAAAGCCAATGGGGCGTGGGGCAAGGAAGAAGCGGCAAAAGAGCTACAGGTGAGACAAATGCATGCGCCAATAAGATGCTTTACGTGTGGAAAAGCCCTTGGGCAGTACTGGGAAGAGTTTAAGAAGCGCACTGACAAAGGCGAAGACCCTGAAAAAGTGCTTGATGACCTCGGGCTGGACAGGTACTGCTGCAGGAGAATGCTGCTTAGCCATGAGGAGGTTATCGAGGACATAAAGGGCTACCCTCGCTGAGGTAGCCGCACAGGGGCCGTAGGGTAGCTTGGTATCCTTTCAGCTCGGGGTGCTGGCGACCGGAGTTCAAATCTCCGCGGCCCCACCAGCACTCGCACCCCCAAAAATGAAAAATAACACGGGGTTAAAAGACCGGAAGGTGAGAACATATGGCAGAAAAAGAAAAAACCGTTGAAAAGCCGAAGAAGGCTACAGTAAAAGGAAAAGCATCAAAAGCCCCTGCCGAGGGCAGCGAGCTGCTTGTCCCGCTTGAGGACTACTTAAAGGCAGGGATACATATTGGGTCCCAGTATAAGACCGGGGACATGCGGCCTTACATATACAAGACAAGGCCCGATGGCCTCCACGTCCTAGACGTGAATACCATTGACAAGAGGCTAGCGATAGCTGCAAAGTTCCTTTCTGACTATGAGCCAGCAAAAATACTTGTTGTGGCTGGAAGAGTTTATGCTAGAAGGCCCGCACGCAAGTTTGCTGAAAATGTCGGCTGCATGCTTAGCGTAAAGCGGTTTGTCCCAGGCACTTTAACTAACCCCCACAACCCAAACTTTGTCGAGCCAGACGTTGTCCTTGTAAGCGACCCGGGTGTTGACAAGCAGGTGATAAAAGAAGCAAAGAAGGTAAGGATTCCTGTTGTGGCGCTTTGTGACACTAACAATGTGCTGAAGAACATTGACCTTGCAGTCCCGCTAAACAACAAGGGCAAGAAAAGCCTGGCGCTCGCGTATTGGATACTAACCCGTGAACTGCTCCTAAGGCGTGGTGTCATCAAAAGCCCAGCAGATTTCAAGGCAACAATTGAAGACTACGAGTCAACTGGGAAGTGAGCCCATGAGGGAGCCTGCTGTTGCAGGGATGTTCTATCCAGCCCTTTTCTGCTATCGCTTGGTGAGAAAAGCGCTGGCGGAAAAGAAGGGGGTGAGCCCATGAGGGAGCCTGCTGTTGCAGGGATGTTCTATCCAGCCCTTTTCTGCTATCGCTTGGTGAGAAAAGCGCTGGCGGAAAAGAAGGGGATGAGCCCATGAGGGAGCCTGCTGTTGCAGGGATGTTCTATCCTAGCGATCCCACGGAGCTTGACAGGGAAGTTAGCCAGTTTTTCTCAAATACCAAGCAGCAGCACCATGCAATTGCAGGGTTTGCGCCCCATGCGGGCTACAAGTACTCCGGCCAGACTGCAGCCTGGACGTATGCAAACATGAGCGCTGCAGATACAATCGTCCTCATAGGCCCTGACCACACCGGGTCGTCGCTTGGGGATACATGCATTTACTTTGATGGGGGGTGGAAGACTCCGCTTGGCACTGTCGGGATTAACTACGCAATAGCTGAGGGGCTGCAGGACATTGGCGTCCTAAATAAAGCAGCACATAACGGGGAGCACTCAATTGAGGTGCAGCTCCCATTCATACAAAAAAGGTTCCCAAAGGCAAAGGTGGTGCCAATAATGATGGGAGACC
>WALL01000045.1 GCA_015522845.1 Nanobdellati archaeon
CGTCAGTGCAGCCGGTAATGTCTTTGTTGTCAATACCATGGGCGCTATCTTCCCCACCTGTCCCATATATCTTATCGTCATGGAGAGGCCAGGTAAAGTTATACGGAAGATAGTTAATACCGCCCCCCTCCCCCCCCGGGCAATGGCACTGGTCCCAGAGCAGCGGGTAAAACGTTGCGTATATGTTGCGCTTCCTTAGCTTTACCCTAATGCCATCGCTCTTGCCAAAGAGGCTTACTGTTACGGTGGCCGTGCCCTCGCCGGATTCTTCGTAACTTGATTTAAATGCACTGTTGCTGCCGTCCACCTTGGCAAGCCCGTTGGTGGCACTAAAGCCAAGGTAGTCAAGCGGGACGCAACTCATGGTGTTTCCATCCTCGTCGTATACATTGGCGTTAAAGTCAATGCTGTCCCCCGTGTACATCATCAGCTTGTCATCGTCGTATACATCGGGCTCTGGCTCTGGGTCGTATATCTTTACGCTGCCGACATCATGCACATAGGCAATGCCCTCTCCAATGCCACTGCCAACGCCCTTGTCGGTGTCCGTTACCTCGCACTTGAAGTCAAAGTTTCCAGCATAGCCGCTGCTTGATGAGGCACCTTTTGGCGGAAGCGGTGCCGTAAAGGTCGCGTTGAACGTGTCACCACCATCATATGTCGTATCCAGCTGATTCCATGTGCTGCCACCATTCTCGTTCCTGTAGGATATTATAACATTTAAGCTGTTCCCACTGTCTTCGCAGTCAACGGCCTCGCACTTGATTTTCTTTGTATCCCCCCAGTACATCTTGCTGCTATCGTCTGTCCAAACCCTTATTACCTGCGGGTTACTGTTCTTGACTCTCAGCTGCACATTCTTATTTTGGGGGGTCTCGTTCCAGTCCTGGTCGGTCGCCTTGCAGTGTAGTGTGTAAGCTGCATCCCCCTGCCCGCCCCAATCCATGCCACTCTCGGCCGTAACATTCATATTTCCAGTGGATACTGCAGCGTAGTCCCCCCCAGTTACTGAAAAGTAGTTATCTGCAGCCAGTTCATCCCATAGCGAGCTGCTGTTTTGGGAATATGCCTGCTTCAGTGGGGTAAACCCAAGCTTTTCTGCCCCCTTTGCCTTGTTTGGTGTATAAACCCAGTAGTTCAGCTCGTCCTTTTCCGCATCAGTTGCAGTGCAAGTTACTGTTGCTTCCGTGGGGCCGTCTGGCGCCACATCGTTCCTTGAGCATTCGCGGTATATCTCGTTTCTGTTAATGGCCATGGACTGCAGCCTTGGCACAATCCAATCATCGCTGTCCGGGTTATAGTTGGGGTCGCCACTGGCTGGCGAGGCAGGCGTTGGGAAGCTAGTAATGGCCGCACAGTTGCTGTTGTCCTTAACAGCGTCGGCGCTAGTGATTTCATCCTGGCCTGCTCCCCAATTGCTTCCGCTGCTAAAGGCATTGTCAAGGTGCAGGTCGTTCTCATGCCGCTCGTCATGGCTTCTGCTGTAGTCATCCTGCCGCCAGCCCTTATCCCCAAACCACATAAGCAGCATCCCACTATCCTTATTGTATGGCCCCTTCAAATACAAGTCATCTGCTGATGGGCTTCCCCCTATTTTGCTACCTCTCTTTACAACCGGCCCCTTGTCCTGCAAGCTAAGTGAGGCGGGTGCGTTTACAGGGCCATCCAGCAGCTCGGGCGACACCCTGAAGCACGCCTGCGTGTCGTCCTTGCCGGGGGCAATATTGTATGCATGGTTGTAGCAATATTCCCCAAGCTTTGTTAGCATATCCCCTGCTTCCGCCGCACCTGGCGGCAGCATATAAATCGGCAGATTCGGCCCGTGCAGCTGGCTCTGCGACACAAGCCCCCAATTGCTGGATTCCACCTTACCGGCAAGGTTAATTCCCATATCCCCCTCCCCTTCTGACGAATAGAGGGTTGTTGAGCAGTTCACCTGTATATTCTGCGGGCTAGCGGTTGTCTTTCCGCTATCCCCAACGCCCTTGGCAAGCTTCATGGCAATTGCATACTCATGCATGCCGGTAACTTGGCCTTGGCTTCCACCGTGGCTTGTCTCAAGCGGGTGGGCGCCGGTTATTGAGTAAAGCACGCTGCCGTCCTTTGCCAATATGCTAACATCGCACACGGTCCGGTTTGATGATAGGTCCTGGTCATCCGTCCAGCTATCCTGCAGGCTGAAGCTAACTGTTGGGACCCCTGTAAACGAGCAATTTGTAACATCATATGGCGATGCCTCTATATCTGTTATTTCCGGTGCTTCCTTGTCCCATATGAAAAGCGGCTGGAACTCGGTTGTCTGCGCCTTCTCTTCTTCCGCTGCCATCTCGTTGCACACGACTGCCTCTTCGCTGTTATGCCCCTCATGCCCCATAGCCATCTGCTCGCACCTGTATGTCGCATTCAGGCAGCGGTCGCCGCTCTTTTCATTGCACTGGACCAGCGAGCAGTCTTTCCACTGGCCAGAGGAGTCGTTGGCTGAGCAGCCAGTAATGCCCGTCTCTGATGAGGCTGTGAAGACGAGGCTTACATCTTGGTTTGGCGTGTAGTAATATGGCTCCACATATACAAGCCCGCTTGCTGTTGCGTTTATGGCTATATTTGGCTTGACCCCTGGCGGGTAGTAGTATACTACCCCCCCTGCCGTTGCGGTGTTCAGGTTGCTGTCGGTGCAGCTAACGTTGAAGTGGAGCAGGGAGTATATGTCCTTTGGGAGCTTTTCGTGCAGCCCGCTTTGGCTGCATACCCATCCGCTATCCCCCCTCGGCGAGCACTTCGAGACCGTGCCGAGCTCGTCCACGCTCAGCTCGCATGACTGCACGCCGTAGTCGTCTGTTGCCTCTGCTACGAATTCCAGCGTATCATTGCTCGTTGCGGTAAGAATGGGCAGCCCTATTGATGGCGGAGTGCTGTCCTTTACAAGGTAGGTGGTTGCCCATCTTGGATATGCATCCTTCTTGCACGAGGATTTGAACAGCAGGAAGCCCTCGCCGGGCAGCTGTGCCTCAAAGCTCTTTCCCTCCCACTTCTTTAGCTCATGGCCTGTCCTATCCTCCATTACCGTAATGCAGCCCTCACCGCCTGAATCAACAGTCACAGTTACCTTGTCGTCGCTTGTGGTGTGCACATCGCTCCCCTTGGAGTCGCTTATGCTAACGGACGCCTTTGGCACCTCTACTGGCGCAGGGGCATGGCACTTGCTCAAGTCTGCAATTACGGTGTCCCCCATAAGCGAGTTTGATATGTAGCTATTTGCCCCGGTTGTCCAGTAGTTTTCCAGATTTTGCAGGAAGCACGGTGATGGCTTCCCAACCGTGCCGATGAAGAAGTCAGCACCGCTTCGGATGGGCGTTGCATGGAAGTATCCAGTGCCCGCGTAAAACAGCTTTTTCTTTGCGGTTAGCCAGCGGTATTTGTTAAAGGCAAGCGAGGAGGTGCCCTTTAGCCCTTTGTACTCCACAGTGAATACGGCCTCGTCGTCCGTTGGCAGTGGGGCGCCGAGGAACTCCTTCCGCTCGGACTCGCTTGATGCGGCCATTGTCTTGAGCTGGTCTTTTGCAGATGCAATGCCGCTGTCAAGGTTCATTGCCCCGGCGAAATAATACGGGCTTCCCGGCTTGCACCAGGGTGCATCATCTTTTGTTATGGATAGCGTTTCCCTGCCCTGCTGGCCCTTCACAATCTTTGCGTGGATTATGCCGCAGCCAATGTCTGGAATGGCTAGGGAATTGTCCCCTGTTTCCCCTATTTTGCTTGGGTACTTAAGCTGCATTCTTGCAGCCACTTCACCCATCACCTTTGCATTCACAAAGTCGTTGCCGAACGCGTATGTGTGCACTTCACTCTCCTTGCCTGACGAATACAAGTTCTCAGCTGCCTTTAGGAGTGCCTTGCTAAGCTGCTCGGCATCGCACACATACGCCGTGTTCCCAACAATCTCACAGGACTCCCTCCCTATCTCACCGCTTTCCCTGAATACTACCCAGTCCCCAGTTCCGCCAGCGGTAATGTCACAGCTCACATCCGCAAAATAGGTTGCCTCCTTCCTTATCCCAGGTGCAGTCGCAGTTATTTTCAGGCTGTTCTTGCTTACGCGCTGGTTGCACTCATCGCTTTTTGGGGTTGCTATAAGGTATACCTCTGCCTTGCCGTTTGCCGGGATTTTGCTGCTGCTCATCTCGTTCCCCTGGGAATCCAGTATGACAATGTCCGTGCTTATGTTTGCATACTTCTCATCAAAACTTGGCAGCACACTGACTGCCGCCTGCTTGCCCTCGCGGTTTTCGACAGTAACAATCTTTTTGCTTACTTGGTGGTTATAGCTGCTGATTAGCAGCGTTGGCTTCTTGTTGTCGCGCTCCTCAGGCACAAAGAATATTCCCGAGACGTTTTCTTCCTTTGAAAGCTCCCCAAATTCCTTGTATTTTACGCTGATATTGGCATGGCTGCCAAGGATTAGCTTCATCCCCCTGCTAGTGTAATACTTCCCGCCGTTTACAAGCGCTTTTCCGTCAACAGACACCTCAGCACCGGGGATGAGGGCACCGTTCCTTAGCGGCATCACGCGCACTTCGGCTGAGCCGCTGATGAGGCCTTCAGCCCTTATTGAGTAGTCTGTAACGCCGTGCCTTATTGTGAGCCAGTTATAGCATCCCAGGCGTATCCTAATCTTCCCTGGCACCTCTCCAACCCCAGTTATAACAGCGGTTTTGCTGCCCTTTGCCGGGACACTAATGTTGCGGTCATAGCCCAGCTGGCTGATGCCTGTTGCAGCAACAGACATGCTTACCTTCCGGGCTTCAGTTGCGTTGTTCTTAAACACTATTTTTACCCTTATCTCCCTTTTGGAATGGCTCCCAAGCGACCCCAATAAGCCGTCCGCCGAAAACTCACCCCACTGGCACTTCCCTTCGTACCCGTTTGGCGGGCATACCTTTGCCTGCGGCACAACCACTGCGGTCACATTTGCAATGGGGGTCCTCCTTTCCTTTTGTGAGCCATCAACAGTTATTGTTAGCGGGCTATTCCTGTCATTAAACAGGCGGACGCCAATGTCCTTTGCAGCAGTGGATGCCATTATGCCAATGGCAAGCCGCACTTCGCCGCCTTCTTTTACCTTTGAGCTTATCCTGATGGTCTGTGGTATCCTTGGCTTTAGCTGCTGGCTTTTTCCATTAAGCACATAGCCCGTAAGGGCCAGGTGCCCACTTGGGATTGCCGCAATTGGTATGCTAGCCATAGTGGAGCTTTTCTTTGCCCGGGCAATCACGTGAAGGTAGGTCACCTCCCCTGGCACCAGGCTGGCATGCTTTTTCCATACCCCCTCTGGTGCATCAATTGCACCAAATCCTGCTTGGTAGCTGCTGAAATAGGCATTGGCGACCTTAGCCCACCCACTCACTGCACCTATGGGCAGCTCTGCCGACAGCCAGCTGCTTTGCACTATGTCGCCGCCTTCTGTTTCCCATTTCACTCGGTAGTGGACTTCTGTTGACTTTGCAGTGGCATCCGCCTTTGCCACAAGCGGGATATCGACCGATTGGCTCCCGCCCCCAGTGGAGTACAAGGCATATTTTCCATTCCCTGGCTTTTCCAGCAAGGATGCCTTTCCCCCAATATAGCTGCCTCCCATCTCAAGCGTGTCGCCCGGCTTGGCCTGCATCTCCCCTATCTCAACAGGTGTTTTTACAGGGTTCTCAATGCTGCCCTCCTTCCCAAGCCATATCTCCAGCGTGGTGGACTTGTAGCCCTTGTCCTTTGAAACCGCCGTCATCAGCGTCGCTTTTGCCTTCCCGCCAGGCAAGATGGATTCCGGGAGCAGCAGCCTTAGCTTTTCATCTTTTGTGACGGCTATCCACCCACTACCTACCTCCCCTGCCTTTATGAAAAGGAGGGTTTCAGCTGTCTCGCCGGTAACAAGCACCGTTGTGCTGGTCGCATCCGGGTAGCCTGCATGGCTCCCCTTGAAGTATATGCTCTGCCCTAGGTATGCGCTGAACTCTGCCTTGCCATCGCTGCCGGTTATGCTGCTGTTCAATTCCTCTTCCGTGGAGCGCGAGAGCATGGTTACCGTTGCCTTGCTGAGGAACTTGGTAGCGGTCTTCGCCCTCACGTGCACTGCAAACATCTTTGGTGCAATTGTTATCTCCTTTTCCACCAAGCCCCCCGCTGCCAGTTCAACCGTCCCGAACTCCTGTTCCTCTGCGGTCGCCGGCGCAACCGCCGCAATGGAATACGTCCCCGGCGCCATCTTCTCGAACACGCACTTCCCGCTCTGTGTGGTCAGGCAGTCCCCTGCAGTCACCCCGTTGAACCCGAGCAGCACCCTTACATCCCTTAGGGGCACGCCGTCGGGTGCAACCGCGGTTATCTTAATTATCCCCTGGTCCTTTTCGGATACGGGCTCCAGCTCGAGCGCCACGTCCTCCCCCGCCTTGAACCCCTTCGCCGCCGGGACATAGCCAGGCGGTGCGGATTCTGCTGTATACTTCCCTTCTTCAAGTGCGACTGTGAGGTTGCCGCTTCCATCTGCGTTCTCGCTTATCAGTGTTACATTGCCCCTTTTCACAACGACCGGTGCGTTTGCTATCCCGCCTCCCCCCTTCTGCGTGACGCTTATCCCGCTCTGCAATCCCTTTTTCATCTGCAGCTCAAGCTCAATCGCGTCGTCCGCCCTCAGCAGCTTGCTCACCGCGGGCGCGTATTCCCCGTTCGGGTCCTCCGCCCGCACGTAGAACTCCAGCCCCGCGGCCATCTGCAGCATCGCCTGGCCGTCCACATTTGTCACGTCAGTCGTCTTGGTGTTCCTGTATCCGGTTATATACTCGTTTCCCATCGAGTCAACCGCAACAACGCGCATGTTTTCCAGCGGCTGGCCGCTCTCCCCGGTGACCGTTACATACACATTATATACCGTCCCCGCCTCGAGCCCCTTTGCCGCGCCGCTCGCATAGACAACCACCTCGCCGTCGACCATCGCCTCCTGTATTATCTCCTTCGCGCTTGCCTGGCGAGAGTGCCTGTCGCACTGTATTAGTATGGAGTAGTTGTCCTGTATGCACTTCCCCTTTCCGAATATCAGCCGGTTGTTCCCGTCTATCGCCCAGCCCGTTTCCACGGGCACGCCGCCCGAGGTCGCGGTAAGCACACAGTTGCTCGGCTCCACATTGTCCTCCCCCACAACCCTTGCGGTGTCCAATGTCTCGGGCAATTCCGCACACCCGCCGAAGAGCGCGCTGGTCCTGCAGCTCATCTCAAATTCCCTCTCGCCGCTTTTCTTCACATCCAGCTCCGCGCTCCTGCTGTCGCAGTGCTCCCTAGTCAGGTTCAGCTCATACTTCCCCTTCACCAGCGAGAGCTCGGTGCTCCCCTCCCTGCCGGTCGTCTGTTCCAATTCCACACCGTTCCCGGAAACCGCGACGCTCACGCCCGGCAGCGGCTTGCCGTCGGCCGTCACCTTGAGGGTTATGTTTGCAGTCCCCCCTCCGATAAGCAGAAATGCAATCCCACCAAGAAGCAGCAACAGCACCAGAATCGCAACTAGCACGCTCGGCACGTGCTCGTCGATGGGGTCCACCACCCTATAAACAGGCACGCCCTTCGCTTCCAGCGCGTCAAGCAGGGCGTACCACGGCTTCTCCAGCTTGGAAAGCAGGCCTTCCCCCTGCTGCTGCTCTGTCATGC
>WALL01000046.1 GCA_015522845.1 Nanobdellati archaeon
AATTAAGGGAATAGCTTCATTGTTGTGTCGGCGCATAGCAACCTTTTTCCTGTTACTCGCTTCGCTCGCCCGGTGGAAAAAGCTTGAGCAAAAATTAAGGGAATAGCTTCATTGTTGTGTCGGCGCATAGCAACCTTTTTCCTGTTACTCGCTTCGCTCGCCCGGTGGAAAAAGCTTGAGCAAAAATTAAGGGAATAGCTTCATTGTTGTGTCGGCGCATAGCTGGTCCCAGATATATGGCTTCTTCTGCTTTAGGTCTTTCTCGTTGAGATACCCCTTTTCCCTTGCCAGCTCATCCATGTGGAAGAGGACACGGCGCTTATCGACAATATTCAAGCCCTCAAACTTCTCTAAAGCCATCTGCTGCTGCAGCCGGAGTGCAGTCTCCATGGGTTGGGTAACAGCATGATTATTTAAATAACTATTGATTAGTAGTTAGCATGGAAGAAGGTGCAGAAGAAAATTATAAAAAAGCAGGAAAAATAGCACGCTCGGCACTTGAGCGAGGCGCTAAAAAAATAAAGGTTGGGGGCTCGCTGCTTGAGCTTGCAGAATGGGTTGAGAAGGAGATACTGTCAAAGGCAGACGGGCTTGGCTTCCCTGCAAACATCTCACGCAATAAGCAGGCAGCACACTACTCGCCGGGAATTGGCGACGATGCAACATTTGGCGAGGATGTGGTAAAATTTGATGTCGGCTCGCACGTGAATGGGTATGTCGGGGATACCGCAATGACTGTTGACCTCACAGGCGAGCATGGGAAGCTTGTCGAGGCAACTGAGCAGGCACTTGAGAACGTGCTTGCTGCAGTGAAACCCGGCGTGAATACATCTGAGCTAGGGGGGATAATTGAGGATACCATACGCTCGTACGGGTTCGAACCGGTTGAAAACCTTGGGGGGCATGTGCTTGGCAAGAACGTGTTGCACAGTGGCCTCTCAATACCAAATGTGCGCACAGCTGGCGGATGGACACTCCGCGAGGGGATGGCAATGGCAATAGAGCCATTTGCATCTGCTGGCCGTGGCAGGGTAACTGAGGAAAGCAGGGTAGAGATACTTTCTGTCAACAGCAACGAGCCAACGCGCAACCCTGACGGCAGGAGGGTGGTGGCATATGCTAACGAGCATTTCCCCCACTTCCCATTTGCCAAGAGGCACCTGCTTCCCGCGGCAAGCGGGCTAAAGCTAAAGATTGCACTGCGGGAGATTATATCAAAGGGAATATTCACAGCTTATCCTGTCCTTGTTGATGACGGGCTTATCTCACAGGCTGAAAGGACCATAATCGTTACAAAAGATGGGTGTGATATAACAACAAAGGTGTAGGAATGGATAAGAAGCGCTACGTAATGGCCACAGCAAGCATTTCAACTATAGCTGGCCTGATTGCAATTGTCCTCTTCTCCAGGCTGGGCTTCTCAATCGCAAAAGTAGCTGACCCGTCACTTTACGCTAATGCCTTAGCCAGGAGCCCGCTGGTGTTAATCCTCTCGCTTGCCCTTATGGGGGTGTCACTTGGTGCGCTATTTGCAGGCGCCCGCTTCCTAGGGAAGCTACAGGCAACTGGCGTATCTGCAATGGCTATGCTGATTGCAGCGCTGGTGGGATCGGTTGTGTTCTGGAACCATATCACCAGCTACACCCTCCTTGCGCTTGGGGCAGTGGCGGGGGCGTCCATTGGCGGGCTCTTTGCCAGCGGTGCAAGGGGAACGCGCTTTGGCATTGGCTTTGACCAGGCAAAAAAGGCCGTTGTTACAATTGCTATCGTTGCACTTGTCGGGACAATGCTAGTCGTATCCGGGAACACGGAATATTACCGCGACCAATTCATGTCTTCAATTACTGGGATGGCTGCCGTTAGCACGTCCAGCATCAACAATGCAACAATTGAGCAGATGGTAAGGAATGCAAACCCACAAATGGGATGGGATGACTTCCTCACACAAGCAGGAGTAACTGATTATGGGGCGCTGACACCAGAACAGCAGCAGACACTTCAGCAGATGTACCACAATTACACCATCGAATATGAGGGCGCAGTAGCAAAGGCAGTAGCTGCCACCAGGGAGAACCTTGCTAACAGCACAAACGCAAGTGCTACAATACTAAACTCGCTTAGCTTCTTTAGGCTGATACTTGACAACATTGCGCTGTTCTACGCCATATCACTAGCTGCAATAGTGATGCTTGCTGGGTCTATAGTGATAGAGCCTGTTGCAGGGCTAACAAGCTGGGCATTCCAAAAGCCGCTCCCGGAGAAGCTCCAGCCAAAGCCAAAGGATGAAATGCTGGATGTTGCCTGGGCATCTGAACAGCCACTGCTTGAACATAAGGAGTAGCCCCGAGCGGATTCGAAGAGCGTCCCTAGGGGGCGTGCCGCCCCCTGGCTACCCTCGGAAGCCCACCCCCTGCTTGAATATAAAAAAACAGTAGCCCCGAGCGGATTCGAAGAGCGTCCCTAGGGGGCGTGCCGCCCCCTGGCTACCCTCGGAAGCCCACCCCCTGCTTGAATATAAAAAAACAGTAGCCCCGAGCGGATTCGAACCGCTGTCCACCGGTCCAGAGCCGATGATGATTGGCCACTACACCACGGGGCTATGCCTATTGCGGAGCCTTGTGCTCCGCGGTAGTCTAACACGCCAGCTGGGTTACGGCCGGGTGCTACACCACGGGGCTTTGTGGCTATTTTTTAGTGATTCTATATAAAAATGCTTTGGAGCATTCCGGGCCAAATGAGCGGGCAAGGCTTAAGTGTGGGTCTTTGCCAAGCACCTCATTGTTAATTGCGGAATCGCCATTTGGCGCATAGACAAGCCAGTCTGCATTCCTAATGCACTCGCTGTAGTTGCGGCCATACCAAAGCTTTTTGACTGGCTGCCCTGAGTAGTATGCAACAATTGGCCAATGGGTTGAGCATATTGTTCCATTAAGCCCCTGCGATGCAAGCACAACCCCCGTGTGGTGTGCACAGGGATTAGGCGCATGGGAAAAAGCAGCATAGGACATAACACTTATGCCAGAAACTGCTATAAGGATGAGTGCAGCTGCCTGCATACGCCTGCTGCTTGCCAGCGGCTTTACAGCGAAATAAGCAATTGATGGCAGCACGGGCACGAAATACCTTACCTCCTTGACTGGCGAAAGCTGGCAGATGGCTGCGCTAAGCAGCAGCCACACTGCGAGCAGCCATTCTTCTTTAGAGAACCCTTTGTAGCGCGATAGCCCCACTGCAAGGAGGGCCCACGTAACTATGTCTGCGATTTGCCACCAGTTCTGCAGGTAAAAGCTAGCAGGCTTGAAGTTTGCTGCATCAGAGAAGAAAACCGTAATGGACCCAGCCACTGAGTATATTGGGCTGCCAAAGTGCATGTAGTTGAAGGCCGCCCATGGCAATAGCATGAGGGCAAAGAGGGCTATGCCCCCCCCAAATCCCCTGGCAGAGCGTGTTTTTTTGTAGTAAAACGCCATCCCCAAGAGGAGCGCTATGAAAAAGTAGTACCTGGCTAGCACTGCAAAGGCTGCCGCAGCAAACGCAGGAAGAAGCCACTTCTTGTCCCTCGCTGCGCGGATAAAGAACAGGAACATTAGCGAGAGCACAAGCACACTTGTACTTTCTACTGAGAGTTGGACAGTCCAGGAGTAAAACAAGCCGGACAGTGATAGTATGGCTGTTGCAAGCAGGGCCTTTTTTTCGCCTGCAATCTCCTTAAATAGCATAAACGCTGCTGCCAGCGAAAGGAGCCCCAGCACCACTGGAGCCCAAGCAAGCGTGCCCGTCGCCTCAAACGGCATTAGGAGAAGTGGCAGCAGCGGAGCGCGGATTGCTTCAAAGTAGTGCCCGGTGCCAGCAAAATAGTTGGCATTGTCTGCATATGCGGCAGCATCCCAGTCAAGCGGGGCACCAGCAAGTATGTATGGCACTCTAACAAGAAGGGAAAGTGCCAATATTGCCAGCAGCCAGTATTTAGCCTTCACCTGTCTTTTGTGGCAACCAATAAATATAAAGCCACTTACAATCACGCCGTGCAGCTTGAATTAATAACCGTGCTGTCTTTTGCTGTGATATATACATCAGTATTTTGGCTACTGATATTGCTTGAGCACCGCCATGAAGTGCGCTATGACCCAAGGCCAAAGCGCTTCCCTTCAATAACAATAATCATCCCTGCATACAATGAGGAAAAGACAATAGAAAAATCCATCAAATCAGCACTAGAGCTTGAATACCCCGGCAAAAAGGATGTTATTGTCGTGGACGACGGCTCCAAAGATGGCACCTACAAGGTCGCCGCAAAATACAGCCAAAAGGTAAAGGTGCTGCGCAAGAGAAATGGCGGAAAGGCAGATGCAATGAACTATGCGCTCAAGCACGTTAAGACTGAGCTTTATGCCTGCCTTGATGCTGACTCTTTTGCAAAGAAAGATGCGCTCTTAAGGATGGTTGGCTATTTTAAGGATCCCCAGGTTGCCTCAGTTACGCCTGCAATGAAGGTATTTGAGCCAAGTAATATACTCCAAAAGGTCCAATGGCTTGAGTATCTGACATCAATACTGCAGCGTAAGATGGCCGCTGCGCTTGATATGATCACAGTAACCCCCGGCCCGCTATCAATCTACAGGACGGATGTCATTAGGAAGCTTGGTGGCTACGACACTGGCACTGTTACCGAAGATATGGAAATTGCCTACCGATTGCATGCAAATGGCTATAAGATAGAAAATTCTGCAAACGCAGAGGTATTCACAATTGCGCCGCCAAGCATTGGGGAGCTATACAAGCAGCGGCTCCGCTGGACAAGGGGCTCCTACCAGAACCTGCGGCAGTATTGGTACATGGTCTTCAACAGGAGATATGGGACGCTAGGGATGGTGCTGCTCCCGCTTTCAATGCTTGCAATATTCCTAGCGATGCCTGCATTTGTGTTTTCAGTATACCTGCTTGTGCAGTCACTTCAGTCGCTCGCTGCAAACATCTACTACTCAATGCTTTACGGGTTCTATTTTGACTTTGACCTCGTGCGCTCATTCCTAGCTACAAATTTTTACTACTTATTTGTGGGCAGTGCAGTCTTTTTGCTTGGCACAGCCGTGCTTTTCTTCTCGCATGGCGTCTCTGGCGAGAAGGTGTCGCTGCGCATGAAGGCCGCATACGTGGCATATGTATTAATCTACTTCCTGTTCCTGAACTTCATGTGGATAGCAAGCCTGCTATACGAGATAACCGGGGCTGACAACAGATGGTAAAAAAGGACTTGACATTAAAGCATGCGGCGCTTGCACTGGTAATAACACTCGCCATATTCGTGGTTGGGGGGCTGCTTGGATATTCGCTGAATAGTGAAAAATCCCGCCTCCTGACCGAGCAAACGCATAGTATCGATGCAGACATGCAGAACATACAGCTCTCACTGCTTTATATGGACGCACTCGGCCCTGAGCATTCGTGCGGCGTGCTAAGCGCGGAGGTTGGGCAGGCAACTGCCCGGCTAAACGAGCTTGGCAAGCGCCTTCAGTCTTACCAGGATGCTGAGGACTTTGGGACAGAGTTCCAAATGCTTAAGGACGACTACAGCTTCCTTGAGCTTCGCACTTGGCTGTTCTACCACCAGCTCCGTGAGAAGTGCAACACTGACACCGCTGATGTGGTCTATTTTTACTCTTCCCATAACTGTGAGGGGTGCATCGGCCAAGGGAAGATACTTGACAGCCTAAAGCGCGAGCTCGGCAACCGGCTTCTTGTGTTCTCGCTGGACACCGAGTGGGGCCAGCCAATAATGAAGGCATTTATGGCGGACTTCAACGTCACGTCTGCGCCAGCCCTTGTTGTGAATGGGCAGAGGTATGGCTACCTTGAAGAGGATGAATTCAAGCAGGTGCTATGCAGCCAGTATAAGGACAAGCCAAAGTTCTGCTAAAGCATTTATAGCTGGGGGCTAATTATAAGGCAAGGGCCCGTAGCGTAGCCTGGATAACGCGGCAGCCTTCGGAGCTGAAGATCGGGGGTTCGAATCCCTCCGGGCCCGTTGGGAGGCCTTGCGCCTCCCACCTCGCGGGTTCCAGTTTCCGTAAACGCTTTTCTCGCCAACTCACACAGAAAAGGGTTTGTTGGATCCCTCCGGGCCCGTTGGGGAGCCAACGGCTCCCATTTGGTGGATCCCAATTTCCGCCGGCGCTTTTGTACAGGGCGGCTGCGACCTGGCAGATCCACAAGGATTGCCGGGGGAAGCAGCCATAGCAGAAAGGGCCGTTCCCGCCAGCACATTATATTGCTCAAACGTAAGTTTCTTTGGATTCCGAGGAGCCTTTCTTTTCGAAAGAAAGGCTGCTCTTTGGATCCCTCTGGGCCCGCTCTGGAAACACGACACCAAAGCAGGCGGGCTTGTCCCGCCCATTGCGCCGGGCTACGGTGCATGTATACAGCCCAGGGCTTTTCCGCATTCGGCGGAAAAGGGCTGTTTGACATCCCCCCTGGCCCGCTCAGCGTGTGTAGTGGGGGGGGATTGGCTTTTTTCCCCTCTCAAGCTCACGTATCCTGTTCCGCCGCTCCTTGGCAAGGTCGCCAACCAGCGACTTTATCCTCCCGCTGACGTGCTTCTGCAGGGTTAGGTATGTTACCATGTCCGGCTTCAGCCCCGCCTTCCTGTGTTCCTCAACAAGGCCAGACAATATGGCCTTGGCGGTATCCTCTGCATCGCTGCTTATCCTGTTCTGCCTTTTTTCGACGTCCTCAATGGTAATCGCCTTCTCGAAGGGGTTCTCAGCGAGGTGGCGGGACACCCTCTCCTCGATGTCGTTCAGGAGCCTAAGGAAATGCTTGGTGGCCAGCTCATCCACCTCCTCGGGTGTGCGGAGGCGGTACATCCCGCCTATCCCCTCGTACAGGCCGGACGACTTCCCGGTGGCGTCCCCCACAGGTGGCTCCTTCAGCACGGGTTTCGGCGCGGTGAGCGCCATCTTGTAGCTGTTCCGGAGCCTCTTATACGCCGCCTTCATGTACTTCGACAGCCCCTCCTCTATCTCGACGCCGCTTTGATAGCTGTAGACAACCGAGACTGGCTGCCCCCCCTCTGTCCTGAGGCGCAGGTATTTCGGCTTTGGGGCCATGCTTTTGTTTTGTGCTTTCTAGAATAAAAGCCCGCTACCGCCTGGCGACGAACTGGAAGAAATCCGCGTTTATATCCCTTTTCTTGTAGTCGCCGTACCACTCCACCTCAGAGAAGCCAGCTTTCCGGAGCATTTCGATGAACTCTTCACGGCGATAGGGGAGCATGTTGAAGTTGCCGATAATCCCCTCTCCCTTATGCCGGTACTCGAAGGTGATGTTGTCGTCGCTTACGCTTATGGGATATCCGTCCACCGAATCGCCGCAGTAGACGTAGTGTTTGGAATATCTGAATTTCCCGCGGAGCGGCCGCTCGTCGAGCAGGTAGTCGAAGTTGCGCTGGTCGGCTATCAGGATGCCGCCTTCCTTCAGCGTAGTGCGGAACTCGCGGAGCGCTTGGGTAATCTCCCCCTTGCTTTTCAGCAGGCAGAGGGAGTTTCCCAGGCAAAGGACGGCGTCGAATTTTTTCCCGACACGGCTGAAACCGAGCCAGTTGTTGTGGGTGACATCCAGCGACAGCCCGCGCTCCGCCGCCTTCTTCCGCGCGATTGCCTCGTAGCGCGGGTCTATCTCGTTGCTGGTGACCTCAAACCCTTTTCCCAAAAGCTTGATGGTAGTGAAGCCGTCGCCTAGCGCGGCGTTTATGACGGAGCGGCAGCCGTTCCTGGAGAGGATATCTATGAGGAAGGGCGTCTCCGTCCTGCTGCGCTGTCCCCAGCCGACGAACTCGCTCCAGAGGGAGTATATGTCCATGAAATATTATTGCACAACTAGGCAATAATAAATAGTTTATTAAAAAACTTGACAGAACGAAAACTATATATATTAAATTTTCCATATGTACTGCATGGGCCGCTTCGAGCGCTTCGGCGAGGCAAAGCTAGACCTAAAGGACAGGAAGATACTCCTCGAGCTGGATATGGATGCAAGGCAGGGCTTTTCCCAGATAGCAAAAAAGGTGGGGCTAAGCAAGCAGGGCGTCGAATACAAGGTCCGCAAGCTCATCGCGGACGGCGTGATAACCGGCTTCTACCCGATTGTCAACATGCCGAAGCTCGGCTACACCTACTGCAGGCTGACGCTGGTCTTCGAGAACGCGCCCAGGGAAAAGCAGGAGGAGATAATCAGCTACCTCACAAGCGACCCGCGGTGGTTCTGGGTGTTCACCACACAGGGCGCAATCGACCTGCTGGCGGTCATGTGGGTGAAAAGCCTGTCCGAGTTCTACGGTGCGGTCAACGAGCTTCTGGGCAGGCACGGCAGCTACATAAGGGAGCATGGCGAGCAGGTCGCGACGGACGTGATACACCTGCAGCAGCGGTTCCTCCTTGGGGGCGGCGAGCGGAAGAGGATTGATATTAGGGAGACCAGCAAGAGGGTGGCAATCGACGGGCTTGACATGGATATACTCCGCGCACTGGCCGACAACGCGCGGATGCCACTCGTTGAAATCGCCAGCAGGGTCGGCGAGTCCGCCAAGGTAGTGGCGTACCGCATAAGGCGCATGGAAAGGGCGGGCGTGATTGCCGGCTACCGCGCTAACCTTGACACGAAAAAGCTGGAGTTCATCTGGTACAAGATATGGATGCATGCGAAAAAAAGGCCAGGGGAGCTTATGCGGAGGATAGCCACGAACCCCTATGTGTCCTACATAGTCGAGGAAGTCGGGCTGCCCGAGGAGATTGACTTCGAGATAATGGTCGAGAAGACCGAGGACCTCTTCGACTTTGTCAAGGAGCTGCGGGACAGCTTCCCCACCACGGTGGGGACATACCGCACCTTCATGTACACCGGGACGAGGAAGGTCAGGTACATACCTTTTTAATTGCAGTGCAGTTATCCTGTTATGCGCCTCTTCTTCCTGAAGCCGAGGCTGGTGCGCAGCAAGGTGTTCCAGTTCAGCCTGATAACATCCATCTACTGGATGGCGATGGCCATGGTCGAGACGGTCTGGGCAGTCTATCTCGGCGGGATTCTGCCGGGCGACTCCGCAGTTGGGATGGCCATCTCCGCATTCACCGCCGTTGGGATACTGGCTGCGTTCGTCGCTCCAGAGATACTCTCAAAGGTGAGGGACACGAAGGTGTTCAGCCTCTCGCTGCTCGGCATCGGCATCTGCTACGCGGTGTTCGCATTCACAAGCGACCTGCTGCTTTTCCTCATTGCCGCCATGGCGGTAATGGCGCTCGAGAGCCTGAGGAGCTCGTCGCTCGGGATACTATTCCGCGACGAGTCCGGCGACGAGAGGCTGGACAGGAACGAGGGGATGCTTTACACGATGACGAACATCGGCTACCTCTTCGGGCCGCTCGCAGCCGGCTACTTCTCTGAGGCAATGGGCATCCGGGCGGTGTTTGTGCTTGTGGCGGTCTTCGTGCTCATCACCCTGGTGCGCTTCAGGCAGATAGGCATACGGGACATCAGCCACCGCACGAGGGAGGAGGGGATGCTGCAGAGGTTGCCGCGTTTGCCGGGAGCCCGAAGCTGCTGAAGGCCTATGTGCTCAACGGCGGCATCGAGCCGTGGTGGGCAATCGCGTATATCTTCGTGCCGCTGATGCTTGTAAGCAGGGGATATGAGCTGGGGTTCATCGGGCTGCTGATATTTGTGATGATACTCCCGCTGGTGCTGGTCGAGTATGCTGCTATGAAGAGGGCCAGCCGCTTCGGCTACAACAGTTATTTTGCAGCTGGCTACGGCACGCTTGCCCTAGTATCCTTTGCGATGTTCTTCCTCAACGACGCCCTCTCACTAGTGGCGCTTTTCCTCGTGGCAGGGACAGCGATTGCATTCCTCGAGCCGACAAGGGAGCTTTACTTCTTCCGCATAGTCGGCAAGAGGGAGGAGGAGAACCTCTACGCGCCGTTCATGACCGCGATAAGCTTCTCTTATGCGGCCATGTCGTTCGCATATGCGGTGGTTGTGAGAGCCCTGCCGGTTGAGTATGCCTTCCTTGCCGGTGGGGTGGTGTTGCTGGCATTCGCCGCAATTGGCGCAACCGCCAAAAAGAATTAAAAGGAAGTTACTAAAAACTTAGCACACGGGCCTGTGGTCTAGCCTGGTTAGGACGTCAGCTTCACACGCTGGAGATCCCCGGTTCAAACCCGGGCGGGCCCATCGTAAGGGAAGGGGGACACCCCTTACCCGCCCTAACCCCCGTGCGCCTACGGCGCACGAAGCAGGTGGCCTTATGGCACTTCCACGCTCGTTCTATGAAAGGGGCACAGTGACAGTAGCAAAAGAGCTGCTGGGAAAGGAGCTCGTGTGCGGCAGCAGGAGCGGCATAATCGTCGAGACGGAGGCCTACACCGAGAACGACCCTGCGAGCCACTCCTTCCACGGCATGACCAAGCGCAATGCACCGATGTTCGGCAAGCCCGGCCACGCCTATGTCTATTTCTGCTACGGGATGCACTGGATGTTCAACGTTGTTACTGAGCACGAGGGGAAAGCCGGCGCGGTTCTGGTGCGGGCGCTCGAGCCGGTGAAGAACTGCACAAATACCAACGGCCCGGCGAAGCTGACAAAGTGCATGGGCATCGACCGGCGCTTCAACGGGCACGACCTCACGCGGAAGCCGCTGCTTATA